>CAJYQC010000391.1 GCA_913776885.1 uncultured Variovorax sp.
ATCTGTCGGGCTGGCAGGTGGCCGCCGACGGCAACACCTCCGAAACCATGTACCCCGACCAGTCGCTGTACGCCTACGACTCGGTGCCGACGATGGTCCGTCGCATCAACAACACCTTCCGCCGTGCCGATGAGATCCAGTGGGGCCGCGGCATCAACCCGGGCGACAAGGAATTCATCGACTACTTCCTGCCCATCGTGGCCGACGCGGAAGCCGGTTTCGGCGGCGTGCTCAACGCCTTCGAACTCATGAAGAACATGATCACCGCAGGCGCTGCCGGCGTGCACTTCGAAGACCAGCTGGCAGCCGTGAAGAAGTGCGGCCACATGGGTGGCAAGGTGCTCGTGCCGACGCAGGAAGCCTGCGAGAAGCTGATCGCTGCGCGCTTCGCCGCCGACGTTCTGGGCGTGCCGACCATCGTTCTGGCCCGCACCGACGCCGAAGCCGCGAACCTGATCACGTCCGACCACGATGCCAACGACAAGCCGTTCCTGACCGGCGAGCGCACGCAGGAAGGCTTCTATCGCGTCAAGAACGGCCTGGAGCAGGCCATCAGCCGCGGCGTGGCCTACGCGCCCTACGCCGACCTGGTGTGGTGCGAGACCGGCGTGCCCGATATCGGCTTCGCCCGCGAATTCGCGCAGGCCGTGCATGCCGCCTGCCCGGGCAAGCTGCTGTCGTACAACTGCTCGCCGTCCTTCAACTGGAAGAAGAACCTCGACGACAAGCAGATCGCCTCGTTCCAGGAAGACCTGTCGGCGCTGGGCTACAAGTACCAGTTCATCACGCTGGCTGGCATCCACGTCAACTGGTTCAACACCTTCCAGTTCGCCCATGCATACGCTCGCGGCGAAGGCATGAAGCACTACGTGAACATGGTCCAGGAACCCGAGTTCGCCGCACGCGACAAGGGCTACACCTTCGTGTCGCACCAGCAGGAAGTGGGCGCGGGTTACTTCGACGACGTGACCACCGTGATCCAGGGCGGTTCGTCGAGCGTGAAGGCGCTGTCGGGCTCGACCGAGGAAGAACAGTTCCACTGATCGGTCGATCGATCCTCGCCGGATCGATCTCTGACAGGCAGGTATTCGCTGTCACCTTCAGCCCGGCCGCGCGCCGGGCTTTTTTGCGCCCGTCAGATCTCGAGGCGTACCTCGCGCACGCCGCGCCCCAGTCGCTGGCGCAGCAGGGTACGCAGCGTGACGCCATCGGCGTAGCCCACCATGCCGGCGATCTGCTCGAGGCTCCTGTCGCTGGTCTTGAGCAGGTGCACCGCGCGCTCCACGCGCAGATCCTGCACGTAGGAGAGCGGGCTCTTGCCCAGGACCTGCTGCATGCGCCGGGCCAGCGTGCGCTTGCTGGTTCCCGCGGCCTGCGCGGCCTCGTCGAGCGAGAAGCCATGGGCCAGCCGGCCGCGTGCCCAGTGTTCGAAGCGCTCCACCAGCGGGTCCGAATGCGAGAGGTGGTCGGAGATCACGTAGGCCGATTGCGACGGCCGCTGATCGACGATCAGGTAGCGCGCGACCAGCGTGGCGAGTTCGGGGCTTGCCTGGCGGACGATCCACAGCGCCAGATCGACATGGCTCAACGCCGCGCCGGCCGTGATCAGGTGGCCGGAATTGACCAGCATGCGCGAGTCCTCGAGCTGCACGCTGGGATAGCGCTGGCGAAACAGGGTTGCGAGCCACCAGGTCGTGGTCGCGTTGTGGTGATCGAGCACGCCCGATTCGGAGAGCACGAAGGTGCCGATGCAGGCGGCGGCCACGCCGGCGTTCCTGTCCGAGCGCTCCCGCAACGCGATGCAGGCATCGCGTACGTCGGCACGCTGCAGGGCGGGCTCCAGTGTTTCGGGCATCTTGCAGCCCAGCGCGGGAACGATCAGCCAGTCTACAGTGCCGGTACCGAGTGCGCGAGCCACTGGCACGGAAAGACCTTGCGAGGTCCGAACGCGTTTGCGCACGCCTGTCACGGTGACCTCGAACGGGGCTGCGTCAGGCTGCAGCATGGCCGCGAGCTCGTTGGCAGTGGTGAACACGTCGAGCACCGTGGACAGGCCGGTGTCGAATACGCCGTCGAGGGCGAGTACTTCGAGCTTCATGGCAATAACGATATCAAAGATGTCAAAAATGCCAATAGCTCTAAAGGTGAGGGCCGCCTAGAGTCGGTGCCGACGCCGCGCAATCTCGCGCGCCGTTCAACGCAGGAGATGACCCATGATCAAGTACGCACTGTTCGCCCGGCTCGAAGCCAAGCCGGGAAAGGAAAGCGATGTCGAGAAGTTCCTTGAGGCCGGTCTTGCGATGGCGCGCGACGAGAAAACAACACCGATCTGGTTTGCGCTGCGCCTGTCGCCGAGTACCTTCGGCATATTCGATGCATTCGAGAGCGACGCCGCACGCCAGGCTCACCTGGCCGGTCCGATCGCCCAGGCGCTGATGGCGAAAGCGGCCGAACTGTTTGCCGGGCCGCCGTCGATCGAGCCTATCGACGTGCTGGGCCTCAAGAATGCCGCGCCTGCATCCTGAAGCGGGCAAAGGCTAGAATCGCCGTCTCTGCACTCAACAAGAGCGAGAAAGGCATCTTGGTTATGACACCGCGAACTACCCCGCAAGGATTCAGCGGCTTTTTCTTCACCGAAGGAAAAGGCCGGTAGCCCGCGCTCGCTGGTTTTCGCCAGCTACACAACCAAGCAAAGCGCGGTCATCCACCGCGCTTTTTTGTTTTTCTCCCCGAGGTTTTCCCAAAATGATCCAGATCACGCTCCCCGACAACTCGCGCCGCGAGTTCCCAGGCCCGGTTTCGGTGGCCGAAGTCGCCCAGTCCATCGGTCCCGGCCTGGCCAAGATGACGGTGGCCGGCAAGGTCGACGGCCGGCTAGTCGATGCCAGCGACGTCATCGACCATGACGCGAAGCTGCAGATCATCACGCCCAAGGACGAAGAGGGCCTGGAAATCATCCGCCACTCGACGGCGCACCTGGTCGGCCATGCGGTGAAGCAGCTCTACCCGACGGCCAAGATGGTGATCGGGCCCGTGATCGACGAGGGCTTCTACTACGACATCGCCTACGAGCGCCCCTTCACGCCCGAGGACATGGCCGCCATCGAGGCGCGCATGCGCGAGCTGATCGCGCAGGACTACGACGTGATCAAGAAGATGACGCCGCGCGCCGAGGTCATCGAGGTCTTCAAGTCGCGCGGCGAGGACTACAAGCTGCGCCTGGTCGAGGACATGCCCGACGAGCAGGCCATGGGCCTGTACTACCACCAGGAATACGTCGACATGTGCCGCGGCCCGCACGTGCCGAACACGCGCTTCCTGAAGGTCTTCAAGCTCACGAAGCTGGCCGGTGCCTACTGGCGCGGCGACGCCAAGAACGAGCAGCTGCAACGCATCTACGGCACGGCCTGGGCCGACAAGAAGCAGCTAGACCAGTACATCCAGCGCATCGAGGAAGCCGAGAAGCGCGATCACCGCCGGCTGGGCAAGGAACTCGACCTGTTCCACATCGACGAGGTGGCGCCGGGCGTGGTCTTCTGGCACCCGAAGGGCTGGGCCATCTGGCAGGCGGTCGAGCAATACATGCGTGCCATCTACCGCGACACGGGCTATTGGGAAGTGAAGGGCCCGCAGATCCTCGACAAGAGCCTCTGGGAGAAAACGGGCCACTGGCAGAACTACCGCGAGAACATGTTCACGACGGAATCGGAGAAGCGCGACTACGCACTCAAGCCGATGAACTGTCCGGGCCACGTGCTCATCTTCAAGAGCGACCTGCGCAGCTACCGCGATCTGCCGCTGCGCTACGGCGAATTCGGCCAGTGCCATCGCAACGAGCCCAGCGGCGCGCTGCACGGCATCATGCGCGTGCGCGGCTTCACGCAGGACGACGGCCACATCTTCTGCACGGAGGACCAGATCCTCGACGAATGCATCGCCTACACGGCGCAGCTGCAGAAGGTCTACGCCGACTTCGGATTCACGGACATCCTCTACAAGGTCGCGACGCGTCCCGAGAACCGCGTCGGCTCCGACGAGCTGTGGGACAAGGCCGAGCACGCGGTGATGGAATCGCTGCGCCGCTCGGGCGTCGACTTCGTCATCGCGCCGGGCGACGGCGCCTTCTACGGCCCGAAGATCGAATACACCCTGCGCGACGCCATCGGCCGCCAATGGCAGTGCGGAACGATGCAGGTCGACTTCAACACGGCCGAGCGCCTTGGCGGCGAGTACGTGACGGAATCCAGCGGCCGCGCGCACCCCGTGATGCTGCACCGCGCGATCGTCGGCAGCCTGGAGCGATTCATCGGCATGCTGATTGAACACCACTCCGGCGCGATGCCCGCGTGGCTCGCTCCGGTACAGGTGGCGGTGCTGAATATCAGCGAAGGGCAGGCGGATTACGCCTCGCAAGTTGCGAAAACGCTGCAAAATCAAGGGCTTAGGGTCCAGCTCGACCTGCACAACGAAAAGATTACGTATAAAATACGGAAGCATTCGTTGCAAAAGCTCCCTTACATCGTTGTCGTGGGTGACAAGGAAAAGGAAGCAGGTGCCGTCGCAGTGCGCGCCCGGGGCAATCAAGACCTCGGTGCAATGTCCCTCGAGTCGTTCGTTCAACGGCTCGTTCAGGATGTTGCCGACAAGCGTTGATTTGTCCTCGGAAAACCCCATATGTTTCCCTGCCAAATCGTGCCGCTTGTCCGCGAGGGCTGAGCGGCTTTCGCTACAGTTTTTGTAGCAAATTTTGAAGGACACTGACCATCGCTACTGCATTCCGCGACCGCCGCCACCGCGAGGAACGCCAACACCGCCTGAACCGGGAAATCATGGCCCCGGAAGTCCGCCTGATCGGCCCGGATAACGAGCAATTGGGTGTCGTGAGTCTTGCAGAGGCTCTACGCCTTGCCGGTGAGCAGGACGTGGACCTGGTGGAGGTCGTCGCAGCGGCCAACCCGCCAGTGTGCCGCCTGATCGAGTACGGCAAGTTCAAGTACCACGAGCAGAAGAAGGCGGCCGAGGCGAAGTCGAAGCAGAAGGTCATCGAGGTCAAGGAAATCAAGTTCCGGCCCGGTACCGACGATGGCGACTACAACATCAAGATGCGCAACATCCGGCGCTTCCTCGATGAGGGCGACAAGTGCAAGATCACGCTGCGCTTCCGCGGCCGCGAGATCACGCACCAGGAGCTCGGTCTGGCCCTGCTGCAGCGCATCCGCGACGAACTGGGCGATTCGATCATCGTCGAGCAGTTCCCGAAGCTCGAAGGCCGGCAGATGATCATGATGATCGCGCCGGGCCGCAAGAAGCCAGGCGGCGGTGGTCAGAAGCCGGCGGCCGACGCCGGTGCCGCTCCGGCGGCGACGCCCGCCGCGGCCTGACGGCCGGGGCTGGAGTCGAAGCAGAGAGGTTTTGAAGGGATTTCGCCTTTGCCCGCATTTCGAAAGGGATGCAGGCAGTGGCGGGATGAAGAAGTGTCTCGGGGCCAACAAGTCTGTGGAGCATCCATGGCGCCTCACGAGCACAAACTAAAGGAGCATTCACATGCCCAAAATGAAGACCAAGAGCAGCGCGAAAAAGCGTTTCCGCGTTCGTCCCGGTGGCACCGTCAAGCGCGGTCAAGCCTTCAAGCGTCACATCCTGACCAAGAAGACCACCAAGAACAAGCGTCAACTGCGTGGTGCAGTCGCAGTGCATGAAACCAACATGGTTTCTGTCGCCGCCATGCTGCCCGGCCGTGGCATCTAACTCAGACGAACAAGGAGTACACACATGCCTCGCGTCAAACGTGGTGTAACGGCTCGCGCCCGCCACAAGAAAGTTCTCGCACTCGCCAAGGGTTTCCGCGGTCGCCGCGGCAATGTCTTCCGCGTCGCCAAACAGGCGGTGATGAAGGCAGGCCAATACGCCTACCGTGACCGCCGTACCAAGAAGCGCGTGTTCCGTCAGCTGTGGATCGCGCGTATCAACGCCGCCTCGCGTGAACTGGGCCTGACCTACAGCCAGTTCGCCAACGGCATCCGCAAGGCCGGTATCGAGATCGACCGCAAGATGCTTGCGGACATCGCCGTGCACGACAAGGCCGCTTTTGCCGGCATCGTGGAGCAGGTCAAGGCCAAGCTGGCTGCTTGATTCTGCACAGCAGGAGTGCCGCCCCCGGGCGGCTTCCTGCGCCCACGGCTCAAGGGCTGGCGCTTGAAAAGGCTCCAGCTCTTTTTTATTTCCCCTCGAAGATTTTTGTTGCTATGAACGAGTTGGACTCCCTGGTCGACACCGCACGTGCCGCCTTCGCCGAAGCGAAGACACCCGCCGAGCTCGAAAACGCCAAGGCCCAGTTTCTCGGCAAGTCGGGCCGCATCACCGAGCTGATGAAGGGCATGGCCGCGCTGAGTGTCGAAGAGAAGAAGTCCCGCGGCGCCGCCATCAACGTCGCCAAGCAAGCCATCGAAGCCGCGCTGACCGACCGTCGCCAGCAACTGGCCGATGAGGAGCTCTCGCTGCAACTGCGTGCCGAGTCCCTGGACGTGACCCTGCCCGGTCGCCGCCGTATTTCGGGCGGACTGCACCCCGTGAGCCGCACCCTGGAGCGCATCGAGGAGATCTTCTCCAGCATGGGCTTCGACGTGGCCGACGGCCCCGAGATCGAGAGCGACTGGCACAGCTTCACCTCGCTCAACAACCCGCCGAACCATCCTGCGCGCTCGATGCAGGACACCTTCTACGTCGACCTGAACGGCGACGACGGCATCCCCTACAACCTGCGCCCGCACACCAGCCCGATGCAGGTGCGCTACGCGCATCAGCACATCAAGAAGTACGCGGCCGAGTTCGCTGCTGCCGCTGCCGACACCACAGGCACCGTGAAGGCGCCCGAGATCCGCGTGATCGCCCCCGGCCGCACCTACCGCGTCGACAGCGACGCCACCCATTCGCCGATGTTCCACCAGTGCGAAGGCCTGTGGCTCGGCGAGAACGTGAGCTTCAAGGACCTGAAGGTCGTCTTCACCGACTTCTGCCGCACCTTCTTCGAGCGTGACGACCTTGTGCTGCGCTTCCGCCCGAGCGTCTGCCCGTTCACCGAGCCGAGCGCCGAGATCGACATCCAGTTCGCGAGCGGCCCGCTGGCCGGCCGCGGGCTCGAGGTGTCGGGTTCGGGCCAGGTGCACCCGAACGTGGTGCGCAACATGGGCCTCGACCCCGAGCGCTACATCGGCTTCGCCTTCGGCATGGGCCCCGACCGGCTCACGATGCTGCGCTACGGCGTGAACGACCTGCGCCTCTTCTTCGACGGCGACCTGCGTTTTCTCTCGCAGTTCCAGTAAGCACCCCATCACAGAAAAAACCAGATCGAGATCGAAGAGATGCAATTCCCGGAATCCTGGCTGCGCGAGTTCTGCAACCCGCCCATCGACAGCGCCGCACTGGCCGAAACGCTCACCATGGGCGGTTTCGAGGTGGAAGAGCGCCGACCGGTGGCGCCGCCTTTCACGCGCATCGTGGTCGGCGAAATCAAGGAAGCGGTGCAGCACCCGAATGCCGATCGCCTGCGCGTGTGCCAGGTCGATGCGGGGCAGGGCGCCTTGCTCAACATCGTGTGTGGCGCGCCCAATGCGCGCGTTGGCATCAAGGTGCCGTGCGCACTCGTCGGCGCTGAACTGCCGCCGGGTGAAGACGGCAAGCCGTTTCTCATCAAGCTCGGCAAGCTGCGTGGCGTGGAAAGCCAGGGCATGCTGTGCTCGGCGCGCGAACTCCAGTTGAGCGAAGACCACGGCGGCCTGCTAGAGCTCGACGCCAGCGCGCCCATCGGCGCCGACGTGCGTGACGTGCTCAAGCTCGACGACATGCTGCTAACGCTGAAGCTCACGCCCAACCTGGCGCACGGCCTCAGCGTCTACGGCGTGGCGCGCGAACTGGCTGCGCTCACTGGTGCACCGCTCAAGACGCCCGAGATCGCGCCGGTCGCTACCTCGTTCGCCGACGTGCTGCCGGTGAAGGTCGAGGCGCCCGAGCTCTGCGGCCGCTTCTCGGGCCGCATCATGCGCGGCGTGAACACCAAGGTCGCGACGCCCGCCTGGATGGTCGAGCGCCTGGCGCGCTGCGGCCAGCGCAGCGTGACGCCGCTGGTCGACATCTCGAACTACGTGATGTTCGAGTACGGCCAGCCCAGCCACATCTTCGACCTCGACAAGATCCACGGCGGCCTCACGGTGCGCTGGGGCAAGCCGGGCGAGCAGCTGAAGCTTCTCAATGGCAACACGATCACCGTCGACGACAAGGTCGGCGTGATCGCCGACGACCGCGAGGTCGAGTCGCTCGCCGGCATCATGGGCGGCGACGCCACCTCGGTGTCCGACGACACGCGCAACATCTACGTAGAAGCTGCCTTCTGGTGGCCCGAGGCCGTGCAGGGCCGCTCGCGCCGCTTCAACTTCTCGACCGACGCGGGCCACCGCTACGAGCGCGGCGTCGATCCGAGCCGCACCGTCCAGATCATCGAGCGCATCACGCAGCTGGTCACCGAGATCTGCGGCGGCCAGGCCGGCCGCATGGATGACCAGACGCTGAGCGTGCCCGAGGCCGTGCCCGTTACGCTGCGCGTGGCGCGTGCATCGCGCGTGATCGGCATGCCGCTGACGCAGGCGCAATGCGCCGAAGCGCTGAACCGGCTCGGCTTTGCGATCACCGAGGGCGAGGGCACGCTGACCGTCACCCCGCCGCCGCACCGCTTCGACCTGCTGATCGAGGAAGACCTGATCGAGGAAGTCGCGCGCCTGATCGGCTTCAACAACCTGCCGACCACCGCGCCGCTCGCGCCCATCACCGCGCGCGTGCGTCCCGAGGCGCAGCGCAGCCGCTTCGCGGTTCGCCGCAGCATCGCCGCGCTGGGCTACCAGGAAACGATCAACTTCAGCTTCGTCGAGGCGCACTGGGAGCAGGACCTGGCCGGCAACGCCAATCCGGTGAAGCTGCTGAACCCCATCGCCAGCCAGATGAGCGTGATGCGCTCCTCGCTGATGGGCTCGCTGCTGCAGGTGCTCAAGTTCAACCTCGACCGCAAGGCGCCGCGCGTGCGCGTGTTCGAGCTCGGCCGCGTGTTCATGCGCGACGACAGCGTCGCCAGCACGGACAGCACGGTGCGCGGCGTGAACCAGCCGATGCGCGTGGCGGGCCTCGCCTGGGGCGATGCCGACGAGGCGCGCTGGGACGGCAAGCCGCAACGCATCGACTTCTACGACGTGAAGGGCGACGTCGAGGCGCTGCTCGCGCCGCTGCAGCCGGCGTTCGAGGCGGCCGAGCATCCGGCGCTGCATCCGGGCCGCTCGGCGCGCGTGCTGGTCGACGGCAAGGCCATCGGCTTCGTCGGCGAACTGCATCCGCGCTGGCGCCAGAAGTGGGACTTCTCTCAGGCGCCCGTGCTGTTCGAACTCGACCTCGAGGCCGTCACCGCGCGCGCTGTGCCCGTGGCGCAGCCGGTGCCCAAGCACCAGGCCGTCGAGCGCGACATCGCCGTCGTGGTGGCCGAGGCCGTCACGCACGACGCGCTGATGCAGACCATCCGCTCCACCGCAGCGGCCAAGGGCCTGCTGCGCGACGCAACGCTGTTCGACATCTATCGTCCGCAGCCGCTGCGCGAGGGTGCGGTGGCTGCGCCGGGTGCGCTGGCGCAGGGCGAGAAGAGCATGGCGGTGCGCCTGAGCTTCCAGAGCGACAGCGCCACCCTGACGGACGAGCAGGTCGAGCCGGCCGTCCGCGCGATCGTCGAACAACTGGGCGCCAAACTCGGCGGCCGCCTGAGGGGATGATGAGAATGAACGCTGCCGAATTCACGCTCGAGGCTCTCGAAACGCCTGCGCTCACCAAGGCGCATCTCGCCGACCTGCTGTTCGAGCAGATCGGCCTGAACAAGCGTGAGTCCAAGGACATGGTCGAGGCCTTCTTCGAGCTCGTGGCCAACAGCCTCATCGAAGGCACGGACGTGAAGATCTCGGGCTTCGGCAACTTCCAGATCCGCGTGAAGGCGCCCCGGCCGGGGCGCAATCCGCGCACGGGCGAGGCGATTCCGATCGGCGAGCGCCGCGTCGCGACCTTCCATGCGAGCGCCAAGCTCAAGGAACTGATTCACGGAAGCATCGACCAGGGCAATACCTCCGAAGTCGAATGGAGCCTCGGCTCCGAATAAGTGCTTGGTGCTGCGCGGCTGCGTGGAGTAATCTCTGAGGTTTCCCGCGCACAGTCTTGATTTCAATGGAGAAAACGCTCCCTCCGATTCCCGTCAAACGCTACTTCACCATCGGTGAGGTCGGTGAGCTCTGCGGCGTCAAGCCGCACGTGCTGCGTTATTGGGAGCAGGAGTTCACGCAACTGCGCCCGATGAAGCGGCGCGGCAACCGCCGCTACTACCAGCACCACGAGGTGCTCATGATCCGCCGCATCCGTGACTTGCTCTACGACCAGGGCTTCACGATCAGCGGCGCGCGCAACAAGCTTCAGGAACTCGTGCAGGGCGAGCGCGACCGCCGCAAGGCGGGCGAAGTGCCGCTCGAGGGCCTGGAAGCCATCGAGATCGGACAAGAGGAATTCGACGCTGCCATCGTCGAGGATTCGCCGGCGTCGGCAGCCGTTCAGACGACTGATCTTTCGCAGCTGCTGCACCTTAGGCGCGAACTATTTGAAATTCGTGAGCTGTTGACCGTTGGGCGCTGAATTTCAGAGGCTATAATCGAGAGCTTCGGTGTGTGGCGCAGCCTGGTAGCGCACTTGCATGGGGTGCAAGGGGTCGAAGGTTCGAATCCTTTCACACCGACCATTTTTGCTAGATAGATCAGCGGGTCAGGACCACAAGTCCTGACCCGTTTTTCTTTGCGGCTGACAAATGGGCGGGGCTTCCGTCGAACTCACGCGACCGGGCGGTGTTTTGCTCGCGTTCCTCGAGTTCGACGCGCAACTGCCGAGCGTGGCGGTCTTCTGCGTTGAAGTTGTGCATGGGTGTCTTCGCCGTGCTGGCGTGCATGGGCGCAAGTAAGAAGTTCGGGTGACCCCGAGCCCGAAGCGCGGCGCAGCGCCGATAATGGGTGATGACCGAATCTTCACGTTTGGCGGAATTGCACCGCGTAGCCATCCTCGACACCAGCGAGGAGGCCGCCTACGACGAGATCACGCGTCTGGCCGCCCAGCTCTGCGGAACGCCTATCGCGCTCATCTCGCTGATCGACGATCGGCGGCAGTGGTTCAAGTCGCGCGTCGGCCTCAAGGCGGTGGAGACGCCCCGGGAGCACGCGTTCTGCGCGCATGCCATCGCCGCCCCGACCGAGGTCATGGTGGTCGGCGATGCGCTCCAGGATGAGCGCTTCAAGTCCAATCCGCTGGTCACCGGCGACCCCAACATCCGCTTTTACGCCGGTGCGCCTCTCGTGATGAGCAATGGCGAGGCGCTGGGTACGGTCTGCGTCATCGACACGCGTCCGCGCACGCTCGATCCGGAGTTGCTGGAGCAACTGCGTTTCCTGGCGCAGCAGGTGGTGACCAAGCTCGAAGAGCGCGCCCGCGAGCGGCCTGACGCGACCTAGCTTGCAGGCCTGCGGCTCAGGCCGCGAAGGTCTCGGAACTGCAGGCGTCATCTGCGCTCGTGGGGTTAGGCAGGTCGATGACTCGATCCTCGTACGCGGTCTCGAGTTGGTAGAGGGAACGACGGTTTGCGCTCCAAAAGCGCGAGCCGTTTTTCTTTTGGGCAGCAGTGCCTGCGGTGCTCTGGTTTCGATCAAAAAAAGCTCACCCGTGGGTGAGCCAAAGACCCCGCTCTCGCATGGGGTCGGAGGGAGGAGCCCGCCGGAGGGGGCGGGCGAATCGATGGTCGCTGCCAATCTGGGAGACATCGAGGACGAGTTCTCGATTTCCGGCCTCTATTTCATCGAGCCCGAAGAAATGCGGACGCCCCGGAACTAGTTCCTTTGTTTGCTTTGCCTTCGCGCCTATCCTCCGCGCCCAATATGAATGCCGCACAGCAATTGCAACTCCTCGTCGACCTGCCCGATGGCTGGTCCAGCCGCATCGACATCAAGCGCACCACCAGCGGCCGCTACGCCGGCGTTGCCGAACTGAGCCTGCGCGGGCTCAAGTACGGCGTGCTGGTCTTCATGCAGCAGCCCACTCTGGAAGCCGCGCTGCAGCGCGTGCGGCTGCGGGCCAGCCAGTTCGCGCGGGAAAGGCTCGCTCCGCTCGATCTGGCTTCCGTGAGCCTGGCCCGGTCCGGCTGATCCTCGGAGCCGCCGGGCCGGTGTTGGAGTTCGCTATCCCGCGGATGAGGATTCCCAACCCACGAGGCGTCCCTTGTGCGGCACCATGAGGTGTCGGTACCCCAACAAGGAGCACGCCATGAAAGCATTGAGAAAACTCGTCGGCGGAGCGATCTCCGTCGCTGGAGCCGTGGTGCTTGTCGCCCAGCATCTGTAGGCGACGGGCCATCAACCGAAGGTGAACGCGTAGGCTTGCGCGCCTGCGTCCAGGAACTCGATCTCGAAGAGGCGGTCCTTGTCGTTCGCCGCCTGCCGCACCAGCTGATAGAGGCGCTGTCCGTCGATCACACCGTTGCCCTGCGCATCGGTATCGGTGCCATGGTCCGCGAGCGGCGGTGCGCCATCGACCCGCACCCTGAAGCGCACCGGCCTCCCGTTCGCCGATGGACCGAGCACCAGATGCAGGTCGCGCGCATGGAAGCGATAGACGATGCGACCGTTGGGCTGCACCAGCACTGCGCGCTCGCCTTCCACCTTCCACTCGCCGGCCAGCGCCCATTGATTCGTACGCAGCGCCGGAACATCGGAATAGACCCGCGCTCGGTCGTTCGAAATGCCGCCGGGCGACGCGAAGCTGCGTGCCTGTTCGTAGCCCAGGTAGGTCTCGCCGGAGAGGGCCGGCGCCGCGGCCGCTGCAGCCTGCGTGCCCTTGCCCTCGGGCGAGACCAACCCTGCCGATGCGACCGGCCTGCCGGCCTCCGCCAGCAGTTGCCGGATGGCCTCTTCCGTCTTCGCATACTGTCCCTCGCCGAACTGGTGATGCCTGACGCGCCCCTGCGCATCGACGAGATAGAAGGCCGGCCAGTACTGATTGCCAAAGGCGCGCCAGATTGCGTAGTCGCTGTCGACGGCCACCGGGAAGCCGATGCCGAGATCCTTCACTGCGCGGCGCACGTTGGCCGATTGCTTCTCGAAAGCGAACTCCGGCGTGTGCACGCCCACCACCACGAGCCCGTCGTCGTTGTACTTCTCGGCCCAGGCGCGAACGTAGGGCAGGGTGCGAAGGCAGTTGATGCACGAGTAGGTCCAGAAGTCGACCAGCACCACCTTGCCGCGCAGGCTCTCGGCCGTGAGCGGGGCCGAGTTGATCCACTCGGTGGCGCCCGAGAGCGACGGGAGCTTGCCTTCGTCGGGCAGCGGCAGCGCAGGCTTCTTCGGCTCGGGCTGGGTCGATGTGTGCATCAGGCCGCCGCGGTCGGCAGGGGACTGCAGCGGCATCGGCCTGTCGATCTTCTCCACCAGCGCCTTCTCCAGTGCCGAGGTCGTGCCGGTCGAGAGCTCGGCGAGCAGTCCCGTGTCCAGCCCCGACGCGATGGCCGCCACCCCCGCGAGCACTGCCACGCCGGCCACGCGCCGCGCCCATTCGCCCGCGTGCAGCGAGCCCTTCATCATCGAGAACACCCGCCCGCCCAGCAGCAGTGCAGCCGCGAGCGAGGTGCACGCACCGGCCGCATAGGCCAGCAGCAGCAGCGACGTGCCGACGCTCGCGCCGTTGAGCGCCGCGCCCGTCAGGATCAGCCCGAGGATCGGCCCCGCGCAGGGCGCCCACAGAAATCCGGTGCCGACGCCCAGCAGCAGCGGTGAGAACACCGACTGCGCCTTCGCTTCCGAAGCTGGCCCCGATAGCCGCATTCCGAGCGCCACGAGCGGTCGGGTCATCCGGTCGGCCACCGAAGGAAATAGCAGCGTCGCGCCGAACAGCGCCAGCAGCGCGATCGCCGCATGGCGCCCGTATTCGTTGAGCGCCACGACCCAGCCGCCGCCCACCGCCGCCAGCGTGGCGACGGCCGAGAACGCGAGCGCCATGCCCAGCAGCATCGGCAGGCCGTGCGAGCGGAAGGGCCGGTCGGCCCGCGCGAACACGAAGGGGAGCACGGGCAGGACGCAAGGGCTCAGGATGGTGAGCACGCCTCCGAGGTAGGCAACGATGAGGAGCAGCATGGTCGGATTCCTGTCGGTGAGTGGCTGAAAGGGAAAGCGCAGGGCGAGCGGGGGGCCTTCGCGGTCTCGCGATGCGAGCCGCTCCAGCTTCGGTCGATGGGTTGCCGGGCTACTGGGTTGTTGGGTGAGGCGGCCGGCTCAGTCCGGCGGCGCGGCTGCGTGGGTCGGCATGGTCAACCGGGCTTCGAGCCCGCCTTCCTTGCGGTTGCGCAGCGTGAGCTCCGCGCCCATCGCCGTGGCGAGCTGCTGCGCGATGGCCAGGCCGAGCCCGGTGCCGCCGGTGTCGCGGTTGCGCGAGCCCTCGACGCGGTAGAAGGGCTTGAGCACGTTCTCCAACTGGTCGGGCGCAACGCCGGGGCCGTTGTCGATCACGGCCAGCGTCAGCCGGTCGCCGGCCTCTGCATGCACCTGCAGCCGCACCTCGGTGCCGAACTTCAGCGCGTTGTCGATCAAGTTCGTCAGGATGCGGCGCAGCGCGTTCGGCCGCGTCACCATGGGCTCGCCCACGCGGCCGTCGAGCAGCACCTGCTGGCCCGCGTCTTCGTAGTCGGCGGCCATGCTCTCGAACAGCGCGTCGGCGTCGATGCGGCGCGGCGGCTCGGTGGCGCCGTGCAGGGTGCGCGCGTAGGTCACGCCTTCGCGCACCAGGGTGTGCATCGCGTCGAGGTCCTGGCGGAATTTGTCGCGGTCATGGCCGTCGTCCATCAGGTCGGTGCGCAGCCGCATGCGGGTGATGGGCGTCTGCAGGTCGTGCGAGATGGCCGCCAGAATCTCCACCCGCTCGGCCGTGTAGCCGGCGATGCGCTTCTGCATGGCATTGAAGGCGCGCGCCGCGTGCCGCACCTCGCTCGGGCCTTCCTCGGCCAGCTGCCGGCCTTTCAGGTCGGGGCCCAGCTCGTCGGCAGCATCGGCCAGCTGCGCGAGCGGCCGCGTGACCAGCCGCACCGCGTACCAGGCGCACACGGCCAGCACCAGCAGCTGCAGCCACAGCAGCCACATCACCCAACTCGACACCGGCATGTCCACACGCCGCGCATGCACCACCATCGAGGAGCCGTCCGACAGCCGCACCTGGATCTGCAGGCCCTGCGGCGGATTGCTCACCTGGCCGACCTTGACGATCTCGAAGGGGTGCATCGCGTCGGTGATGGCCTTGGCGAACTGCTGCGACATCGGTGTGTCGGGCGGCATGCCCTTGGCGCTGCCACCCAGCTCGAAGCGGTAGTTCCGGCGCTCGAGGCGCGAGAGCCAGCCTTCGCGCTCGGCGGCGGGCAGCCGGTCGAGGATTGCGACCGAGCTGGCGATGTCGCGCTCGATGCCGATCATCATCAGCTCGCGCATCGCGACGCCGCGTTCGTAGCCGATGGCCATGAATGTCAGCAGCTGCGCAATGGCCAGTCCGAAGACGATGATCAGCGTCACCCGCGAGAACAACGAGCGCGGCAGCAGCCGGCGCAGGCCGGTGGGCGCACGTGAGGCCGGGGCGATGTCGGCGGGAAGGCTGGCGGCGGATTCGGGCATGGGAAGGTTTATAGACCTGCTTCCGCGCTGGGCCGCCCCGCTTTGTATTCCAGTGTGTAGGGCAGCGCGGGCCGACATACAACATTACCCGCCGAGCCGCCGCTGCGGGCGCCAGGCAACATAGTGTGGCGGCCGCGTCCGCGAGATACACGGGCATACAAAGCCGCCCGGTCCAGCCCGGGCCCGGGCTACATTGCGGCCTACCTCCCGCGCTACGGGCGCATGCATCACTGCACTGCCATGAACATTCCCAAGGGCTCCGACCACATTCTCATCGTCGACGACGACCGGGAGATCCGCGAACTGCTCACTACCTACCTGGTCAAGAACGGCCTGCGCGTGGTGGCGGTGCCAACCGGGCGCCACATGCGCGCGGCGCTGGAGGAATCGGGGTCCTTCGACCTCATCATCCTCGACCTGATGCTGCCGGGTGAAGACGGCCTCACGCTGTGCCGCGACCTGCGCACGGGCAAGTTCAAGGCCACGCCCATCCTCATGCTCACCGCGCGCAGCGAGGAGGCCGACCGCATCCTCGGGCTGGAGATGGGGGCCGACGACTACCTGGCCAAGCCTTTCTCCGCGCGAGAGCTGCTGGCGCGCATCCGCTCGGTGCTGCGCCGCACGCGCATGCTGCCGCCGAACATGCGCTCCACCGAGTCGGCCTCCAGGCTCGCCTTCGGCGACTGGCAGGTCGACACCACCGCGCGCAACTTGATCGACGACGGCGGCGTGATGGTGGCGCTCAGCGGCGCGGAGTACCGCCTGCTGATGGTGTTCCTCGACCATCCCCAGAAGGTGCTGAGCCGCGACCAGCTGCTGAGCCTCACCCAGGGCCGCGAGGCCGAGCTCTTCGAGCGCTCCATCGACCTGCTGGTGAGCCGCCTGCGCCAGCGCCTGCGCGACGATGCGCGCGAGCCGCGCTACATCAAGACGGTGCGCAGCGAGGGCTACGTCTTCTCGTCGGCCGTCGAGGCGCTGGATTGAGTCTGGAGCCGCGGGCCTACACTCGTGGAATGATCAAGCCACTGTTCCTCCCGTCGGGCGCGCTGTCGGTTCTTCTGGTCACTGCATGCGCGCAGCCTGAGCCTCCACCGCCTTTGCCGCCGCGGGTCGGCATGGCGAATCCGGCTTCGGTCTACTGCAACAGCCTTGGGGGCAAGACCCTCATGAGGTCGAACGACAAGGGGCAGTACGGCGTCTGCCAGCTTCCGAATGGCCGGCAGATCGAGGAATGGGAGCTCTACCGCCGGGACCATCCGGCGAAGTAGGGCGGCTTCACTTTGACGGCTTGCGCGAAGGTGCGCGCGAGCCTTCCTGCTGCCTGGATGTGATGCACAGGCAGTTCACCGGGTTGCGGATTTCA
>CAJYQC010000392.1 GCA_913776885.1 uncultured Variovorax sp.
GCTATCGCCCGCCCGCGAACGACCCATTCGTCAGATGCTTAGGTGCATTCCGGCATAAGCGCCCGCGAGGCGCCCGTGCCGGGCGGGCCATCGGCCGGTGGGTCATTTCCGCCGCCGCTGCCCTTGCCGCCTCCGGATGCAACACAATGGCGTTTCCCGAGAAGACCGCATGAAGACTCCGACCTCGCAACCGAAGCCCCAGCGCGCAGCCCCTTTCGACAGCGAAACCCTGCTGCGAGACAGCGGCCTGCGCGTGACGCGCGCCGCCCAGACCGTTCTCGAGCTCCTGGAGCACAGCTCGCAGCCCCTCACGCACGAGGAAGTGGCCGCTGCCTACACCGCGGCCGCCGGCGAGGCGCCCGACCGGGTCACGGTCTACCGCGTGCTCGACCGCCTCGTCGAAGCCGGCCTGTGCGACCGCCGCGTAGGCGCCGACCGCATCAACCGCTTCTCGCGCCACGTGGAGGCCGAGTCGGGCAACACCTTCGAATGCGACCAGTGCCACAAGGTGCTGGCCCTGCCCTCCGACCCGGAACTGCCGAAGGTCATGGGCCGGCTGGGGCGGGCGCTGCGCAAGCAGGGCATCGATACGCGCCACACCGCGCTCACCCTGCACGGCACCTGCGGCGACTGCGCAAGATAGCGCGGCTCAGACGTTCCAGGACGGGAAGGGATCCGGGAAGTTCTGCCACCACGAGGCGCCGAAGCGCATCTCGTCTTCGGTGAGCAGGCAGGCATCCAGCCGGGCGCGCAGCGCTTCCTCGTCCATGCCGATGCCGATCAGCACCAGTTCCTGGCGGGCGTCGCCGGTGGCCGGGTCCCAGTTCTTGCGGATGATCTCCAGCGCCTGCGGATCGGTCGGCCAGTGCTCGCGCGGCACCGCCGCCCACCAGAAGCCTGCCGCGCCATAGCGGCAGGCGCCGCCGGCCTGCGACCAGGAGCCGGCACGCGTGGCGCGGCTGGCGAGCCAGAAGAAGCCCTTGGAGCGCACCACGCCCTCCCATTCGCTTTGCACCAGCTTCCAGAAGCGCATCGGGTGGAAGGGCAGCCGCGAGCGGTAGACGAAGCTGCGGATGCCGTATTCCTCGCTCTCGGGCACGTGCTCGCCACGCAGCTCGGCGAGCCAGCCGGGCGCCTGCTCGGCCTGCTCGAAGTCGAAGAGGCCGGTGTCGAGCACGCGGTCGAGCGCGACGCGGCCGAACTCCGACTCCTCGATGCGCGCACGCGGGTTAAGGCTGCGCAAGATCGCCATCAGCCGCTCGCGCTCCTCGGGCGTGACGAGGTCGGTCTTGTTGACCACCAGCACGTCGCAGAACTCGATCTGCTCGATCAGCAGATCGACCACCGTGCGGGTGTCCTCGTCGCCCAGCGACTGGCCGCGCTGGCCCAGGCTGTCGGGCGAGCCGTAGTCGCGCAGGAAGTTGAAGGCGTCGACCACCGTCACCATGGTGTCGAGCCGCGCGACGTCGGACAGGCTCTTGCCGTCCTCCCCCGCGAAGGTGAAGGTCTCGGCCACGGGCAGCGGCTCGGAGATGCCGGTGGATTCGATCACCAGCTGGTCGAAGCGCTTCTCCTTCGCAAGGCGCCTCACCTCAAGCAGCAGGTCTTCGCGCAGCGTGCAGCAGATGCAGCCGTTGCTCATCTCCACCAGCTTCTCGTCGGTTCGCGAGAGCGCGGCGCCGCCATCGCGCACCAGGGATGCGTCGATGTTGACCTCGCTCATGTCGTTGACGATGACGGCCACGCGCCGGCCTTCGCGGTTGTTGAGGATGTGGTTCAGCAGCGTGGTCTTGCCGGCGCCGAGGAAGCCGGAAAGCACGGTAACGGGAAGGCGGTCGGCCATGGGGCGGGCTCCATATATGCAACAGGATTGCATTATAGGAATCCGATGCAACCGTGTTGCATTTGAAGCGGCGCCCCGGCCTTGGCCTACCATCGATTGCATGACCGCCCGCTCAGACTTCTCCGCTTTCGTCGCGCCGCCGCCCTCCGGCGAGCCCCATGCCGCGGCAGCCGATGCCGCCTCAGCCTGCCTCGACCGCTTCACCGCCGCGTTCAACGCATCGGACACCTGCGGCATGGATGCCGAGCTGCACTTCCCGCACGTGATGCTGTCGGGCGCGCAGCGGCTCGACTGGGCCGGGCCGGGCCAGCATCCGCACGACTTTTTCGCCAAGCTGAAGGCCACCGGCTGGGCCCGCACGCAGTACGAGAAGAAGGAGCCGGTGCTGGTCGCCAACGACAAGGTGCACTTCGTCGTGACCTACACGCGGCGCGATGCGGCGGACGTGGTGCTCAGCACGCACGTCAACCTGTGGATCGTGCTGCGCATCGACGGGCGCTGGGGAATCGCCCTGCGTTCGTACTGAACGCAGGATTCGCCCCGCGGGCCGGAGCCGGCGGCGCTACATCTCGAAAGCCGCCACCTGCCTCCCGTCGATGTCGGTGAAGCCGTACTCGCGTGCGAGATCGGCCACGCGCAGCACCTCGCCGCTCCTGTCTAGCACGCGCGCATCGGCAGCCAGCGCCGCGATCGCCCGCCCCAGGTAGCGCGGCGACTCGGTGCGGGCGAGCTCGGGGCGCTCCCGCCAGTGCGCCTCGTCGGTCTTGTGGCCGACCAGCACGAACTCCGTGCGCATCCAGCCGGGCGACACCGCCACGGAGGCCACGCGGTGCGGCTTCAGCTCCTGCGCCATGCCGAAGGCCAGCCGCGTCATCGATGCCTTGGCGAGGTCGTAGAAGAGGTTGCCGCGCAGGTAGTGGCCGCGGTCCCAGAAGGTGGTGGTGGCGATCAGGCCCTTCTTCTGCCGCACCATCAGCGGCGCGGCGCAGCGGCTGGCCAGCAGGTGGTTGCGCACGCCGCGGTCGAACATCGAATCCCAGTTCGACAACGGGTGCTCCCAGAAGGGCGCCTCGAACACGCCGGTGAAGGTCTCGTGGCCGCCCCAGGCGTTGTTCACCAGCAGGTCGATGCGGCCGGCCTCGCGCTCCACCCGGGCGAAGAGCGCGGCCACGTCCTCCTCGCTGGTGTGGTCGCAGCGCACCGCAATGCCGCGCCCGCCCATGCGCGCGACCTCGTCGGCGGTGCCGTCGATGCTGCCGGGCAGCACCGTCAGGTCCGACAGCGCCATCAGCTGGCCGTAGGTGTCGGCGGGCCGCTCGCGCGTGCTGCGCCCGGTGACGTACACGGTCGCGCCGGCCGCGCCCAGTTCGACCGCAATGCCGCGCCCCGCGCCGCGGCTCGCGCCGGTCACGACTGCCACGCAGCCTTGCAGCGGCCGGCCTGGCGTCTCTTCTTCGTTGTCCATCCTGATGGCTCTTTCGATCCGTTTGCCTGAGAGCGGATGAAGATAGCCAGCGCTCAACCCGCCGTCTTGGAAGAACCCGAAACCGCCTGGTCGAGGAACTCGGTCGGCGTGACGCCGCACAGCGCGCGGAACTCGTTGACCAGGTGCGACTGGTCGTAGAAGCCGCTCTCCAGCGCCAGCTCGGCCCATGTCGGCGAGGGCTGCTGCCGCAGCGCGCGCAGGCAGCCGCGCATGCGCGCAAGCCGGCTCCAGGCGCGCGGCGAGACCCCCACATGCGCATGGAAGAGCTGCTGCAGCCGCCGCTCGCCCACGCCGACGGCAGCCGCCACCTCGCGCAGCGGGCGCCGTCCGCCGGACCCGGCGATGAGCCTTGCGGCCTGCATCGCGACGGCGTTGCCCGCGAGGTTGCCGTCGCCGAGCCTGCGCTGCAGCGCAGCCTGCAGCATCGCGACGCGCGCCGCGTCGTCGGGCGCGTCCGTCATGCGCTCGAGCAGCGCCATGCCTTCACCGCGCCACAGCGCATCGAGAGGCACGGCCGTGCCGCCGATCTCGCCCGCCGGCAACCCCAGCAGCGCAGCCGCCGCGCCCGGGCGCAGCGTGACCGACAGACCTTCCACCCTGCGCCGCATGCGCACCACCACCGGTGCGGTCGAGGCGCCGATGGCTTCCAGCACCTGCCCCTGGCCGTCGCCGACGAAAGGCGCGTCGCCGAAGTTGAAGACCAGCCGAACCGCGCCGTCGGGCAGCACCCGTTCGCGCATCTCTTGGCCTGCGGCGAAGTTTTCGCGGTACAGCATGATGTGGGAGACGTGCCCGCGCAGCGCCGCATCGACAGCGAACGCGCTCAGCGCGCCGGCAGGCACGGCCGATTCAGGCCCGTGCAGGGGGTCGTCGTCGAGCCGGAGGAAGAGGCGTTCTGCCATGCGACCCGATTGTGCGGAAAAGGCGGCCGCGGCATGTCCGAAAATCGGCCGTTTCGTCTGTACGAACCGAATGCCGTCCGTCCTCCCAGTTCTCTACTCGTTCCGCCGCTGCCCCTATGCGATGCGGGCGCGCCTCGCGCTGGTCGCGAGCGGACAGCAATGCGAGCTGCGCGAGGTGGCGCTGAAGAACAAGCCCGCCGAGATGCTCGCGGCCTCGCCCAAGGGCACGGTGCCGGTGCTGGTCGCCGAAGACGGCACGGTGCTCGAACAGAGCCTGGACGTGATGCTGTGGGCCCTGCGCCGCAGCGACCCCGAGGGCTGGCTCCAGCCCGAGGCGGGGACGCTGCAGGACATGCTGGCGCTGGTCGCCGCCTGCGACGACGGCTTCAAGCCCCAGCTCGACCGCTACAAATACCCCGACCGGCACGCGGATGGCGGCGAGCCGGCGCGCGAACGCGGCGCCGCCTTCCTGCTCGACCTGGAAGGCAGGCTGAGCGCATCGCCTCAGCTTGCGGCCTCGCACGCGACGCTGGCCGATGCCGCACTCATGCCCTTCGTGCGGCAGTTCGCGATGGTCGACCCGGCATGGTTCGGCGCCCAGCCCTGGCCGCGCCTGCAGGCCTGGCTCTCGGTCTGGACCACCTCCGATCTCTTCGAGCGCGCCATGCGCAAGTACGAGCCCTGGAAACCGGGCGAGGCCGGCGTCGACTTTCCTCCCGCGCCCTAGGCAGGCGCCGCCGCGGCCGAGGCCCGCTGGATGCATTCGACGAAATGCTGCGCGGCCGGCGTCAGCACCTGCCCGCGCCGCTTGATGACGCAGACGTTCAGCATGGGCAGCTCTTCCTCGATCTCCACGCGGCGGATGCCGTGGCGCTTGAAGGTCAGCGTTGCGAGCGGTTCGACGAAAAGGCCGACGAGGTCCATCTGCCCCACCAGCGCCAGCGCCACCGTGACCGACTGCCCCTGGATCACGCGCGCGGGCGGCGGCAGCCCCAAGGGCAGCAGCGGCGAGACGGCCTCGCGGCCGCTGAAGTGGTCGTCGCCGGGAAGAATCCACTCGGCCTTGTAGAGATCGCGGATCGAGCGGCTGCCGCGCAGCGGATGGCGCTCCCGCATCCCCACCACCAGCTTCACCGGGAAGAGCTCCATCGCCTCGAACTGCGGATCGAGCCGCCCCGGCACCACGTGCGCCACCGCGAAATCGAGAGAGCCCTCGCGCAGGCGCGCGAGCATCCATGGCAGCACGGTCTCGCTGAACTGCACGTCGACGGCCGGAAGGCGGGCGTGGAAATCCTTGAACGCCACCGGCAGCACCGTGAGCGCGAAGGAGGTGCTGACGGCCAGCGCCACCTTGCCGGTGAGCCCGTCGCGGATCTGCGCGATCTCGTCGCGGGCGCGCTGCATGTCGGCCAGCAGCAGCCGCGCGCGCGGCGCGAAAGCCTTGCCGAACTCGGTGAGCTGCACGCCCTTGACGCTGCGCTCCACCAGCGGCGCGCCGACCTCGCGCTCCAGCTCGCGCACGATCTTGGTGACGGCCGGCTGCGATATGCCCAGCACGCGCGCGGCGGCGCGGATGCTCAACTGCTCGACCACGGCCACGAAGGCATGCAGCTGGTTGGGTTTCATGAAAACCAAAAGTTATCTTCGACGCCCAATTATTGTCTTTTCATGACATCGGCGAATCTCTAGCATCCGCCGCGGCCAGGCCCGTAGACCTTCGACCGACACCCGAAAAGACCCGATTCCAAAAAATCAATCCAACACCCGAGACACATGAGCACCCCAAGCACCCGGCCCGCGCCCTCCTCATACCCCGCATCCCCGTCATCGCCCTCCTCCCCCGCGCGCCGCCGCCAGACCATCGTGGCCACCACCATCGGCAACGGGCTGGAGTTCTTCGACTTCACCGTCTACGGCTTCCTCGCGCTCGTGATCGGCAAACTGTTCTTCCCGACCTTCAGCTCCTACGGCCAGCTGCTGCTGACGGTGGCCAGCTTCGGCGTCGGCTTCATCATGCGGCCGCTGGGCGGCATCGTCATCGGCGCGTATGCCGACCGCGCGGGCCGCAAGAAGGCCATGACGCTCACCATCTTCCTGATGGCGCTGGGCTGCGCCATGATCGCCTTCACGCCCACCTACGCGGCCATCGGCGTGGCGGCGCCGATCGTGATCGTGCTGGCGCGGCTGATCCAGGGCTTCTCGGCCGGCGGCGAAGTGGGCGCATCGACCACGCTGCTGGTGGAACACGCCACCCCAGCCAACCGCGGCTACATGGCGAGCTGGCAGTTCGCGAGCCAGGGCCTGGGCGTGATGCTCGGAGCCGTCGTGGTGGGCCTCCTGACCTTCACGCTGTCGGCCGAATCGATGCAGAACTGGGGCTGGCGCATTCCCTTCGTCATCGGCATGCTGATCGCGCCCGTGGGCATGTACATCCGCCGCCACCTGGAGGAATCGCTGCACCTCTCGCCCCAGGAGGCCGCCGCGCCGCGCGAGAGCAGCCTGAAGATCGTCTGCACGCAGCACGGCAGGACGGTGCTCGCGGCCATTCTTTCGCTGGTGGGCGGCACCACGGCTGCGTATGTCGTGACCTTCTACATGCCGACGTACGCCGTGCGCGAGCTGGGCTTCACGCCGTCGGTGGCGCTGTTCGGCGCCGCGCTCACCGGCCTGATCTCGTTCGCCTTCGCGCCCTTCGTCGGCAAGCTGTCGGACGTGGTGGGCCGCAAGACGCTGATCGTCTGGAGCCGCGTCGCACTGGCGCTGCTGATCTACCCGGGCTTCCTGTGGCTCAATGCCTCGCCGACGCCCACGGTGCTGTTCGTGGTGCTCGGCGTGTTCAGCTTCGGGCTGGTGGTGCAGACGGTGCCCGGCATCACGATGCTGCCCGAGATGTTCCCGAAGGCGGTGCGCGCCAGCGGCATGTCGCTGGTCTACAGCGTGGGCGTGGCCCTCTTCGGCGGCTTCGCGCCCTTCATCATCACCTGGCTGCTCAACGCCACGGGCAGCAAGCTCGCGCCGGCGTGGTACCTGGTGGCAATGACGGTGGTCTCGCTGCTGGGCCTGCTCTGGCTGCGCGACCATACGGGCCGCGACATCGACGCCGCCGGCGCCCACGCGAACGCAAACGCCTGACGGCCTTCATCATTCCAAGCACAGGAGTCCCCACCCCATGCAAGCACAACCCACTGCCGCCACGCGGTTCTTCTCGGGCACCTACGTCGAGGCCCGCGCCAAGTTCCTCGAGGCCGCCGCGCAGCGCGGCGCCGCCGTCGAGTCGTTCGTGATGGAGGCTCACAAGGGCGCGCTCGGCGAAGAGCTGGCCACCGACGTCGCGCTGGTCGGCGCCATCGATGCGAAGAAAGTGCTGCTGGTGAGTTCCGGCACGCACGGCCCCGAAGGCTTCTGCGGCTCGGGCACTCAGATCGCCACGCTCAACGATGCGGACCTGCTCTCGCGCCTGGAGCAGGCCGGCGTCTCGCTGCTGCTGGTGCACGCGGTCA
>CAJYQC010000393.1 GCA_913776885.1 uncultured Variovorax sp.
CCCCCCCCCCCCCCCCCCCCACCACTATGCTGCACACTCTTTCCCTACACGACGCTCTTCCGATCTGCTCAAGGCGTCGATGCTGTCGGTGCTCGACGTGGTGCGCGACGAATCGAGCAAGGACGCCCCGGTGCGCCTGGTGTTCGAACCCAAGACCTCGCGCATCAGCCAGGAAGAGTTCACCACCACGCTGCTCGCGCAGACTTCGCTGGAGACCTCCTCGCCGGTCAACCTCACGATGGTCGGCATCGACGGCAAGCCCACGCAGAAGTCGCTGCGCCAGATGCTCAACGAGTGGATCGCCTTCCGCGAGATCACCGTCGAGAAGCGCTCGCGCTTCCGCCTGGGCAAGGTGCAGGACCGCATCCACATCCTCGAAGGCCGGCAGCTGGTGCTGTTGAACATCGACGAGGTGATCGCGATCATCCGCGCGGCGGAAGACCCGAAGGCGGCGCTCATCGCACGCTTCAACCTTAGCGAACGCCAGGCCGAGGACATCCTCGAAATCCGGCTGCGCCAGCTCGCGCGGCTCGAGGCCATCAAGATCGAACAGGAGCTGGCCGGCCTGCGCGACGAGCAGAAGAAGCTCGAAGACATCCTCGCCAGCCCCGCCGCGCTGCGCCGCCTGCTGGTGAAGGAAATCGAAGCCGATGCCAAGACCTTCGAAGACGCGCGCCGCACGCTGATCCAGGCCGAGAAACGCGCGGTGGCCGAGGTGAAGGTGGTCGACGAACCCGTCACCGTCATCGTCTCGCAGAAGGGGTGGGTCCGTGCGCAGAAGGGCTGGGCCAGCGAGAAGGCGGCCGGCGGTGCGAGCGGCTCGGCGCCCGAATACAGCTTCAAGTCGGGCGACTCGCTCTACGGTGCCTTCGAGTGCCGCAGCGTCGATACGCTGCTGGTCTTCGGCAGCGCCAAGGACAAGAGCGTGCGCGTCTACACCGTGCCCGTGGCCTCGCTGCCCGGCGGTCGCGGCGACGGCCAGCCCGTCACCACGCTCATCGACCTGGATGCCGGCACGCACGTCACGCACTTCTTCGCGGGCCCGGTGGCCGCGAGCCTGCTGCTGGCCAACACCGGCGGCTATGGCTTCATCGCCTCGGTCGAGAACATGATGTCGCGCCAACGCGGCGGCAAGGCCTTCATCGACGTCGGCGAAGGCGAGCAGCTTTGCCGCCCCTCGCTGGTGGGCGGCGCGAGCGGCGCCGAGCCGATGCCCGCGGCCACGCACGTGGCCTGCGCCTCGACCGGCGGACGCATCCTGACCTTCGACATCGCCGAGCTCAAGAGCCTGCCCAAGGGCGGCCGCGGCCTCACGCTGATCGACCTGGAAGCCAAGGACACCCTGGCCGGCGCCGCCGCCTACACGCGCAGCGTGAAGATCGAGGGCATCGGCCGAGGCGGCAAGGAACGCGAGGAAACGCTGGAGATCCGCACGCTCAACAACGCGCGCGGCAGCCGCGCACGCAAGGGCAAGGCGGCCGACCTGGGCTTCAAGCCCACCAGCATCGTGCGGGTGCAGTAGCCATGTTCGGTATCGACATCAGCGTCATCGGCGTCTTCATCGCCGTGGTCACCGGCATCGGCAGCTACGTGCTGGGCCGGCGCATGCGCGAGAAGCGGGCTCTGAAGAAGCGCGAGAAGGACCGCATCGCCTCGCAGGCCAACGAGACGCGCCAGGTGCGGCGCGCCCGTGAGCGCAAGGAGCGCGGGTAGTCATCCCCCAAAGGAGGGATGACATCGAGTCCTGCACGGAGGATGCTCGCCGGCAAACAGGAGGGCATCCAATGACGAAGAGGCGAGGATCGTTTTTTGCCTGCAGTGCCTTGTGGCCGGGCACCATGCTGGCACTTGTGCTAATGCTGCTGGGAGGGTGCGGCAGCTTGCCGGATGCGAAGCCGTTCGCGGAGGCGACAGGCGTGCTTTCCGCATCTGCCAAGGTTTCGGGCCAAGCGCTGAAGGACTCGATTCAGGAGGCGGCCGCGGTTCAACCGCAGGACCAGAAAGCGTACGCCGATCTTGCCGAGCGATTCGGGAAGGCATGGAAGGCTCGGGAGGTGGCGCTCAGGGGCGCGACGGACTATGCGAATGCGATGGTCGACGTGGTTGCGGCAAGCGAGAAATCTTCCGAAACCGTTTCCAAGGTTGCCGATTCGCTCGCCGAGTTGTCCAAGACCTTCGGTGTGCCGCTGGCGGCACCCGTGGTCTCCACGGTCGGCGACGTAGGCACGTTCGTCTGGACGCGGGTGCGCATTGTCCGGGCGTCGAAGAGCCTGGAGCAGGCGCTGGAGGGGGCCCAGCCGGCGATTGATCGCCTTGCGACGCGACTGATCCAGGACAGCAGGCGCGATCTGAACCCGGTACTGGGAGACCTGCGCGACAGTGTTCGAGCCGGCATCGGCAAGCCGTACGACGCCGATCAGAACCTGCAGCAGGAGTTCGAACACGCCCAGGAGAAACTGCGGCGTCAGGCGTTGAAGGACGGTCGCTACCTCTCGGCATTGCAGAAACTCGATGCAGTGAAACAACCGCTGGACATGCGGTTGGCCGAACGCGACCTCAAGTTGGAGCAGGCTGCGGCGGCCTATCGTGCCCGGCTTCAACTGGTCAACGCGATGGAAGTCGCTGTTCAAAGCTGGGCTGATGCGCACCGCGATCTGGCGCGAGCCGTCAAGGAGAAGCGGAAGGTCTCCGTATCCGAACTGGTGGAAACCGCTGCGGAACTGCGTGAGCTGACGAAGAAGGTGAGGGCGCTATGAGCTGGCAGGATGAACTGGACCGGATCAATCTGGACCCGCGATCCGAATTGAATCAGCCGCGTCCGGCAGCCGAATGGCGCGATGCGTTGAATGCGCTGAGAGCCCTGGTGAGCGACGGCATGTCGTCGGAGCAGAGAACGGCGTTGGCCGGGCGATTCGACACCTTCGTGAACAACTCCTGGGCAGTCGACGATCCCGATTCGATCATTCGCTTCGATGCGGCAGCGAGGAAGTATGCGCAGGCACTTCGCCTGCAGAACACCCAAGACCGAATCGATGCGCTCGCTGCGGCCGCTGCTGACATCAGTGCTGCCGGCAAGCAGTTCGATGCGGTTTCCGCACAGCTGAAAAAGCAGGCTGCGGAATTGCGTGCCGAAAAACTGCTGGACGCCATCAACGCCGTGAACGGAACGCTGAATTCTCTCCAAGCCCTTGCGAAGGTCGTGAAAGACGACGTGGCCGATGACGTGAAGACCGCCATCCAACAGACATTCGACAGCGCGAAAAGGCTGCGCGCCGTGCTCGAAGGGATGAATCATTAAGCGGGAGTCGCGTGTGGCGGTTCAGCGCAGGCTGGTCCACCACTTCGCGTTGGCCCGCGCCGCTCCCACCGTCACCACTTCGCCGATCACCGGCGTGGCCAGTTCGATCTTCCTGGCCTCCGTGAGCGCCGCGATGCGGTCCAGCGGGTCGCGCCAGGCGTGGAAGGCGAGGTCGAAGGTGCTGTTGTGCACCGAGAAGAACACCTTGCCGCGCAGGTCCTCGAAGGCCTGCACGCTCTGCTCGGGCGTCATGTGCACGGCGGGCCACATGCTGTCGTAGGCGCCGTTCTCCATGAGCGCGATGTCGAAGCCGCCGAAGCGCTCGCCGATCTGCTTGAAGCCCGGAAAGTAGCCCGAGTCGCCGCTGTAGAAGATGCGCTGGTCGCCGCTTTGCACCACCCATGAGGCCCACAGCGTGCGGTCGCGGTCGCCGAGCGTGCGGCCCGAGAAGTGCTGTGCGGGCGTGGCGGTGAGCTTCACGCCGTCGTGCTCGACCGACTGCCACCAGTCGAGCTCGCTCACGCGGTCGGCCGGCACGCCCATCGCCAGCAGCCGCGAGCGCACGCCCAGCGGCACGAAGTAGCGCTTCACCTCCTTCGCGAGGTATTCGATGGTCGCCACGTCGAGGTGGTCGTAGTGGTCGTGCGAGAGGATCACGCCTTCGATGGGCGGCAGATCCTCCAGCGCGATCGGCGTCTTGTGGAAGCGCTTCGGCCCCGCCCACTGCACGGGCGATGCGCGGTCGCTGAACACGGGGTCGATGAGCCAGTACTTCTCTCGCAGCTTCAGCAGGTGCGACGAATGGCCCAGGCGCACCACGTGGTTGCTTTTCGTGTCGAGTGCGTCGAGGGCGGAACGGTCCAGCGGTTTCACTGGGATCGGATCGACCGGCACCGTATCGACCTTGCTGCCCACGATGAAGCGCGACCAGATGCGCCATGCGCTCGCCTGCTGGGGCAGGTCGGGGTTGGCCATGTTGTGGAAGCCGCCGTCCTTGAACTGGGGAGAGCTCTCGTAGCCGGTTTCGCTGCCCGAAACGCTGCATGCCATGAAGGCGCAGCTCGCGGCGGCGAGCGCGGTGCCGCGGCGCAGCAGCTGCGGCAGGTAGGAGCCTTGCGAGCCGGGTTCTTCAGCCATGGGGGAGCCTTCTGGATTGTGTTTGTCGGATGGGCGAAGACTATCGAAGGCGGATGTTTCAATGGTTTCAACGAAAGAAACATTCAGGCAGGAGGGGCATTGGGCGGGCTATGCCATGTGCCGTATGGCGAGTGCGGCCGGCGCTGGGCACACTGCCGGACTTCATCGGTTCGACCGGACCCGAGGGCTGAAGTCCATGAGCACCAACCGCTATCCCATCATCTACGTGCGCGGCTACGCCATGACCGAGTCGGAGCGCGACGAGACCGCGGCCGACCCGTTCTGCGGCTTCAACATCGGCTCCACGGTGTATCGCGCCACCGTGAAGAAGGAAGCGCCGGCGCAGAAGTTCGTCTTCGAGTCGCCGATGGTGCGGCTGCTGGCCGATTTCCAGTACCAGAGCGTCTACCAGAACGGCCTGGACATCCTCGACCCCGACTGGAAGCCCTCGCCCGACGCGAACGGCAACGACGTCGACGGCATCCCCTCGGCCTCGGTCATCATCTACCGCTACTACGACTCGGGCTCCGAGTTGCTGGGCGACGGCAAGGCGAAGGACGTCAAGGTGCACGCGCAGGATCAGCTGGCTCAGGCCCTGCGCGTACACC
>CAJYQC010000394.1 GCA_913776885.1 uncultured Variovorax sp.
CGCCAGGGTGCCGGCGGTCACGGTGCCCGCGGTCTGCAGCACGCTGGCGTCGCTTGCCAGGGTCAGCGTGCCCTTGGTGCGCACGTCGGCCTGAAGCATCACGCCCTTGCTGCCGGTGATGGAGACGGTGCCCCCGCTCAGGGCGTGATCGACGTTGAGAGCGCCGCCGCTGGAGGCCAGCGTCAGCGCCGCCGTGCCGGTGTCGATCGCCGTACCCAGCGTCAGGACGCCGCCGGCCACCAGGCCGACCGCGCCGTTGACCCCATTGGTCAACGAGACGACCGAGATGTCGCCGCCGGAGGTCATGGAAATGCTCTGCCCGGCGAGCGAGACATCGCCCCTGAAGTCGTTGCCCGCGTTGTTCAGCGCGATGCTCCCCGCACCCGCGTCGACGGACATGGCGCCCGTCACCGAGAGCGCGCTGGTCTGCGTCACCGCGCCGCCGTTGCTGCGGGCATCGATGGACGATGCCGAACCACCGCCCTGGAACAGGAGGTCGCCATGGCTCGTGACGGTGAGCGCGCCGGTGGCCAGCGTACCCAGCGTGAGGGCGTTCTTGTCGTTGATCTGCACGGTCGCGCCACCCAGGCTGACGGCGCCGCCGAAATCGTTGCCGGCGTTGGTCAGCGTGATGTCGCCCGTGGCGGCCTGCACGTCGAGCGCGCCGCTGCCGCTGAAGACACCGCTCATCGACACGGCGCCCTTGCTCGCGATGCTGCCGTTTCCGAGCAGCGTCACGTCGCGCCCGCTCGTGAAGGCGGCGGTGGTTTGCAGCGTGCCGCCGCGGTTGAAGCTCAGTGCGCCCGTCGCTGCGCCGAGCGCCGAGTCGCTGGCGACGCGCAGTGTTCCGCCATCGATCAGCGTGCCGCCCTGGTAGCTGTTGGCGGCCGTGAGCTCGAGCGTGCCGCTGCCGATCTGATGCACCTGCCCGCTGCCGGCGATGACGCCTCCGAAGGTGACGGAGTCCGACCGATTGAATGCCAGCGTGCCGTCGTTGCCGACATTCCCGACGATGCTGCCGGCCGTGCCGCCCGCGCCGATCTGCAAGGTGCCGGCGCTGATCGTGGTGCCGCCGGTGTAGGTGTTGGCGCCGGTCATCACCGTGGTGCCTGCGCCCGACTGCGAGATGCCGCCGGCGCCGGTGATGGCGTATCCGGTCGTGAGTTGCGTACCGGCGCCAGGCTTGAAGTCGACCAGGCCGTTGCCATTGACCGTGACGCCGTTCGCCACGCTCATGCTTCCGGCCGTGAAGGTCAGAGTACCGCTGCCGGCCGCGCCGCCGAGGCCGCGCGTGGCGGCGCCCGATCCATTGCCGCCGGCGCTGCCGCCGACGACGATGCTGTCCGCGACGAGATTGCCGCCGTCGATGGTCAGGCGGCCGCTGCCGCCGGCACCGCCGTTGCCGCCGTTCGCATTGCCGCTGCCTCCGCCTCCGCCGCCGCCCGAACCACCGACGACGACCGCGCCGGTCACAGTCGTGGTCCCCGCTGAAATGCTGAGTGCGCCAGCGCCGCCGCTCGAGCCGCTGCCGCCTGCGGCCGTGCCGCTGGCGCCGGCGCCGCCTCCGCCGCCGCCGCCGATGCCCAGCAAGCCATTCACCGACCTGTCGGTCGCGAAGGTCGCGCTCGTGAGCCCGCCGGAGATCGAGCCTTCGGCAATGCCGCTGAGGGCACTGCCGCCCGGCTTCGGACCGAAGGGACCTTGGGCTCCCTGGACGCCGTCGGTGCCAGCCCCGCCGCCGCGGTTGCCGGCGCCGCCGAGACCCGCGTTGTCAGAGCCGCCGTCGCCACCCCTTGCGGGGCCACCGGCACCGCCGCTGTTGGACCCGTAGGTGAAGCCAGCACCGCCGCCGCCTGCGCCGTAGCCGCCGCCACCGCCGCCGGCGGGAGCGCCTCCGCTGCCGCCCCCTCCTGCGCCGCCGATCCCGCCGGCCCCACCGTTGCCACCGATGCCCTCGCCCACGCCACCCTCGCCGGCAGTGCCGACGAGCACGCTCTGCGCGAACGCAGGAACGAATGGCGCCGCACCGAGCATTACCACGACGCTCATCAGCGCGCTGAGGCTGAACAGCCGGCGCACCGGGTCGCCGGATTCGACGCTGCCATGGACCTTCGCCGCACCGCGCGAGGCGACGTGAGACTTGGAGATTTCGGCTACGGCCACCCACGCTCCCAACGCGTCATTCCACAGGCTGCGAAAACAGATATTCATCAGAATTTAGTTCTAAGTTAATAATTTGCCCGGCGATGATACGCGCGGTAACACTTCTGAAACATCCCCCGAACGAGCGATTGAGGGCGGCGCCGATCTGTCGGGGGGGCGAACCGCCCATCTCAGCCGGGCAGATGACCCATCTCCCTTTGCGAAGGGATGAGCGTCAAAATCGGGGAAAATAGCCCACCCCATCGCAAACCGCGATGCCACCAAGCCATGAGCACCTCAGAACGCAACTTCGCCCGCCGCATCGACCTCACGTCGCTGCAGCTGTTCGTGGCTGTGTGCGAACTGGGCAGCATCGGCCGCGCGGCGGAGCGCGAATTCATCGCGGCCTCGGCCATCAGCAAGCGGCTGTCGGACCTCGAGGCCACGCTGGGCACCACCCTGCTCTACCGCCATGCGCGCGGCGTCGACCTGACGCCAGCGGGCGAGAGCCTGCTGCACCATGCCCGCTCGGTGCTCTACAGCCTCGAGAAGATGCAGGGCGAGCTCAGCGAATACGCCGACGGCGTGCGCGGCCACGTGCGGGTGCACGCCAACATCTCGGCGATCGTGCAGTTCCTGCCCGAAGACCTGGGCGTGTTCACGCGCGCCCACGAGGCCATCAAGATCGACCTCGAGGAGCACCTCAGCAGCGAAGTCATCCGCGCGGTGCAGGAAGGCGCGGCCGACCTCGGCGTTTGCCACGTGGCCGGCGGCGCGGGCGAACTGCAGAGCCTTTCCTACCGGCACGACCGGCTCGCGCTGATCGTGCCCACGGGCCATGCGCTTGCGGCGCGGGGCAGCATCGATTTCGTCGACTCGCTCGACTTCGACCACGTCGGCCTGCACACCAACAGCTCCATCTACGTCGCGATGCACGAGGCCGCATTGGACGCAGGCCGCAGCATCAAGCTGCGCATCCACGTCACCGGCCTGGACGCCATGTGCCGCATGATCGAAAACGGCCTGGGCATCGGCGTGATGCCGCAGCGCGCCTTCGAGCTCATGCGCCACGGCATCGGCCACGGCCTCGTGAGCGTGGCGCTCAACGACGCCTGGGCCGCGCGCGAGATCAGGCTGGTGGCGCGCGATTTCTCCACTCTGCCCGTGGCGGCGCGCTCGCTGGTGAACCACCTGCACGCGGCCGCGGACGGCGGCGAACAGCTCGCGGCCTAGGCCGCAACCAAAGACAATTCCTTTTCCCCACGAAAGACAGAAGAGACCGACATGGCACGCACGCTCTACGACAAGATCTGGGACGAACACGTCGTCCACACCGAGGAAGACGGCACCGCGATCCTCTACATCGACCGCCACCTGGTGCACGAAGTGACCAGCCCGCAGGCGTTCGAAGGCCTGCGCGAGGCCGGCCGCAAGCTGTGGCGCATCAGCTCGGTGGTGGCCACCGCCGACCACAACACGCCCACCACCGGCTGGGAGCGCGGCTACGAAGGCATCGCCGATCCGACCAGCAAGGAACAGGTCACCACGCTGGACCACAACATCGCCGAGTTCGGCGCGGCCGCGTTCTTCCCCTTCCTGAGCAAGCGCCAGGGCATCGTGCACGTGATCGGCCCCGAGTCGGGCGCGACGCTGCCGGGCATGACCGTCGTGTGCGGCGACTCGCACACCTCCACGCACGGCGCATTTGGCGCGCTGGCGCACGGCATCGGCACCAGCGAGGTCGAGCACGTGATGGCCACGCAAACGCTGCTGGGCAAGAAGGCCAAGAACATGCTGGTGAAAGTCGAAGGCAAGCTGCCCGTGGGCTGCACCGCCAAGGACATCGTGCTGGCCATCATCGGCAGGATCGGCACCGCCGGCGGCACCGGCTACACCATCGAGTTCGCCGGCTCGGCGATTCGCGACCTGAGCATGGAATGCCGCATGACGGTGTGCAACATGGCCCTCGAGGCCGGCGCGCGCGCCGGGCTGGTGGCGGTCGACGAGAAGACCATCAGCTACGTCAAGGGCCGCCCGCTCGCGCCCACCGGTGTCGAATGGGACCAGGCCGTGACCTACTGGCGCACGCTGCAGTCCGACCCGGGCGCGAAGTTCGACGCCGTGGTCGAGCTCGACGCCGCACAGATCCAGCCGCAGGTGACCTGGGGCACCTCGCCGGAGATGGTGGTCGAGATCAACGGCCGCGTGCCCGATCCCGACAAGGAGAAAGACGCCAACAAGCGCGGCGCCATCGAGCGCGCGCTGGTCTACATGGGCCTGGAGCCCAACAAGGCCATGAACGACATCTTCATCGACAAGGTGTTCATCGGCTCGTGCACCAACAGCCGCATCGAGGACATGCGCGAAGCCGCCGCCGTGGTGAAGAAGCTGGGACAGAAGGTCGCGAAGAACGTGAAGCTCGCGATGGTCGTGCCCGGCTCGGGCGTGGTCAAGGAACAGGCCGAGCGCGAAGGGCTCGACCAGATCTTCAAGGCCGCGGGCTTCGAATGGCGCGAGCCCGGCTGCTCGATGTGCCTGGCCATGAATGCCGACCGCCTGGAACCCGGCGAGCGCTGCGCATCCACCAGCAACCGCAACTTCGAAGGCCGCCAGGGCGCGGGCGGGCGCACCCACCTCGTGAGCCCGGCCATGGCCGCGGCCGCCGCGGTGCACGGCCATTTCGTCGACGTCCGCACGTTCGCCTGAGCGGGCTGCAAGAAGGAAGAAAAGAGACTCCCATGAAGCAATTCACCGTGCACAAGGGCCTCGTGGCCCCGATGGACCGCGAGAACGTCGACACCGACGCGATCATCCCCAAGCAGTTCCTCAAGTCGATCAAGAAGACCGGCTTCGGCGTGAACCTGTTCGACGAGTGGCGCTACCTCGATCCGGGCCTTCCCGGCCAGGACCCGGCCAGCCGCAAGCCGAACCCCGACTTCGTGCTGAACAAGCCGCGCTACGCGGGCGCATCGATCCTGCTGGCGCGCCAGAACTTCGGCTGCGGCTCGTCGCGCGAGCATGCGCCGTGGGCGCTCGACCAGTACGGCTTCCGCGCGATCATCGCGCCGAGCTACGCCGACATCTTCTTCAACAACAGCTTCAAGAACGGCCTGCTGCCGATCGTGCTGCCCGCGGCGCAGGTCGCCCAGCTCTTCGACGAGACCTTCGCCTTCCCCGGCTACACGCTGACCATCGACCTGGAGCGCCAGGTGGTGGTGAAGCCCGACGGCCAGGAGTTCGCATTCGACGTGCAGGCCTTCCGCAAGTACTGCCTGCTCAACGGCCTGGACGACATCGGCCTCACGCTGCGCCACAAGGACAAGATCAAGGCCTTCGAGGCCGAGCGCCTGGCGCAGAAGCCCTGGCTGGCGCATACGATGATTTCCTGATTCGAAAACGGACGATAGACAGCCGGACGCAGAGTGCGCGAAGGTTTCGCGAAGGACGCGAAAGAAGCCAAGAAAGCTTTCTTGATTGCTCGCGTTCCTTTCGCGGCCTCCGCGCAACCTTGGCGACCTTCGCTTCCGGACAGCCCGGTTCCTCCCTCATTCAACCATCCAAGACCCAATGAAAATCGCAGTTCTCCCAGGTGACGGCATCGGCACCGAAATCGTGGCGGAAGCCGTCAAGGTGCTCGACGTGCTCGACCTGAAGTTCGAAACGGAATCGGCGCTGGTCGGCGGTGCGGCCTACGAGGCGCACGGCCATCCGCTGCCCGAATCGACGCTCAAGCTCGCCAAGGAGGCCGACGCGGTGCTGTTCGGCGCCGTCGGCGACTGGAAGTACGACAAGCTCGACCGGCCGCTGCGGCCCGAGCAGGCCATCCTGGGGCTGCGCAAGAACCTGGGCCTGTTCGCCAACTTCCGCCCGGCCATCTGCTACGAGGAGCTGGTGGGCGCCTCCAGCCTGAAGCCCGAGCTGATCGCGGGCCTGGACATCCTCATCATCCGCGAGCTGACCGGCGACATCTATTTCGGCCAGCCGCGCGGGCGCCGCGTCGCGACGGATGGGCACTTCCCCGGCGCTGAGGAAGCTTTCGACACCATGCGCTACTCGCGCCCCGAGATCGAGCGCATCGCCCGCGTGGCTTTCGACGCAGCCCGCAAGCGCAGCAAGCGCGTGACCAGCGTCGACAAGAACAACGTGCTGGAAACCTCGCAGCTGTGGAAGGACGTGATGCTCGACGTTGCCAAGGAATATCCGGACGTCGAACTCGACCACATGCTGGTCGACAACGCGGCCATGCAGCTCGTGAAGGCGCCCAAGAAGTTCGACGTGGTGGTCACCGGCAACATGTTCGGCGACATCCTCTCGGACGAGGCCGCAATGCTCACAGGCTCCATCGGCATGCTGCCCTCGGCTTCGCTCAATTCGAGCAACCAGGGCCTATACGAGCCCAGCCACGGCAGCGCGCCCGACATTGCCGGCAAAGGGGTTGCCAATCCATTGGCTACAATCCTGTCCGCTGCCATGATGCTCCGTTTCTCCCTCAACCAGCCGGAAGCTGCCGACCGTATCGAGTCGGCGGTCAAGCAGGTGCTCGCCTCCGGGCTGCGCACGGGCGACATCTGGTCGGAAGGCACCAAGCGCGTCGGCACCCGCGAGATGGGCGACGCGGTCGTTGCAGCAATCACCAAAAAGACGATTACCGGCTAACCGCAGCCCGCTTCGTCACGCCCCTCCCCGGCTCGACGAGTCGGGCGCAAAAAAGACAACTTTCTTTTTTTCATAAGGGCAAACTGAAATGGCGAACGCATCTCAACCTCTGGTCGGCCTCGTGGGCTGGCGCGGCATGGTCGGCTCGGTCCTGATGGACCGCATGCAGGCCGAAGGCGACTTCGGTCTCATCGAGCCGGTCTTCTTTTCGACTTCCAACGCCGGCGGCAAGGCCCCGGCCATGGCCAAGAACGAAACCGCGCTGAAGGATGCGAACGACATCGACGCACTGAAGAAGTGCGACATCGTCATCACCTGCCAGGGCGGCGACTACACCAGCGAGGTGTTCCCCAAGCTGCGCGCCGCCGGCTGGAACGGCCACTGGATCGACGCCGCCTCCACCCTGCGCATGAAGGACGACGCGATCATCGTGCTCGACCCCGTCAACCTGCCGGTGATCGAGAACGCGCTCGCCAAGGGCGGCAAGAACTGGATCGGCGGCAACTGCACCGTGAGCTGCATGCTCATGGGCGTCGGCGCCCTCTACAAGGCCGGCCTGGTCGAGTGGATGACCAGCATGACCTACCAGGCAGCCTCGGGCGGGGGCGCGCAGCACATGCGCGAACTGCTGACCCAGTTCGGCACCCTCAACGCCGAAGTGCGCGCCCTGCTGGACGACCCGAAGTCGGCCATCCTCGAGATCGACCGCAAGGTGCTGCACAAGCAGCAGACCCTCAGCGCCGCCGAGACCGCCAACTTCGGCGCGCCGCTGGGCGGCTCGCTGATCCCCTGGATCGACAAGGACCTGGGCCTGGGCAAGAGCCAGGACGACGCCGAGTGGGGCATGTCCAAGGAAGAATGGAAGGGCGGCGCCGAGACCAACAAGATCCTCGGCCAGGGCGCGGGCTTCGGCACAGCGGCCGTGCCGGTCGACGGTTTCTGCGTGCGCATCGGCGCGATGCGCTGCCACAGCCAGGCGCTGACCTTCAAGCTCAAGAAGAACGTGCCGGTGGCCGACATCGAGGCGATGATCGCCGCCGACAACCCCTGGGCGAAGGTCGTGCCCAACACGCGCGAGGCCACGGTCAAGGACCTGACGCCGGTGGCCGTCACGGGGACCATGGATATTCCGGTCGGCCGTATCCGCAAGCTGGCGATGGGCCCGGAGTACGTCGGCGCCTTCACCATCGGCGACCAACTGCTGTGGGGCGCCGCGGAACCGCTGCGCCGGATGCTGCGCATCCTGCTCGAAGCCTGATGAAGGCTGCTCAGGCTTTTGAAACACGAATTGTTGCCACCAAGCAACGCAAGATGTGTGCGTAAGTATGCGCGCACTGGGTAGAACAAGCGCATTGCCTTGTCAGTGCCTAGTGTTGATGCTAACGTCCTCTTACAAATTTCGGGCCTGAGCCGCCCCCTATCAGCATGACAAGACATCTGTTGCCTGCGGCCAGCCAATCGGCCGTTCGCCCGCCTCTGCCATCGAACGGTTGGCGCCTCTCCATCCTCGGCGCGGCGGCGGCCTTGGCCATGGGCATCGCCAGCGTCGACGCCAGCGCCTTCACGCTGGGCCAGTTGAAGGTGCAGTCGGCGCTCGGCGAACCTTTGCGGGCGGAGATCGATGTCACGGAAATGGCCGCCAACGAAGCGGACGGCCTGAAGATCAACATCGCCACGGCCGAAGCGTTCAGGAACGCGGGCGTGCCGTACAACTCGGCGCTCAGCGACGTCAAGGCGACGCTGCAGCGCCGCGCTGGCGGGCAGTACGTGGTGCGCCTGACCGGCAGCCGCCCGATGAACGACCCCTTCATCGACCTGCTGCTCGAAGCCAACGGCGCTTCCGGCCGCATCGTGCGCGACTACACCGTGCTGCTCGACCCACCAGCCACGCGCCAGGCCGCCGCACCGCTGGCTGCGCCGATCTCACCCCAGATCAGCGCCCCGGTCGAACGCGCAGCGCCGGCGGCTCGTGCCCGCCGCGAGCGCCCGCCCGTGGTGGCGACGGCACCGTCCGTCGCTCCTGCCGCTCCCGCGCCTGCCGCAACCGCACCGGCTGCGGCATCCCCCGCCCCGGCCGCGGCCCTGGGCCGTAGCAGCGGCGGCAGCGGCGAGCAGGTCACCGTGCAGCGCGGCGACACCGCCGGCAAGATCGCTGCCGCCTACAAGCCTGCCGATGTGTCGCTCGATCAGATGCTGGTCGCGCTGCTGACGGCCAACCCCGATGCTTTCATCGGCGGCAACGTCAACCGCATGCGTGCAGGCGCAGTGCTCGACCTGCCGAGCGCCGCCGCGGCATCCGCCGTTCCGCCCGCCGAAGCGCGCCGCACCGTCACCGCGCAGAGCCGCGACTTCGGCTCCTACCGCCAGAAGCTGGCCGACAACGCGCCCAGCACCAATGTCGCCGCCGCGAACCGCAAGGCTGGCGGCAAGGTCCAGGCGAACGTGGAAGACCGCAATGCGGCGGCCAGTTCCCCGGACAAGCTGACGATCTCCCAAGGCAACGCCGCCGCGCGCGCCGCCGACGAAAAAGTCGCGCAGGCGCGCCAGGCGCAGGACAGCAGCAACCGCGTCGCGGAGCTGTCGAAGAACATCAGCGAGCTGAACAAGCTCAAGGCGGCCACGGGCACTGGCTCGTCCGCCGCTGCGCCGGCCGCTGCTCCTGCCCCGGCGACGCCGGGCATTCCGGTCCCCGCTCCCAATACCAGCGCCACGGTGGCACCTCCGGCTGCCAGCCCTGCGCCGGCTCCTGCCGCTGCGCCGGCAGTGGCTGCTGCACCCGCACCTGCGGCAGCGCCCGCGCCGGCCGTGGCAGCTCCGAGTGGCGCCGCAGCGCCGACCGCGGCAGTTCCGAGTGCCGTCGCCCCCACGCCCGAGGCCACCGCTCAGGCAGTTGCACCCGCAGCCCAGCCAGCCGCTGCGGCCGATACCTCCGCCGCGGGCGCACCGGCTGCCACGGCGCCAGTCGCGGCAGATGCCTCCGCCACGCCTGCTGCCGCAGCCGCAAGCGCTCCCGCCGCGGCCGCTGCGCCGAAGCCGGCAGTGAAGAAGCCGGCTCCGCCGCCCCCGCCGCCGGAGCCCACCTTCTTCGAAGAGCTGATGGACAACCCGCTGATGCTCGCGGGCGCCGCGCTGATCGCGCTGTTGATCGGCTTCCTGCTGTACCGCGTGCTGGGCCGCCGCCGCGAGGAAATGAGCGAAAGCGTGTTCCTCGAAAGCCGCATTCCGAAGGATTCGTTCTTCGGCGCCAGCGGTGGCGAATCGGTGGACACCAAGCATCGCGGCGACTCCACCGTCTCCTCGCTGTCGTACTCCCCGAGCCAGCTCGATGCCGGCGACGTGGACCCGGTCGCCGAGGCCGATGTGTACCTGGCCTACGGCCGCGACCTGCAGGCCGAGGAAATCCTGCGCGAGGCGCTGCGCCTGAACCCGGACCGCACCGCCATCCACCTGAAGCTGCTCGAGATCCACGCCAAGCGCCGCGACGTGCGTGCCTACGAAAGCCTCGCCACCGAAGTGCACAAGCTGACGGGCGGCGCGGGCTCCGACTGGAACCGCGTGGTCGACATGGGCAAGGACCTCGATCCGGGCAACCCGCTGTACGAATCGGGCGCTCCCCGCAGCGGCGGCGCCAGCGCTGCCGAAACGGCCGCCTTCGCAAGCGCCCTGAGCGCTGCTGCCAAGCCCGCAGCACCGGCTCCTGTGGTCTCGCCCCCGGTGGCCGTGGCACCGCCTGCCTTCGTGCCTTCGGTCGCGCCGCTGGATTTCGATCTCGACCTGACCACTCCGCCGGCCCCCGCTCCTGCACCGGCACAAGCCGCCCCGCAGCACTCGCCGGTCGGCGCCAGCCTGCCGAAGTCGGCCTATGCGCCTGCTCCGCAGACGGCGCGCCCCGCGCCGCCGCTGTCGAACGGCCATGCCCCGACGACGCCGGTCGACCTCGAGAACGACTTCGACACCGCCCCTGGCGCGCTGTCGGCCGACACGCTTCCCGGTTCGCTGAACCTGAGCGACGCGGACAACACCCGTCCCGCGATGCTGCGCAATGCGCTGCCGGCCGATTCGGGCTTCATCGAGTTCGACATGAGCGCGCTTGCCGGCCTGCCGGCGTCGCGTCCCGCGGACAAGCCCGCGGCGGCCCCGACCGACTCGCACAACGATGACGGCGACGAGAGCCCGCACGCCGTGAAGCTGTCGCTGGCGCGCGAGCTGCAGGCCATCGGCGATGTCGAAGGCGCTCGTTCGCTGGTCGAGGAAGTCGAAGCCGAAAGCGCAGGCGACCTCAAGTCGCAGGCCCGTCAACTGCTCGCGGAACTGCGCTGAGCGAGCTTCGCGGCTCGCTTTGCTCGGTCCCCTGAATTCGTGAGGCTGGCGCTCGGCATCCGGTACAACGGCCGAGCGTACGACGGCTGGCAGAGCCAGCCCTCGGGCCGCACTGTGCAGGACAAGCTCGAGGCGGCCCTCACGAACTTCGCCGCGCAGCCCATCAGAACGCTGTGCGCCGGACGCACCGACGCAGGCGTCCACGCGCTGATGCAGGTGGTGCACTTCGACACGCCGGTTCAGCGCGAACCCTTCTCGTGGATGCGGGGCACCAACCGCTTCCTGCCCGACGACATCGCGGTGCAGTGGGCACACCCCGTGCCGGACGAGTTCCACTGCCGCGCCAGCGCCCTGGCGCGCCGCTACGTCTACGTGCTCTCCAAATCGCCGGTGCGGCCCAGCCTCGATTCAGGCCGCGTCGGCTGGTCGATGCATCCGCTCGATGGCGATGCGATGCGCTGCGCTGCGGCGCTGCTGATCGGCCGGCACGACTTCAGCTCGTTCCGCGCATCGGCATGCCAGGCGCGCTCTCCGGTCAAGGACCTGCGGCGCATCGAGATCACACGCGTCGGCGAGGGCGAGCGCTGCCGCTGGCACTTCGAGTTCGAGGCTGACGCATTCCTGCATCACATGATCCGCAACCTCATGGGCAGCCTCTTGCGCATCGGCCGGGGCGACGAGCGGCCCGAGTGGATATTGCAGGTGCTCGAAGCACGCAGCCGCGATGCGGCAGCGCCGACCTTCTCCGCGGACGGCCTGTATTTCATGGGGCCGTTGTACGACGTCAAGTGGGGTCTGCCGGCCGAAGCCACGCTGCAGGCCGGCGGGGCTCCGTATGATGGCCCGCCATGAGCGCGCCTGCCCTGCCCCGTACCCGAATCAAAATCTGCGGCCTGACCCGTGAAGCCGATGTCGACGCCGCAGTCGAAGCCGGCGCCGATGCGATCGGCTTCGTGCTGTATCCGAAGAGCCCGCGCGCCGTGACGGCTGAGCGCGCCGGCGAGTTGGCCTCGCGCCTGCCGCCGTTCATAACGCCAGTCCTTCTGTTCGTGAACGAGGATGCTCCAAAAGTCATAGCATCGCTTGCTCAGGTGAAGGGCTCCATTGCGCAATTCCACGGCGAAGAGAGCCCGCAGCAGTGCGAGGAAGCCGCCAGCGGCGGGCGCTTCCGCTACATGCGCGCCGCCCGCATTCCGCTGGGAGATGCCGGGGCCGGCTTCGACCTCGTAAAATACGCGTCCGATTACTCCCACGCCCAGGCCATCCTGCTCGACGCGCATGTCGAAGGTTATGGCGGTGGCGGCAAGGCATTCGATTGGTCACTCCTTCCACCCGCCGTCGACGCTCACCTCGTCTTGAGTGGTGGGCTCACACCTGCAAACGTGAGCGATGGCATTCGCATCCTGCGGACGCGCTGCAAGACGCTGTCCGTTGATGTGAGCTCGGGCGTCGAAATCGACGGCCCCGGGCACAAGGGCCTCAAGGACGCCGGGAAGATCCGGCAGTTCGTCGCAGCGGTCAGAGCTGCCGACGCGTCCTTCTCCAGTTAGCCGCCGCAGCCGCTCGTTCGTCGGGCTGCGGCCCACCGATCGAGAACCATGCAAAGCCATTTCCAGGACTACCAGCAACCCGACGCCAGCGGCCACTTCGGCAACTACGGCGGCACCTTCGCGAGCGAAACGCTCACCCACGCGATCAACGAACTGCGCGACGCCTATGCGAAGTTCAAGAACGATCCGTCGTTCCTCGCAGAATTCCACTACGAGCTGAAGCATTTCGTCGGCCGCCCGTCGCCGATCTATCACGCGGCGCGCACCAGCCGCGAGATGGGCGGCGCGCAGATCTACCTGAAGCGCGAAGACCTCAACCACACCGGCGCCCACAAGATCAACAACGTGATCGGCCAGGCGATGCTCGCGCGCCGCATGGGCAAGCCCCGCGTGATCGCCGAGACCGGCGCCGGCCAGCACGGCGTTGCCACCGCCACCATCTGCGCGCGCTACGGCCTCGAATGCGTGGTCTACATGGGCAGCCAGGACGTGAAGCGCCAGAGCCCCAACGTCTACCGCATGAACCTGCTCGGCGCGACCGTGGTGCCCGTCGAGTCGGGCAGCAAGACGCTGAAAGACGCGCTCAACGAGGCGATGCGCGACTGGGTCACGAACGTGGAGAACACGTTCTACATCATCGGCACCGTCGCCGGCCCGCACCCCTACCCGACCATGGTGCGCGACTTCCAGAGCGTGATCGGCACCGAGTGCATCGAGCAGATGCCGGCCATGCTCGCGGCCGACGGCATCACCGGCGAGGCGGAGGGCAAGCAGCCCGACGTGGTGATCGCCTGCGTGGGCGGCGGCAGCAACGCCATGGGCATCTTCCACCCCTACATCCCGTTCACCGGCACGCGCCTGATCGGCGTCGAGGCCGCGGGCGAAGGACTCGACAGCGGCAAGCACTCGGCCTCCATCCTGCGCGGCAGCCCAGGCGTGCTGCACGGCAACCGCACCTACCTGCTGCAGAACGAGGACGGCCAGATCACCGAGACCCACAGCATCAGCGCGGGCCTCGACTACCCCGGCGTGGGCCCCGAGCATGCGTACCTGGCCGACATCGGGCGCGCCGAGTACGTCGGCGTCACCGACACCGAGGCGCTGGACGCCTTCCACTACCTGTGCCGCACCGAGGGCATCATCCCCGCGCTCGAGTCCAGCCACGCCGTGGCCTACGCGATGAAGCTCGCGAAGACCATGCGCCCCGACCAGTCGATCCTGGTGAACCTCTCCGGCCGCGGCGACAAGGACATCGGCACGGTCGCCGACCTGTCGGGCGTCGATTTCTACGACCGCCCCTCGATGCGCGGCCTGAGCGTGAAGGGAGGCAAGTGATGAGCCGCATTGCAGCCACCTTTGAGGCCCTGAAGAAAGACGGCCGGCGCGCCCTCATTCCGTACGTGACCGCGGGCTTCCCCTTTGCCGACATCACGCCGGAGCTGATGCACGGCATGGTCGAGGCCGGCGCCGACGTGATCGAGCTGGGCGTACCCTTCTCCGACCCGATGGCCGACGGCCCGGTGATCCAGAAGGCCGGCGAGGCCGCGCTGGCGCTGGGTGTGGGCATGAAGCAGGTGCTCGCCATCGTCGCTGCCTTCCGCCAGAAGGACACGTCGACGCCCGTCGTGCTGATGGGCTACGCCAACCCGGTCGAGCGCTACGACCTGGTGCACGGCAAGAAGGCCTTCATCCGCGACGCGGCCGCCGCCGGCGTCGACGGGCTGCTGGTCGTCGACTACCCGCCCGAGGAATGCGAGGCCTTCGCCGCCGAGCTCAAGGCCGCCGACATCGACCTGATCTTCCTGCTGGCACCCACCAGCACCGACGAGCGCATGGCGCAGGTCGCGCGCATCGCGAGCGGCTACGTCTACTACGTGTCGCTCAAGGGCGTGACCGGCGCCGGCCACCTCGACACCGAGGCCGTCGGCCGCATGCTCCCGCGCATCCGCGAGCACGTGAGCATCCCGGTGGGCGTGGGCTTCGGCATCCGCGACGCCGCTACGGCGCAGGCCGTCGGCTCCGCCGCGGATGCGGTCGTGATCGGCACCAAGATCATCCAACTCATCGAAGACCAACCGCGCGACAAGGTCGTGCCGACGGTGCGCGAATTCCTCGCGGGCATCCGCGAGGCGCTCGACGCCCTGCCCGCCGCGACGGCCAAGAACGCGGCTGGTCGATAATCACCGCCAACACAAGGAGCCCCCATGAGCTGGCTTGAAAAACTGCTACCCGCCAAGATCGCCCAAACCGACCCGTCCGAGCGCCGCCAGGTGCCCGAGGGCCTGTGGATCAAGTGCCCCGCCTGCGAGACCGTTCTGTACAAGACCGATCTCGAGCACAACCAGAACGTCTGCCCCAGCTGCAGCCACCACCACCGCATCGGCGCCCGCGCGCGGCTCGACGCGTTCCTCGACGCCGAGGGCCGCTACGAAGTCGGCCAGGAAGTGCTGCCGGTCGACGCCCTGAAGTTCAAGGACAGCCGCAAATACCCCGAGCGCCTGAAGGAAGCCCTGGAGAACACCGGCGAGACCGACGCGCTGGTCGTCATGGGCGGCTCGGTGCACAGCATCAGCGTGGTCGTGGCCTGCTTCGAGTTCGAGTTCATGGGCGGCTCCATGGGCAGCGTGGTCGGCGAGCGCTTCGTGCGCGGCGTCGAAACCGCCATCGAGCAGAAGGTGCCGTTCATCTGCTTCACCGCCACCGGCGGCGCGCGCATGCAGGAAGGCCTGCTATCGCTGATGCAGATGGCCAAGACCAACGCCGCGCTCACCCGCTTGGCGAAGAAGGGC
>CAJYQC010000395.1 GCA_913776885.1 uncultured Variovorax sp.
GCTGCTCGCGGCATGGCAGCCGCTGCTGCACGAGTTGCGGCGAACGCCCGAGGGCAAGGGTGTGATCCGCTGGCTGATCGACGTCGATCCGCACAGCATCTGAGACGAGGTCCCGGCCCGGGCGCACGCAGGCCCGAGACCGCGGTTTTCAGTGGTGGTGGCCGGTGGGCTCCTTGCCCATGTCGACGTAGCGCAGCGCGTCGTGCCTGCGCCGCGCCACGCCCACCGGCCATGCGAACACCACCAGGCTCAGCGCAGCGAGCGCGATGGCCGTGGCCGTGCCGAACCTGCCGCCATGCCAGAACCAGCCGACCGCCGAAAGCCAGGCCAGCCACAGAAGGATGCGAACCAGAATTGCCATCGCGCGCCCCATTCACATCTTTGACTTGTGAACACTGTAGCAGCGCATTTGCAAACCCAAGCATTCATCTGAAGTGGTAGGGGGTAGCTATGCCTTACGGCATGCCCACGCTTACCGCAAATTTGTGAAAAATGAGTTGACGGCGCTCGCTGCACTGCACAAGCTGTAAAGACGCGAACCCGCCGCGGATCGCGCACTCCAAACTGCCTCGCTCACCTGATCGCAAAGGTAGGTCGCCGTGAAACCGCCGTCTCTTCGTGGTTGGTCCCTCTCGCTGGCATCGGGCCTTGCCGGCCTCGCTCTCGCCCTGACGCTGCCCTGCGCCGGCGCGGCCGATCTGGAACTGCAGGGCAACCGGCTCGTCGTGTCGGGCATGCTCGACGGCAGCGCGATCAAGGAATTCACCGACCGCCTGGCCAGCGGAACAGTCCATACCGTGGTCTTCGAGGATTCCTTCGGCGGCACCGCCGACGCGGCCGGCGCCTTTGCCGACGCCATCCGCGCGAGCGGCGTGCAGACCGAAGTGCGCGGCCAGTGCATGGCAGCCTGCGCCTACGCCTTCCTGGCCGGCAGGACCCATCGCTTCGGCTACGGCCCGCAGGTCAACGGCATCCTGCTTCCGGTGGCGCAACGCCCCACCGCCGCCGAGCTGGCCGTGCGCTGGCGCGGCGACGAGGCCCACAAGACGCTGGCAGAATTCACGCCCGCCTCGGCCGCCGCCAAGCCCATCGAGGCCAGCGCGGCACCTTCTGCAACGGGGGACGCCAGGGACAACTGGCAGCCCGACCACGGCGTGCTCTTCACCGCGAGCCCCACGCTCTTCGGCCGCATCTACAACACCTACTACTGCGACGGCACGCAGGGCCGCGACTTCTCGAAGTGCGAGCGCCTGGCCGATGCCGATCCGTTCAAGCTCGGCGTGCTAAGCCCGTAGCGCGCTCACGGCCAACGGAAAGCTCAGGAAGGCGATCACCGTCGTCCACAGGATGATGCGAGCGATGCGCCCGTTGTCCGCGCCGAAGCGCTCGGCCAGCATCGCCACGTTGCTCGCGCTGGGCAGAGCTGCGACCAGCACGATGGCGACAAGCGCCGCATGCGACAGCGGCAGCCCCAGGGCGATGGCGCCGAGCCCCAGGCCCCACACCAGCAGCGGGTGCGCTACCAGCTTCACAGCCACCACGGGGAGAACGTCGCTCCACGGCGCCTTTGCCGTCCGCATGCGGCCGGTGGCACCCATGGCTTCGGCCACGGCAGCACTCGCGTCGTGCTCGCGCGCCAGCAGCGCCGAGCGGGCCAGCACCGCGCCGATGGTGAAGAGCGCCACCGGCGAGGCCGCGTCGGCCAGCATGGCGACGGTCCGCTCGACGGGGCCCGGCAGCGTCCAGCGCGCGGCCGACAGGAGCACGCCCAGCAGGATCGACCACGGCATCGGGTTCACCACGATGCCGCGCAGCGCCTTGCGCGCAGCCAGCACGGCGCCGTGCCGCCCGGCCTCGCCAGCCCCGTCGAGCCGCGAAAGCGCGATGCACAGCGAGGAAGTGACGACCAGGTCGAACGCGATCGTGATGATGATCGGCACGGCCGCCTGCGCGCCGAGGATGGCCACCAGCAGCGGCACGCCCATGAAGCCGGTGTTCGGGAAGGCGGCCACCAGAGCGCCGAAGGCGGCGTCGTTCCAGCCCACGCGCGCATTCCGCGTGAAGGCCACCACGCCCGCCACCACCGCAAGCGCGCAGATGCCCCAAACCAGGGCGACGCTGCCGTCCAGCAGTTGCCTGATGGGCGTGCCCGCGCCGAAGCGCAGCAGCATGCACGGCAGCGCGAAATACAGCACGAAGGTGTTGAGGCCGGGAATGGCGTCCAGCGGCAGGATGCGTGTGCGCGCGGCAAGGTAACCGGCCGCGATCAGCGCGAAGAAAGGGAAAGTAACAAGGAATACAGCCAGCACGCCCCATTGTCGTTGCCCCGAAGCCCGCAGGCCCGCCTGGCGTTGCGCGCCTACAGCCGCCAGAGCGCCGGCCCCGTATCATTGCCCGCTTTGCGCCGGCCGTTCCCCACGGTGTCTGCGGCGGCAGTTTCCGGCTTCCTCGGTTCTCTTTTCTCCCATGACCCACGGTCTCAATCCCGCACAGCTCGAAGCGGTCAACTACATGAGCGGTCCCTGTCTGGTGCTCGCCGGCGCGGGCTCGGGCAAGACGCGAGTGATCACCCACAAGATCGGCCGGCTGATCCAGTCTGGCATCGAGCCGCAGCGCATCGCGGCCATCACCTTCACCAACAAGGCCGCCGCCGAGATGCGCGAGCGCGCGAAAGACCTCATCGGCAAGGACGCGCGCAAGGTCGTGGTGTGCACCTTCCACGCGCTGGGCGTGCGCATGATGCGTGAGGACGGCAGCGTGCTCGGCCTGAAGAAGGCATTCAGCATCCTCGACAGCGACGACGTGACGAAGATCCTGAAGGATGCGGGCGGCACCACCGACGCGGCCACCGCCCGCATCTGGCAGTGGACCATCAGCAAGTGGAAGAACATGGGCCTGACCGCCGCGCAGGCCGAGGCCCAGGCCGCCGACGACAACGAGCGCATCACCGCGAAGATCATGGCCCGCTACGAAGAGCGCCTGCTGGCCTACCAGAGCGTGGACTTCGACGACCTGATCGGCATGCCGCTGAAGCTGCTCTACGAGTTCCCTGAAGTGCGCGCCAAGTGGCAGGCGATGATGGGCCACATCCTGGTCGACGAATACCAGGACACCAACGCCACGCAGTACGACGTGCTCAAGGCCCTGGCCGGCGAGCGCGGCCACTTCACCGCGGTGGGCGACGACGACCAGTCCATCTACGGCTGGCGCGGCGCGACGCTGGACAACCTGCGCAAGCTGCCGGTCGACTATCCGAAGCTCAAGGTCATCAAGCTGGAGCAGAACTACCGCTCCACCAGCGCCATCCTGCGCGCGGCCAACAACGTGATCGGGCCGAACCCGAAGCTCTTTCCGAAGACGCTGTTCTCCGAGCTCGGCGAAGGCGAGCCGGTGCGCATCGTCGATGCCGACAACGAGGCGCACGAGGCCGAGCGCGCGGTGGCGCGCATCGTGAGCATCCGCGCGGGCGAGGCCACCACGCAGGGCAAGCAGTACAAGGAGTACCGCGACTTCGCCATCCTGTACCGCGCCAACCACCAGGCGCGCGTGTTCGAGCAGGCGCTGCGCAAGGCGCAGATCCCGTACAAGGTCTCCGGCGGCCAGAGCTTCTTCGACCGCGCCGAGATCAAGGACCTGTGCGGCTGGTTCCGCCTTTGGGTCAACAACGACGACGACCCGGCGTTCCTGCGCGCCATCACCACGCCCAAGCGCGGCATCGGCCACACCACGCTCGCCAGCCTCGGCACCTTCGCGAGCCAGTACAAGCTCAGCCTGTTCGAGGCGCTCTTCAGCCCGTCGCTACCCAGCGTGCTGCCCAAGCGCACGCTCGAGGGCATCCACGAATTCGGCCGCTACATCAACGACCTCGAATACCGCGCGCGCCGCACCATGGGCGCCGAAGATTCGCGCACCTTCATGCTCGACTGGCTCAAGGAGATCGAGTACGAGAAGCACCTGTACGACGGCGAGGACAGCGAGGCCGCCGCGGCCTCGCGCTGGACCAACGTGCTGGAGTTCGTCGACTGGATGTCGCAGCGCGCCGGCGGCACGCTCGACGACACCTCGGGCGCCGACAGCGGCGGCATCGAGAGCGAGCGCAAGAGCCTGCTCGAGGTGGCGCAGACGATCTCGCTGCTGTCCACCATCAGCGAGCGCGAGCAGGACCAGGACGTGGTCACGCTCTCCACGCTGCACGCCTCCAAGGGCCTCGAGTGGCCGCACGTGATGCTCATCGGCGTGAGCGAGGGCCTGCTGCCCTTCAAGCTCGACGACGACAACGGCCGCCAGCAGCAGGTGAGCGAAGACACCCTGCAGCGTCTGCAGGAAGAGCGCCGGCTGATGTACGTGGGCATCACGCGCGCGCAGCGCAGCCTGGCCGTGAGCTGGACCAAGAAGCGCAAGCAGGGCCGCGAGATGGTGCCCTGCGTGCCCAGCCGCTTCATCGCCGAGATGGGCCTTGACAAGGCCACCACCAGGGAAGACCCGCGCGAGAAGCTCAAGGCGCTGCGCGCCGAGTTCGCGCGCAAGGCGCAGGAAAGCGCCGCGAAGGCCGCCGCGGCTGCCTCCGCGCCATAGAAACGGATGACGACCAAGACGATGAAGAAGACCACCGCGACCGCCCTGCTGCTCGCCGGCGCCCTTGCACTTCTCTCGGGCTGCGCCTCGATGCGCGGCGGCAGCGCCGACTGCCCCGCCGACGCGCGCGACCTACCGCTGGAATCGCTCTACGGCAGCTGGGAAGCGCGCTTCGACAACATGCCGGCGGTGGCCGTCGTGCAGCTGGGCAAGCACCCCGACTACGACGGCGTGCGCGGCACCATCACCCGCAACGGCGCCAATCCCGCGAAGGCGACGGTCGCCCAGCTCGCGGGCGACGTGAACGACGAAGGCGCGCTCGCCATCGACGAATCGCTGGACGGCCGTGCGATCAGCGGCGTCTGGGCGGGCAAGCTGCAGACCGGCTCGTGCGGCCGCGAGTTCAGGGGCACGTGGCGCAATGCGGCCGACGAGAGCACGCACCCGTTCGTGCTCAGCAAGACGGCGCCGCCGGCGTCACAGGAAGGAAAGAAGAAGCAATGACCAAGACGACCCCCCTCTCGCCGCGATCCCGCTTCCGGTTCGAAACGCTCGCGGCAGTGGCCGCATGCCTGGGCGGCGCGGCGGGCCTGGCCCACGCGCAGGCCGTCGACAAGCCCGCGAGCCCGCTGGCCGACGCGCAGCTCACCTGGCAGCAGTGCACCGCGCTCGGCGCCAACAACGATGCCCGCCTGGCCTGCTTCGACCGCTGGGCCCAGCAGCAGACGCTGCCTGCCGCGGCGGTGCCGCCAGCCCCGCCCGTGCTCGCGAGCACGCAGCCGCCGGTCGACGCGTCGGTGCCCGCCACGCGCGTGGTCTCGGTGGCCACCACCGAGGGCTGCCGCGACCGCCAGTACTCGACGCTCTCGCGCTTCTGGGAGCTGGAGAACGCCACCGACTGCGGCACCTTCGGCTTCCGCGGCTATCGCCCGCTCAACGTGTCGGTCTCGACCGCCACCAAAAAGCCCGAGACACCCACCTCGCCCTCGCCCGACCACACTGCCGACCCGGTGTCCTACCAGGCCAACGAGATGCGCATCGGCCTGTCGGTACGCACCAAGCTCGCGCAGGGCCTGCTCACGCAGAACGACCCGGTCAAGAAGGACTCGCTGTGGTTCGCCTACAGCCAGCAGTCGACCTGGCAGCTGTTCAACGGCTCGATCTCGCGGCCCTTCCGCACCACCGACCACGAGCCCGAGCTGATGTACGTCTACCCGGCCGACTTCAAGCTGCCCGGCGGCTGGCGCTGGCGCTACGCGGGCCTGGGCATCGTGCACCAGTCGAACGGCCAGAGCCTGCCGCTGTCGCGCAGCTGGAACCGCGTGTACCTGATGGGCGGTGCCGAGCTCGACGACCGCTTCACCATCACCGGCCGCATCTGGAAGCGCATCTCCGAAAGCGCCGCGAAGGACGACAACCCAGACATCGCCGACTACATCGGCCGCGCCGAGATCACCGGGCGCTGGAACCTCAACCGCGACAACCAGCTCGCCGTGACCGTGCGCAACAACCTGCGCGACAGCGGCCGCGGCTCGATCCGCCTCGAATGGCTCAAGGCCATCGGCGACCCGACCAAAAGCAACCTGCGCTTCCACACGCAGCTGTTCTCGGGATATGGCGATACGCTGGTGGACTACAACCGCAAGCGCACGGTGCTCAGCATCGGCCTCAGCCTGGTGGACTTTTAGCTCGCCCCCAGGCTTCGCGCACTTCGTGTCGCTTCGCCAACCCCCTTCCGGGGGCAACACCTGCGGCCCGGCAAAGCCGGTTCCGCGGTGTTCCAGGCTCACCCCCAGGCTGCGCGCACTTCGTGTCGCTTCGCCACCCCCCTCCGGGGGCAACACCTGCGGCCCGGCAAAGCCGGTTCCGCGGTGTTCTACTCGAAGAAACTCAGGAAAAATCGCTGTATGAATCACGATCTCTCTCCCGTCGACGACACGCAGCGCGAGATCATCGCGGCGCTGCATGTCGCGCCCGTCTTCGATGCAGCCCGCGAACTGGAGCGGCGCGTCGATTTTCTTGCGGACTACCTGAAGCAGACCGGCCTGAAGACGCTGGTGCTGGGCATCAGCGGCGGCGTCGATTCGCTGACCGCCGGCTGCCTCGCGCAGCGCGCGGTCGAGAAGCTGCGCGCCGGCGGCTACGACGCGAGCTTCATCGCGATGCGCCTGCCCTACGGCGTGCAGAAGGACGAAGCCGAGGCGCAGGCCTCGCTCGTGGTGATGAAACCCGACCGCACCATCACCGTCGACATCCGCCCCGCAGCCGACGCCATGCTTGCGGCGCTGAAGACCGGCGACCTGAAGTTCCGCGACGCTGCGCATGAAGACTTCGTGCTGGGCAACATCAAGGCGCGCCAGCGCATGATCGCGCAGTTCGCGGTGGCCGGCGCGCACGACGGCATCGTCATCGGCACCGACCATGCGGCCGAGGCGCTCATGGGCTTCTTCACCAAGTTCGGCGACGGCGCTGCCGACATCACGCCGCTGACCGGCCTCAACAAGCGACGCGTGCGCGCGGTGGCACAGCTGCTGGGCGCGCCCGACGCGCTGGTCCACAAGGTGCCGACCGCCGACCTCGAGTCACTGGTGCCGGGCAAGCCCGACGAGGATGCCTTCGGCGTCACCTACGAGCAGATCGACGACTTCCTCGAAGGCAAGCCGGTGTTGGCCGAGGCGCGGCGGATCATCCTCGCGACGCACCGCAAGAGCGCGCACAAGCGTGCGCTGCCGGTCGAGCCGTTCTGAGCGCGTGGCGCCAGGCCTTCCGTACTGCCGTACCTCCGCAGCGCTTCGGAGCCTCAGCGCGTGACGACCTTCCAGCGCCCGGCCGAGATCTCTGCCGCATAGGGCGCCGGAATGCTAGCCTCGTAGCCGTTGCCGCGCACTACGGCGTCGTAGCTGCAGACGGCGTGGCCCTGGGCGTCGTAGAGCGTCCAGCGCACCGGTGTGCCGTCGGGCGCCTCGTGCACCACCTGCATCGCGGGCGCGCCGATGTTGGCGCCCACGTGGGCGTAGCGCGCGTCCACCGTCATCGGCAGATGCGCAGGAAAGGGCTCGCTGCCCGGCAGGTCGAACCACTCGTCGTGCATCAGCAGGCTGCGCTGGGCGATCTTCCACACCCGGTGCCGCAGGAAATGCTGGTCTGCATAACGCGCGGAGAAAGGCCGGCTGCGCAGGTATGCGCGCATGTCGCCCGCCATGTCCCAAAGCACGCCCGCGCACGCGCCCCACATGCCGGCGAGCATCAGCTCGGTGTGCGAGTGGTAGTCGCGCATCACGTGGAACCAGCGGTCGCAGGCGCACCATGCGCGCACCGCGGCCTGGTCGCGCGTGGACAGCAGCGAATCGGCATCGCGGAACTGCACGCGGTCGAC
>CAJYQC010000396.1 GCA_913776885.1 uncultured Variovorax sp.
CTGGCTGCGGGGGCGCAGGCGCTGGTGGCCTATCGCACGGTGCTTGCGGAGGCCGACGACATCTTCGACTACCACATGCAGCAGATGGCGCTGTCACTGCGCGCGGGCCTGCCGCCGAGCGCCGCGGTGGGTGGGCTGGGCGCTGCGGAGCAGAACTTCGATTTCGTCGTGCAGGTGTGGACGGCCGACGGCGTGCGCATCTTCGAATCGGCCGAGCAGGCCGCGCTGCCGCAGCTGGCGGTGCTGGGCTTCGCCGACGTGAACGCGCGCGGCACCACCTACCGCGTGTTCTCGATGCAGACGCGCGGCCTCGTGATCCAGGTGGCGCAGGACATGGCCGCAAGGCGCCACATGGCCGGTACGCTGGCGCTGCGCACCATCGCGCCGGTGGCGCTGATGGCGCCGCTGCTGATGCTGGTGGTGTGGTGGGTGGTGAGCCGGTCGCTTGCGCCAGTGGCGCGCGTGCGCAGGCAAGTTGCCTCGCGCCAGGCCGACGATCTTTCGCCGGTGAGCGACGAGAACCTGCCCGACGAGGTACGCCCGCTGGTGCAGGAGCTGAACCTGCTCTTCGACCGCGTGCGCCACGCCTTCGATGCGCAGAAGCACTTCGTCGCCGATGCCGCGCACGAGCTGCGATCGCCGCTGGCTGCGCTCAAGCTGCAGGTGCAGGGCTTGCAGCGCGCACCCGACGATGCTGCGCGCGAGCTGGCGGTGAGCCGGCTGGTGGCGGGCATCGACCGTGCGACGCGGCTGGTCGAGCAGATGCTCGCGCTGGCCCGGCATGAGGCCAGCATGGCGGCCGGCGCCAAGCCGCAGCCGGTGGACCTGGCCGAGGTCGCGCGGCTCGCGGTGTCCGACGCGGTGGCGGCTGCGCAGGCGCGCGGCATCGACATCGGCATTGCTTACGCCGACGAGGCAGCGGTGGTGCTTGGACAGTCGGAAGCCTTGCGCATGCTGCTTCGCAACCTGCTGGAAAACGCCATCAAGTACACGCCGATCGAAGGCCGGGTCGATATCGGCATCGCGCGCCGCGGCGACATCGTCGAGCTCACAGTGGATGACAGCGGACCGGGGCTGCCGCCCGAGGAACGCGAACGGGTGCTCGACCGCTTCTATCGGTCGGGCGAATCGCAGGCGCCGGGCAGCGGACTGGGGCTCGCCATCGTGAAGTCGATCGCCGACCTGCACGGAGCGACGGTGGCGCTGGACGAGTCTGCGACTTTGGGCGGCTTGCGGGTTCGCGTGGTCTTCACTCCTACCTCGGGGAGAGGGTTGGGCTGAGGGCGGTGCCGCCGGTGAAGCGCGGCGGTTGGTGATGGGCCGATGCCCTCGCCCCAACCCTTTCCCAGAGGGAGAGGAAGCCAGAGGGAGAGGAGGCCAGAGGGAGAGGAAACCGGAAACCGGCGCCCGCCTTCGTTTAAGCGGCGCTTAAGTCAGACCCGCGACATTCCTTTCATCGTTTTGCGTCCATACGCCTTGAAAGGAACCGACAAATGAACTCACGTCTGACTTCTCCCCGTGCCCTGGCCATCGCGCTGGCAAGCGCCGGCGTGATCGGTGCCGTCGGCGCCGGCGCCTACACCAGTGCCCGCGCCGTGGGCGCGCCGACCACCAACGCCGTCGCGACCGCGCCGGCCGCCATGGTCACGCTGCCCGATTTCTCGACGATCACCTCGCGCGACGGCCCGGCCGTGGTCAACATCAGCGTGACCGGCACCATGAAGGCTTCCGACGACGAGGCCGCCGCCGAGATCCAGGGCGTCGACCCCGACGATCCGATGTTCCAGTTCTTCCGCCGCTTCCAGGGCCAGATGAACCCTCGCGGCCAGCAACAGCAGCGCGAAGTACCGGTGCGTGCGCAGGGCTCGGGCTTCATCGTCGACCCCAGCGGCATCATCATCACCAACGCCCACGTCGTGAAGGACGCGAAGGAAGTCACCGTCAAGCTCACCGACCGCCGCGAATACCGCGCGAAGGTGCTGGGCGCCGACGCCAAGACCGACATCGCGGTGCTCAAGATCGACGCGAAGAACCTGCCGGTGCTCGCGCTGGGCAACACCAAGGACCTGAAGGTCGGCGAATGGGTGCTGGCCATTGGCTCGCCCTTCGGCTTCGAGAACACCGTGACGGCCGGCGTGGTGAGCGCCAAGGGCCGCTCGCTGCCCGACGACAGCTATGTGCCCTTCATCCAGACCGACGTAGCGGTGAACCCCGGCAACTCCGGCGGTCCGCTGCTCAACACGCGCGGCGAGGTGGTCGGCATCAACTCGCAGATCTACAGCCGCAGCGGCGGCTACCAGGGCGTGTCGTTCGCGATCCCGATCGACGTGGCGATCCAGGTGAAGGACCAGATCGTCGCCACCGGCAAGGCGCAGCATGCGCGCCTGGGCATCGCTGTGCAGGAAGTGAACCAGGCCTTCGCCGATTCGTTCAAGCTCGACAAGCCCGAAGGCGCGCTGGTCTCGAACATCGAGAAGGGCGGCCCCGGCGACAAGGCCGGCCTGAAGGCGGGCGACGTGATCCGCAAGGTCGACGGCCAGCCCATCGTCTCGTCGGGCGACCTGCCTGCTGTGATCGGCCAGCAGGCGCCGGGCAAGAAGGTCACGCTCGAAGTGTGGCGCCAGGGCGAACGCCAGGAGCTGCAGGCCAAGCTCGGCGACGCGAGCGACAAACCCGCCAAGGTCGCGAAGGCCGACGCCGACGTGGGGCAGGGCAAGCTGGGCCTGGCGCTGCGCCCGCTGCAGCCGCAGGAGAAGCGGGAAGCCTCTGTCGACAACGGCCTGCTGATCGAGGACGCGGCCGGTCCCTCGGCCCAGGCTGGCGTGCAGGCCGGCGACGTGCTGCTGGCCATCAACGGCACGCCGGCGCAGAGCGTGGAGCAGGTGCGCGAAGTGGTGGCCAAGGCCAGCAACAAGTCGGTGGCTCTCCTGATCCAGCGCGGCGAGGACAAGATCTTCGTGCCGGTGCGTATAGGCTGACCCCCCAGGCTGCGCACACTTCGTGTCGCTTCGCCAACCCCCTTGCCGGGGGGCAACACCCGAGGCCCGGCAGAGCCGGTTCCTCGGTGTTCCATGAAAA
>CAJYQC010000397.1 GCA_913776885.1 uncultured Variovorax sp.
CCATCACGAGACCTTCGGCGCCTTCGGGATGCCCGTCGATGCGGCTGCGCGCGGCGATCAGCGTGGGATGCGCGCCGGCCGCGATGCTGGCGGCCATCTCGCTGTGCGGCCAGCCGTCGCTGGTGACCGCGCCCTTGAAGAGCTTGACGGCCACCGGTTGCGAATCGGCACCCAGGGTCGCGCGGTGGATCACGCCCGATGCGCCTTCGCCGAGCTTCTCGCCGAGTGCGATCTCGCGCCAATCGACGTGCGGTACCGATCGGGCGGCGATGGCGGCGTCCTCGGCCTGCGTGTCGAAGGGGTTGCCAGCGCACGCGAGCCACGAAAGGCGCGGCAGCGCCGGCAGCCACCCGGGCGGCGCCTCGAAGCGGTTGGCCGAGATGCGCAGCAGCTCGAGCCGCTCCAGCTTCGCCATCGAGTCGGGCAGCGTGCGCAGCCGGTTGCCCGCGAGCATCAGCTTCTGCATCCGGGCGCAGTCGCCCACCGAATCGGGTAGCGCCTCGATCTCGTTGTCGGTGAGGATCAGCCATCGCAGCGACGCAGGCAGCGCGCCGGCCAGCACGCTGCGGATGCGGTTGGCCTTGAAGCCCACGATGTCGAGGCTCCGGCAGCGGCCGATGGCCTCGGGCAGCGTGGTGAAGCGGTTGTCGGAGCAGAACAGCACGCGCAGCCTGTGGAGGCGATGCAGGTCGTTCGGCAGGGTGTCGAGCGCATTGCCCGAGAGGTTCAGCACCTCGAGTGAATCGGCGAGATCGAAGACCTCCCGCGGAAACTCGGTGAGCCCGCAGGAGAGATCGATTCGTGCCGCGCCTGCCAGCCGGCCCGCGCGCAGCTGAGCCAGCGTGTCGTCCATCCGGCGAGTCTAAGCCGCCGCAGCCTTCGGCCCGAAGCGGTAGACGCCGTCCGTGCCCAGCTCGCGCCGCACCTGGCCCGCGAACCACAGCAGGTGCAGGTGCGCGACGGTCTCGCCCATCGCGAAGGTCATCTGGTGCAGGTCGAGCTCGCGCTTGAACAGGATCGGCAGGCCCTCTGCAGCCGTGAGCGGGCGCGCCGTGCACGCTTCGAGCAGCTCGGCCAGCCGGTCACGGTGGTGCTCCTGCAACTGCTCGACGCGGCGGTGGATGCCCCGGAACGGCTTGCCGTGCGAGGGCAGGCCCAGCGTGTCAGCCGGCAGCGCCTTGAACTTCTCGATGCTGTCGAGAAAGAGCCGCAGCGAGTTCGCCTCGGGCTCGCCCGCGTGCACGCTGACGTTGGTGGAGATGCGCGGCAGCATCATGTCGCCGCCCAGCAGCAGCTTGAGCTCGTCGCAGTACAGGGAGATGTGCTCGGGCGCATGGCCGTAGCCGCTGATGCAGCGCCAAGCGTGGCCGCCGATGTCGACGACGTCGCCGTCGAGCAGGCGCACGAAGCTGTCGGGCACCGAGGGCACCATGTTCGCGTAGTAGTTGGTGCGCGCGCGGATCTTGGCGACCGCTTCGGGGTCGGTCAGGCCGTGCGAGGCGAAGAAGCGCGCCGCCTGCTCGCCGCCGGCGAGGGTGTCGCCGGCAGTGCTGAGCACGCGGGCCACGTGGTAGTCGGTGGAGCTGATCCACAGCGGAGCGTTCCAGCGCTTGCACAGCCAGTCGGCCAGGCCGATGTGGTCGGGGTGCATGTGCGTGACGATGACGCGCAGGATCGGCATGCCCTGCAGCTGCGTCTCGAACACCTGTTCCCACTGCGCTCGCGCCTCGTCGCGGGCGATGCAGCAGTCGACCACCGTCCAGCCCTCGACGCCGTCGATGCTGTCGCGCAGCAGCCAGAGGTTGATGTGGTCGAGCGCGAAGGGCAGCCGCATGCGGATCCAGCGCACGCCGGGAGCCACCTCCAGGGCCTGGCCGGGTTCGGGCAGCGTGTCGCCGAGGGGGTAGTGGAGTTCGCGTTCGAGGAGGTTCATGTAAGATTGACGTTTACGTAAACGTCATGAGTCAAGGGCACCATTGTAGGGATGGCGGCGCAAACCTGCTGTCGCGCCCGTAACGCCCCCAACAAGGCCCTCCTTCCGCCACTGTCTTCATGCCCGCGCAGACCTTCACCATCAGCCAGCTCGCGAAGGAATTCGACCTCACCACGCGGGCGATCCGCTTCTACGAGGACATGGGCCTGCTCTCGCCCGAGCGCGCCGGCCTGCAGCGCATCTACAGCGCGCGCGACCGGGCGCGGCTCACGCTCACCCTGCGCGCCAAGCGCCTCGGCCTGAGCCTGACGGAGGCCAAGGACATCCTCGACATGTACGACAGCCCCCGCGACACCGTGCCGCAGCTGGAGCGCTTCCTCGGCGTGCTGGGCGCCCACCGCGCCCAGCTGGAAGCGCAGCTCGCCGAACTGCAGGCCAACCTCGCGGAAGTGAAGGAACACGAGAAGAAAGGGCGGGAAACGCTCGCCAAGGCGCAGAAAAGCAAGGCTCGGAAGGCCGGCAAGGCCAACGGACAGGCCGAAGCCAAGGCCTGAAGCACGTCTCACCGACAATATCGACCATGCCAGACAAATCCCAGACCCTCGACGATCTCTTCGCTCACAACCGTGCCTGGTCCGCCCAGATGGAACGCGACCGGCCCGGCTTCTTCACCAGCCTGGTGAAGCAGCAGACGCCGCGCTACATGTGGATCGGCTGCTCCGACAGCCGCGTGCCCGCCAACCAGATCACCGGCCTGGAACCGGGCGAGGTGTTCGTGCACCGCAACGTCGCCAACATCGTGGTGCACTCCGACCTCAACGCGCTCTCGGCGATCCAGTTCGCGGTGGAGCACCTGAAGGTCGAGCACATCATGGTGGTGGGCCATTACGGCTGCGCTGGCGTGAAGGCCGCGCTCAGCGGCGCGCGCATCGGCCTGGCCGACAACTGGATCCGCCACATCCAGGACGTACGCGACCGCCACCACGTGATGCTCGACAGCCTGCCCGACGAGGAAGCGCGCGTCGATGCGCTGTGCGAACTCAACGTGGCCGAGCAGGTGGTCAACGTCGCGGTGAGTACCGTGATGGTCGATGCCTGGGCGCGCGGCCAGAAGGTCTCGATCCACGGCTGGACCTTCGGCGTGCACGACGGACTGCTGCAGGACCTGGGCCTGAGCATGGACGGCACCCAGCCGATGGATGCCGCGTACAAGGCCACCGTGCAGCGCATCCGCCACAAGTGGAGCAAGCCGGGCGAGGTGGTGCATTCGATCGCCGCGCAGAAAGCGCAGCCCAGGGCCGAAGGCTCCGCGCAGGCCTGACGCCGGGCGGCCCGCCGCGTTCCATCCGCTCCTTCGCCCGTCATGTTCCCGCAGCGCCTCGATTCGCCGCTGGCCTACGACATCGCGAAGGCGATGATGGACGGCTTCAACCGGCACTACCGGTTGTTCAGGGCCGAGTCGGCGCGCGCCAAGCACCGCTTCGAGACCGCCGACTGGCACGGCCAGCAGCGCGCGCAGCGCGAGCGCATCGAGTTCTACGACCTGCGCGTGAGCGAGGCGGTGGCCCGGCTCGAGAAGGAGTTCAAGGCGGGCGAGCAGCCTATGGACGTGTGGCACCAGACCAAGCTGCACTACATAGGCCTGCTGGTGGACCATCACCAGCCCGAGCTGGCCGAGACCTTCTTCAACTCGGTGACCACGAAGATCCTGCACCGGGCCTACTTCCAGAACGACTTCATCTTCGTTCGACCGGCCATCAGCACCGAGTACATCGAGCCGCGCGGCGCACCAACCTACCGCCCCTACTATCCCCGGCCCGAAACGCTGGCCGACACCATCGAGCAGATGCTCGACGACTTCGCGCTGATCGGCAGCTTCGCCGACAAGCGGCGCGATGCGGAACGCGTGGCGAACGCCATCCTGGGCCGCTTCCACCAGGTCAAGCTGCGCGCCAACTTCCAGCTGCAGGTGCTGTCGGGCCTGTTCTTCCGCAACAAGGGCGCGTACGTGGTCGGCAAGATCATGAACGGCTTCACCGAGATCCCGTTCTCGCTGCCGATCCTGCACGACAGCCGTGGGCGCTTCTACATCGACGCGGCCCTCTTCGGCGAAGACGACCTGCAGATGCTCTTCAGCTTTGCGCGGGCCTACTTCATGGTCGACATGGAAGTGCCCTCGGCCTGGGTGCAGTTCCTGCGTTCGCTCATGCCGCGCAAGCCGCGCGCCGAGATCTACAACGCGCTGGGCCTGGCCAAGCAGGGCAAGACGCTCTTCTACCGCGACTTCCTCTCGCACCTGAACTACTCGAGCGACCGCTTCCGCATCGCGCCCGGCATCAAGGGCATGGTGATGCTGGTGTTCGACCTGCCCTCGTTCCCGTTCGTGTTCAAGGTCATCAAGGATTTCTACCCGCCGCAGAAGGACACCACGCGCGAGCAGATCAAGGGCAAGTACATGCTCGTGAAGCACCACGACCGCGTGGGCCGCATGGCCGACACGCTGGAGTACAGCGACGTGGGCTTTCCGCTGGACCGCTTCGAGCCCGAGCTGATCGAGGAGATCCGCAGGTTCGCGCCCAGCCAGCTTGAGATCGGCGACCGCGACGGCAACGGGGAGATGGAGCTCGTGGTGAAGCACGTCTACATCGAGCGGCGCATGATCCCGCTGAACATCTACCTGCAGGAAGCCTTCGATACGCTGGCCAACCCCGAGAGCCCGGCCCATGCGAAGCGCGCGAAGGAGCAGCTCGCGCATGCGGTGGTCGAATACGGCAACGCCATCAAGGACATGGTGGCCGCCAACATCTTCCCCGGCGACATGCTCTGGAAGAACTTCGGCCTCACGCGCGGCGGCAAGGTCGTGTTCTACGACTACGACGAGATCGAATATGTCACCGACTGCCAGTTCCGCAAGGTGCCCGCGCCGCGCAACGAGGAGGACGAGATGAGCGGCGAGGTCTGGTATTCGGTGGGCCCGAAGGACGTCTTTCCCGAGACCTTCGAGCCCTTCCTGCTGGGCAACAAGGACGTGCGTGAGGCCTTCATGGCGCACCACGCCGACCTGCTCGACGCCGCCTTCTGGCAGCACCACAAGGAGCGCATCCAGGCCGGGCAGATGCTGGACGTGTTCCCGTACGAAGAGTCGCAGCGCTTCAGACATGAGGGGCACGCGACACACTTCTAGAAACCGACAGCCGGACGCAGACGACGTGAAGATCGCGCAAGTAGCGCAAAAGGAAGCGGCAGATCCTTGAGTGGTCTTCTTCCGCGACCTTCGCGAAACCTCGGTGCCCTCTGCATCCGGACACCCGATTTTTTCAACATATCCAAAGGAGACCCGCAATGTCCGAATCCATCGTCATCGTCGGCGCCGCCCGCACCCCCATGGGCGGCTTCCAGGGCGACTTCGCCTCCCTCTCCGCGCACGACCTCGGCGGCGTCGCCATCAAGGCCGCCGTCGAGCGCGCGGGCATCGCGCCCGACACCGTGGGCGAGGTGCTGTTCGGCAACTGCCTGATGGCCGGCCAGGGCCAGGCCCCGGCGCGCCAGGCGGCCTACAAGGGCGGCCTGCCCGACAGCGCGGGCGCGGTCACGCTCAGCAAGATGTGCGGCTCGGCCATGAAGGCCGCGATGCTCGCGCACGACCTGCTGCTGGCGGGCACGCACGAGGTGATGGTGGCCGGCGGCATGGAAAGCATGACCAACGCGCCCTACCTCATGCTCAAGGGCCGCGGCGGCTACCGCATGGGCCACGACCGCATCTTCGACCACATGATGCTCGACGGCCTCGAAGACGCCTACCAGCCGGGCCGCAGCATGGGCACCTTCGGCGAGGACTGCGCCGCCAAGTACAAGTTCACGCGCGAGCAGCAGGACGCCTTCGCCATCGCCAGCGTCGAGCGCGCCAAGAACGCCACCGACACCGGCCTCTTCAAGGACGAGATCGCGCCCGTCACCGTCAAGGGCCGCAGCGGCGAAACCGTGATCTCGGTCGACGAGGGCCCGGGCAAGGTCAAGCTGGACAAGATCCCCACGCTCAAGCCCGCGTTCAAGAAGGACGGCGGCACCATCACCGCCGCATCCAGCTCGTCGATCAACGACGGCGCGGCCGCGCTGGTGATGATGACCGAGTCGCACGCAAAGAAGATCGGCGCGAAGCCCATCGCGCGCATCGTCGGCCATGCCACGCACGCGCAGCAGCCCGAGTGGTTCTCCACCGCGCCCGTCGGCGCCGTGCAGAAGCTCTTCGCCAAGACCGGCTGGAAGGCGCGCGACGTCGACCTCTGGGAAGTGAACGAGGCCTTCGCCGTGGTGCCGATGGCGCTGATGCACGAACTCGACGTGTCGCACGACATCGTCAACATCCACGGCGGCGCCTGCGCGCTGGGCCACCCGATCGGCGCCAGCGGCGCGCGCATCATGGTCACGCTGATCCACGCACTGAAGGCGCGCGGCAAGACGCGCGGCGTGGCGACGCTGTGCATCGGCGGGGGCGAAGGCACCGCAGTGGCACTCGAATTGCTATAAGAACCATGGCTGGGGACGCCCGACAACAGGCGTCCACCAGCTTTTTTCATTCCGACAACCCGAACGAACAATGCGTAGAGCAGGAGATTCCATGCGCCCATCCATCCACCGCACAGCCATCGCCGCCGTGCTGGCCACCGCCTTCGTGGCGGGCACCGCCCTGGCCCAGAAGCGCGACAACGTGCTGTTCCAGGCCGCCACCGACGAGCAGCCGGCCGTGATCAAGACGCTGGAGAAGCTGGTCAACATCGAGACCGGCACCGGTGACGCCGAGGGCATCGCCGCCGCGGGCAACTTCCTCGAGGCCGAGCTCAAGAACCTCGGCTTCACCGTCACGCGAAGCAAGTCGGCCGGCCTGGTGGTGGGCGACAACATCGTGGGCAAGATCAAGGGCCGCGGCGGCAAGAACCTGCTGCTGATGTCGCACATGGACACCGTCTACCTCAAAGGCATTCTCGCGAAGGCCCCGTTCCGCGTCGAAGGCGACAAGGCCTACGGCCCGGGCATAGCCGACGACAAGGGCGGCAACGCGGTCATCCTGCACACGCTCAAGCTGCTGAAGGAATACGGCGTGCGCGACTACGGCACCATCACCGTGCTGTTCAACACCGACGAGGAAAAGGGTTCCTTCGGCTCGCGCGACCTGATCCAGGAAGAAGCCAAGCTGGCCGACTACGTGCTCTCCTTCGAGCCCACCAGCGCCGGCGACGAGAAGCTCTCGCTGGGCACCTCGGGCATCGCCTACGTGCAGGTCAACATCACCGGCAAGGCCTCGCACGCCGGCGCCGCGCCCGAGCTGGGCGTGAACGCGCTGGTCGAGGCTTCCGACCTGGTGCTGCGTACGATGAACATCGACGACAAGGCGAAGAACCTGCGCTTCAACTGGACCATCGCCAAGGCCGGCAACGTCTCGAACATCATCCCCGCCAGCGCCACGCTGAACGCCGACGTGCGCTACGCGCGCAACGAGGACTTCGACGCCGCCATGAAGACGCTGGAAGAGCGCGCGCAGCAGAAGAAGCTGCCCGAGGCCGACGTGAAGGTGATCGTCACCCGCGGCCGCCCGGCCTTCAATGCCGGCGAGGGCGGCAAGAAGCTGGTCGACAAGGCGGTGGCCTACTACAAGGAAGCCGGCGGCACGCTGGGCGTGGAAGAGCGCACCGGCGGCGGCACCGACGCAGCCTACGCCGCGCTCTCAGGCAAGCCAGTGATCGAAAGCCTGGGCCTGCCCGGCTTCGGCTACCACAGCGACAAGGCCGAGTATGTGGACATCAGCGCGATTCCGCGCCGCCTGTACATGGCTGCGCGCCTGATCATGGATCTGGGCGCCAGCAAGTGAATGCTGCCCGCCGGCTTTTCACTCGCGTTGCCCGTGTAACTCCATCCCCCGAGGGGGAGGCGCGGTCCGCCTGGGGGCGGCCCGGCGGCGACCGCCTCGTCACATAGAAGGAACTGCCATGTTGTTGACAGCAGACCAGGAAGCCATCCGCGACGCGGTGCGCGACTTCTCGCAAGCCGAACTCTGGCCCAACGCCGCGAAGTGGGACCGCGAGCACAGCTTTCCCAAGGAGGCCCACCAGGGCCTCGCGGCGCTGGGCGCCTACGGCATCTGCGTGCCCGAGGAGCATGGCGGCGCCGGCCTCGACTACCTCACGCTCGCGCTGGTGCTGGAGGAGATCGCAGCCGGCGACGGCGGCACCAGCACCGCCATCAGCGTCACCAACTGCCCCGTCAACGCCATCCTCATGCGCTACGGCAACACGCAGCAGAAGAAGCAGTGGCTCGAGCCGCTGGCGCAGGGCCGGATGCTCGGCGCCTTCTGCCTGACCGAGCCGCAGGCCGGCAGCGATGCATCGAGCCTGCGCACCACGGCGCGCAAGGACGGCGACGGCTACGTGATCGACGGTGTGAAGCAGTTCATCACCAGCGGCAAGAACGGCCAGGTGGCGATCGTCATCGCGGTGACCGACAAGGGCGCGGGCAAGCGCGGCATGAGCGCGTTCATCGTGCCCACCGACACGCCCGGCTACAACGTCGCTCGGCTGGAAGACAAGCTCGGCCAGCACAGCAGCGACACCGCGCAGATCAACTTCGACGGCTGCCGCATTCCGCACGAGAACCTCATCGGCGCGGAGGGCGAGGGCTACAAGATCGCGCTCGGCGCGCTGGAAGGCGGGCGCATCGGCATCGCCGCGCAGAGCGTGGGCATGGCGCGCAGCGCCTTCGATGCCGCGCTGGCCTACGCCAAGGAGCGTCAGGCCTTCGGCGGCTCCATCTTCGATCAGCAGGCGGTGGGCTTCCGCCTCGCCGAATGCGCGACGCAGATCGAGGCCGCGCGCCAGCTGATCTGGCACGCCGCGAGCCTGCGCGACGCCGGCCTGCCCTGCCTGAAGGAAGCCGCCATGGCCAAGCTGTTCGCGAGCGAGATGGCCGAACGCGTGTGCAGCGCGGCCATCCAGACGCTGGGCGGCTATGGCTACGTGAACGACTTCCCGCTCGAACGCATCTACCGCGACGTGCGCGTCTGCCAGATCTACGAAGGCACGTCGGACATCCAGAAGCTGCTGATCCAGCGCGCGCTGGCGTGACGTGAGCGAAGGTCGCGGGCGGCGCCCGGCTTGGCTGTACGCCGCGGCCATCGTGCTCGCTGGGCTGGCCGTCTGGGGCTTCGTCATCGAACCGCGCTGGGTGGCTGCGCGCGTCGAGCCGCTGAGTTCGGTGCGATGGCAGGCGCCCGCCGGCCTGAAGGTCGCAATGGCGGGCGACTGGCATCTCACATCGCGCTCCGCATGGCGCGTCACCGGCGTGGAGCGCGCCGCACGCATCGTCGACGAGATCAACGCCGCGCAGCCCGACGTGGTGCTGCTGCCGGGCGACTTCCTCGCGGGCACGGGCGAGGACGACGAGCCCCTGCCCGTCGAGCACATGGCAGCCGTGCTCGGCAGGCTGAAGGCGCCGCAGGGTGTATATGCAGTGCTGGGCAACCACGACTGGTGGCACGGCGGACAGCGCATCGCGAAAGCGCTGACCGCGCAGGGCATCCGCGTGCTGGAGAACGCCTCGGCGCGCCTGCCCGGCCACGACATCTGGGTGGTCGGCATCGGCGACCATTCGACCGGCCATTCGGAGCCGATGCGTGCGCTGGCCGGCGTGCCGGCCGATGCAGCAACGCTGGTCATGATGCACGACCCCTTCAGCTTCGCGACCATGCCGCGCACGCACGGGCTGGTGGTGGCCGCGCACACGCACGGCGGACAGGTGAGCGTGCCGGGCTACGGGGCGCTGATCGTGCCGGGCGCGGCCCCTCGCGAGTGGGCCTACGGATGGATCACGCACAAGGACAGGCGCATGTACGTCACGAGCGGGCTGGGCGTCAGCATCCTGCCGGTGCGCTTCAACATGCGGCCCGAGTGGGTGATGTTCCGGTAGGGGTGCCGCCATCCGTTGCGAGGCGCTGCGGCATGGCGGCGTCTTCGAGGACATCACTGCGAGCGGGCCTCCATGGCCCATCCGCGGGCTTGCCCTCTCGGCACAAGGGCCCCGAGGTGTTCCAATGCAGGTCTTCATGAGTGCACCCGATCCCCAATCCAGGCCCTGCCCTTGCGGCCGGACCGACCGCCGCGACAAGCCCATCGCCTTTTCCCTTTGCTGCGGCCGCTACCTCGACGACTTCGACCGCACGCCCGCGCCCGACGCCGAATCGCTGATGCGCTCGCGCTATTCGGCCTTCGTGCTGGAGAGAGGCGAATACCTGCTCGCCACTTGGCACGCATCGAAACGCCCCGCTTGCATCGAGTTCGAGCCGGGCGTCAAGTGGCTGGGACTGGACGTCCGCGCGCGCTCGGTGCTCGACGCGGACCACGCCGAGGTCGAGTTCGTCGCGCGCCAGCGCGGCCCCTCGGGCACCGCCACGCGCCTGCACGAGCGCAGCCGCTTCGTGCGCGAGGACGGGCGCTGGTACTACGTCGACGGCGACCTGCGGTAACAACCGGCGGGTTGACGCGCCCGGCCGAGGCTCGCACAATCGGCCCCGCTCCGGGGTGCACGCATGTGGCGTGCTGAGATGGCAAAGCTGCCGACCCGCGAACTTGATCCGGGTCATACCGGCGTAAGAAGAGCTGCACTCCCTGACTTCGGTCCGTCCGCCTTCCCGTGACGGGCTTCTGCCGAAGGCCACCGAGCGATTGCGGAGCACCCTTTCCTCAACAAGGAGTGCCTCCGATGAATGCCCCCGACAAGTTCACCTCGCTGCTTTCGCTGACGCGCGAGCCCTTTCCCGCGTCGCACAAGTGCGTGATCCCGGGCAGCCGGCCCGACCTGTTCGTGCCCGTGCGCGACGTTCAGCTCACCAACGGCGAGACCGTCTCGCTTTACGACACCTCCGGCCCGTACACCGACCCGAAGGTCGAGATCGACGTGCGCCGCGGCCTGCCCGACGTACGCGGCGCGTGGATCGCCGAACGCAACGACACCGAGAGCTACGAGGGCCGCGTGCACCACGCGCTGGACGATGGCGCGAAGAACGAGGACCGCGACGCCCAGCGCCTGGCCGAACTGCGCGCCGGCGCCTCGGCGCTGCAGCGCACGCCGCGCCGCGCGAAGTCGGGCAGCAACGTCACGCAGATGCACTACGCGCGCCGCGGCATCGTCACGCCCGAGATGGAATACGTGGCGCTGCGCGAGAACGGCAAGCGCGAGTGGATGGCCGAGTACCTCGCCAACGAGGAACGCGCCAAGCGCGTGGCGGGCAACCCGATGGGCGCGAGCATTCCGCGCATCATCACCCCCGAGTTCGTGCGCGACGAGGTGGCACGGGGCCGCGCGATCATCCCGGCCAACATCAACCACCCCGAAGTGGAGCCGATGGCCATCGGCCGCAACTTCAAGGTGAAGATCAACGCCAACATCGGCAACTCGGCCGTCACCTCGAGCATCGAGGAGGAAGTGGAGAAGCTGGTGTGGGCCATCCGCTGGGGCGCGGACAACGTGATGGACCTTTCCACCGGCAAGAACATCCACACCACGCGCGACTGGATCGTGCGCAACAGCCCGGTGCCGATCGGCACCGTGCCCATCTACCAGGCGCTCGAGAAGGTGGGCGGCGTGGCCGAGGACCTCACCTGGGAGATCTACCGCGACACGCTCATCGAGCAGGCGGAACAGGGCGTCGACTACTTCACCATCCACGCCGGCCTGCGCCTGCCCTTCATCCATCTGACGGCCAACCGCATGACGGGCATCGTGTCGCGCGGCGGATCGATCATGGCCAAGTGGTGCATCGCGCACCACAAGGAGAGCTTCCTCTACACGCACTTCGAGGACATCTGCGACATCATGAAGGCCTACGACGTGAGCTTCTCGCTCGGCGACGGCCTGCGCCCGGGCTCGGGCGCCGACGCCAACGACGAGGCGCAGTTCGCCGAGCTGCGCACGCTGGGCGAGCTCACGCAGGTCGCGTGGAAGCACGACGTGCAGACCATGATCGAAGGGCCTGGCCACGTGCCGATGCACATGATCCAGTCGAACATGGACGAGCAGTTGAAGCACTGCCACGAGGCACCGTTCTACACGCTGGGCCCGCTGACCATCGACATCGCGCCGGGCTACGACCACATCGCCAGTGCGATCGGCGCGGCCATGATCGGCTGGGCCGGCACCGCGATGCTCTGCTACGTGACGCCGAAGGAGCACCTGGGCCTGCCCGACCGCGACGACGTGAAGCAGGGGATCATCGCGTACAAGATCGCCGCTCACGCGGCGGACGTGGCCAAGGGCCACCCCGGTGCTCGCTCGCGCGACGACGCGCTGAGCAAGGCGCGCTTCGAGTTCCGCTGGCAGGACCAGTTCAACCTGGGCCTGGACCCCGACACCGCGCGCGAATTCCACGACGAGACGCTGCCCAAGGATTCGAGCAAGGTGGCGCACTTCTGCTCGATGTGCGGCCCCAAGTTCTGCTCGATGAAGATCACGCAGGAAGTGCGCGAGTACGCCGCGAAGAAGGGCGTGGCCGAGGATCAGGCCATGAGCGAGGGCATGGAGGAGAAGTCGAAGGAGTTCATGGCCGGCGGGGGCGAGATGTACATCCCCATCAAGGCCGTGTCCTGAAGCCTTGATCCGGGGCCGGGGAGCCAGCGACCCGGCCTCAGTTCCAGCGTGGAACCGCCTCGTCCTTGAGCTGCTGCCGCAGCGCGCCGTAATCAGGCACCACGCTTTCCACCGTTTCCCAGAAGCGGTGCGAGTGGTCCATCACCCGCAGGTGGGCCAGCTCGTGCGCGACGACGTAGTCGATCACCGGCAGCCGGAAGTGGATGAGGCGCCAGTTGAGCCGGATCGACCCGTCGGCGCTGGCGCTGCCCCATCGCGTGGCGGCATTCGACAGCGACAGCTTCTGCCACCGCACGCCCAGCAGCGGCGCGAAATGGTCCAGCCGCTCGATGAAGAGCTTGCGCGCCTGGCGCATCAGCCAGGCCTGCGCCGCGTCGCGGATCTGCGAGGGCTCGGCGTTCTGCGACACGGCCAGCCGCAGGACACGCGGCGCGCCGTCCTCGGTGGCCGCATCCAGGGTGCCGCCAATGCTCGCGAAGCCGTGCTTCGGATCGAGCCGCATCACGACCGGCTCGCCCAGGAACGGAAAGGCCGCGCCGTCCTTCCATTCGATGCGCGTGGCCTCGACGCGCGCGAGGCGCTGGCGCGTCTCGGTGAGCTTGCGCAGGATCCAGTCCGACTTCTCGTGGATGGCCGCATCGACGTCGCGCAGCGCCACCCAGCGCGGTGCGCGAACCGACAGCCCCTCCGCGCCCACCAGGAAGCCGATGGTCTTCCGCTTGCCGCGCTTGAACTCGTAGGCCACGCGCGCCGCGCCCAGCACCACTTCGCGCGTGGCCTGGGGATGCGCGAAGTTCGCGAGCGTCAGCGTGTCGGCCAGCGGCACCGCGGGCGGCGCATTCGGGTCGACGGGCTCGGCGGGCAGAACGGCTGCGTCGGGCAGCACCGAGGGCGGCACCGCTGGCTTGGGCTTCCTGGTGCGGCGCGGACGCGCCGGTGCAGGCGCCGGGGGCGCGAACTCGCTCCCCAGCCCCTCGAACAGGTCCATCGTGAACCGGAGCAGTCCCCCCATGGCGGGTGTCCTGGCGTCTGTGCTTCTCGTGCGGCGGGCCGGGTCAGCTCACCGCTTCCTGCCGGGCGGGCTGCGGCGGGCTGTTCACGTAGGCCTCGGGGTCGAGGCGGCGCATCTCGGCCTCGATCCATTCCTCGACCTCGCGCATCAGCTCGTCGGGCTTGCGGCCCACGCTGGAGATGGCCGGGCCGATGGACACGTCGACCACGCCCGGGCGCTTGATGAAAGCCTTGCGCGGCCAGACCTTGGCCGAGGTCACGGCGATCGGAATCACCGGCACGCCGGTCTCGCAGGCCAGCCGCGTGCCGCCGCTCTTGTAGGTGCCCTTCTGCCCGCGCGGGATGCGCGTGCCTTCGGGGAACATGATGATCCAGATGCCCTGCGCGAGCAGCTTGCGGCCCTGGTTCACGACCTTGTTGAACGCCTGCGCGCGCTGGCTGCGGTCGATGTGGATCATGTCCAGCCGCGCCATCGCCCAGCCGAAGAAGGGGATGTAGAGCAGCTCCTTCTTGAACACGTATGCCAGCGGATGCGGCATCAGCGTTGGCATCAGGAAGGTCTCGAGCGTGGACTGGTGCTTCACCAGCAGGATCGCGCCGGCGAGCTTGTCGGTCGGCAGGTTCTCCATGCCGCTCACTCGGGTCCTGATGCCCAGCAGCACGCGCGCACCGCCGATGGCCCAGCCCAGCCAGCGCTCGGCCATCCAGTACAGCGGAATGCCGCGCTTCCACAGCGAGCTGACGCACATGATGATGCCCCAAGGCACCACGGTGACGAGCATCCACAACGCGTGGAGAACGGAACGGAAAAACGCCATCAGACAGCCACCTGCAATGCATCCCGCGCTTCGCGCGTGAGCAGAAAATCGACAAATGCGGCGAGGTCGTCATGGACCATCGTGTCCGCCGGGTATTCGGAAGGAAGCGGATCGACGCCGCGGCAGGCCGCGCCCATGCCGGTGAGCAGCAGGTGCGGCTCGCACCCGGCGGCAGCGCCGGCCTGCAGGTCGCGCAGGCTGTCGCCGCAGGTCGGCACGCCCTTGAGGTCGATACCGTAGCGGTCGCCGATCTGCAGGAACAGGCCCGGCTTGGGCTTGCGGCAGTCGCAGTTCTCGTCGGGGCTGTGCGGGCAGTAGAACACCGCGTCGACCTTGCCGCCCACGGCCGCGAGCATCTTGTGCATCTTGGCGTGCATCGCATTGAGCGAAGCCATGTCGAACAGGCCGCGGCCCAGGCCCGACTGGTTCGACGCGATCACCACGTGCCAGCCCGCATGGTTGAGCCGCGCCACGGCCTCCAGTGCACCGGGCAGCGGCGTCCACTCGATGTCGCTCTTCACGAAGTCTTCGCGGTGCACGTTGATCGTGCCGTTGCGGTCGAGGATGACGAGTTTCATGGCGGTGCCGCCCAAGGTGGTGTTGCCGGACGAAGAATGCTCAGACGGCCAGCCGCTCGAGCTGCGCCACGCGGTTCATCGCGGCGTGCAGCGACATCAGCAGGCCCAGGCGGTTCAGGCGCAGGTCGGCCTGCTCGGCGTTGACCATCACGCCGTCGAAGAAGGCGTCGACCGGCTCGCGCAGCGCGGCCAGCGTCTGCAGCGACGCGGTGTAGTCGCCGGCGTCGAACTGCGCATTCGCCGCGGGCACGACCTGCGCCATGGCCGCGTGCAGCGCCTTCTCGGCGGGCTCCTGCAGCAGCAGTTCGCTGACGTGCGCGTCGGCCTCGGGGGCCTTCTTGAGGATGTTGCCGATGCGCTTGTTGGCGGCGGCCAGCGCGGCTGCGGCCGGCAGGGCGGCGAAGGCGCGCACGGCGGCCAGCAGCTTGGGCACCTCGCCCAGGCGTTGCGGGCGCGGGGCCAGCACGGCCTCGACTTCCTGCGCGCTGGCGCCCTGCTCTCGCAGGCTGCCGGCAAGGCGGTCGAGGATGAAGTCCTGCAGCTCGCCGGTGGCGCGGCTGCTCTCGAAGCCGGCGATGCCGCCGAACTGCGCGGCGGTTTCCTGCAGCAGCGCGTCGAGCCCCAGCGGAAGGTATTTCTCGATCAGCATGCGGATCACGCCCAGCGCATGGCGGCGCAGCGCGAACGGGTCGCGGTCGCCGGTCGGCAGGTTGCCGATGCCGAACATGCCGACCAGCGTTTCCAGCTTGTCGGCCAGCGCCACCACGAGGCCCACGCTGTTGCGCGGCAGTTCGTCGCCGGCGAAGCGCGGCTTGTAATGGTCTTCGATGGCGTCGGCCACCGAAGCATCGAGGCCGTCGTGCTGGGCGTAGTAGCGGCCCATGATGCCCTGCAGCTCCGGGAACTCGCCGACCATGTCGGTCACGAGGTCGGCCTTGGCCAACTGGGCTGCCTGCGTGGCGTGCGACGCGAGGCCGGCATCGCCGAGCTTGTCCGCAAGGCTTTGCGCGATCGAGCGGGCGATGCGCATCACGCGCTCCACGCGCTCGCCCTGCGTGCCCAGCTTGTTGTGATAGACCACCTTGCCCAGCGACTCGACGCGCGAGGCCAGCGACTTCTTGCGGTCCTGGTCGAAGAAGAACTTGGCGTCGGCCAGGCGCGGGCGCACCACGCGCTCGTTGCCGCCGATGACCGCGCTCGCATCGTCGGGGCTGATGTTGCTGACGACGAGGAACCTGTTGGTGAGCCTGCCCGAGACGTCGAGCAACGGGAAGTACTTCTGGTTGGCCTTCATCGTGAGGATGAGGCACTCCTGCGGCACTTCGAGGAACTCGCGCTCGAAGCTGCAGACCAGCACGTTCGGGCGCTCGACCAGCGCGGTCACTTCGTCGAGCAGGGCTTCGTCCTGGATCGGGACCGAGCCGCCGCCGACCGTCACCGCGGCCGCTGCGAGCTGGCGCGCGATCTCGGCGCGGCGTGCCTCGAAGCTGGCGATGACGGCGCCTTCTTCCTGCAGCTGCAGCGCGTAGCTGTTGGCGTCGCGCAGCACGACCGGATCGATCGCCGCCTCGAAGCGGTGGCCGTGCGTTTCGCGGCCCGCCTTCAGGCCCAGCGCCTCGACCGGCACCACGGCGTCGCCGTGCAGCGCGACGAGGCCGTGCGCGGGGCGCACGAAGCTCACGCTGCTCCAGCCCGGCAGCTCGCAGCCGGATTCGAGCTGGTAGCTCATGACCTTCGGAATCGGCAGCCTGGCGATCGCCTCGGCCAGCGCCTTCTGCAGGCCCTCGGCCAGCGTGGCGCCCTTGGCGGTGCTTTCGTAGAACAGGGCTTCGGCCTTGCCGTCCATGGCGCGCTTGAGGCCGGGCACGGCGGAGGCGTCGGCGCCGAGCGCGCCCAGGCGCTTGAGCAGCGCGGGCGTGGGCTGGCCCGATGCGTCGAGGCCCACGGCCACGGGCATGAGCTTCTGCGACACGGCCTTGTCGGCGGCGCGCTCGGCCACGTGCGTGATGTGTGCCGCAAGGCGGCGCGGCGAGGCGTAGGAGGTGAGCACCGAGCCGGCCTCGGCCAGGCCCTGGGCCGCGAGCTGGTCGCGCAGCACGCCCGCAAAGGCGTCGCCGAGCTTCTTCAATGCCTTCGGCGGCAGCTCTTCGACAAACAGTTCGACCAGGAGGGAGTTCTTGTTCATGGGGGTCGTCATCGCTCAGGCAGCCTTCTTCGGGGGGATCTGCGCGACCCATTCGCGCGGCGCCATCGGGAAGCCAAGGCGCTCGCGGCTGTCGTAGTAGCTCTGCGCGACGCTGCGCGCGAGGTTGCGGATGCGGCCGATGTAGGCGGCGCGCTCGGTCACGCTGATCGCGCCGCGCGCGTCCAGCAGGTTGAAGCTGTGCGCGGCCTTCAGCACCTGCTCGTAGGCGGGCAGCGCGAGCTGGGCGTCCATGAGGTGCTTGGCCTGCTTCTCGTGCGCATTGAAGGCCGTGAACAGGAACTCGGCGTCGCTGTGCTCGAAGTTGTAGGTCGACTGCTCGACCTCGTTCTGCTTGTAGACGTCGCCGTAGCTCAGACCGTCGGTCCAGGTGAGGTTGTAGACGTTGTCCACGCCCTGCAGGTACATGGCCAGGCGCTCCAGGCCGTAGGTGATCTCGCCGGTGATGGGCTTGCAGTCGATGCCGCCGACCTGCTGGAAGTAGGTGAACTGAGTTACCTCCATGCCGTTGAGCCACACCTCCCAGCCCAGGCCCCATGCGCCGAGCGTGGGGTTCTCCCAGTCGTCTTCGACGAAGCGGATGTCGTTCTTCTTGAGGTCGAAGCCCAGGGCCTCGAGGCTGCCGAGGTAGAGCTCGAGGATGTTCGAGGGCGCCGGCTTCAGCACGACCTGGTACTGGTAGTAGTGCTGCAGGCGGTTGGGGTTCTCGCCGTAGCGGCCGTCCTTGGGGCGGCGGCTGGGCTGCACGTAGGCCGCTTTCCAGGGCTCGGGGCCCAGTGCACGCAGGAAGGTGGCGGTGTGCGAGGTGCCCGCTCCTACCTCCATGTCGTACGGCTGCAGCAGCGCGCAGCCCTTGTCGGCCCAATACGACTGCAATTTGAGAATGATTTGCTGGAAGGTCAACATGAAGCTGGCCGGCAGGTAGCCGGACATTGGACGGTAGCGCGGCGAAGCGCCGCGAAAGCGGGCGATTTTACGTTCGGAGGGCAACTCTCCCACAGCGGGACGGGAAGTCGCCTTCTGGCGGCGCCGGGCGGCGCGTGCGACAACTGCGTACCCGCCTTGCGCGGCTGCCGCGCCAGCCGCGCGCTCCACGCCTTCTTGTTCCTCCCATCGACCCGTTTTCCCTGAGATCCCTGGACATGCCCGAGCCACAGACGCCCGAGACGCCCGACACGCCCGGGACCGCACCCGACGCGCCCCCTCTTTTCATCGTGCTGAACGCCGCCTCCGGCAGCGAGGACGCGGCCGAGGCCCGCCGGGTCATCGAGGAAGGCTGCGCCGCGGCCGGCCGGCGGCTGCGCATCTTCGTGGTCGACGAGCCCGGCCGGCTGCAGGCGCTGGCGCGCGAGGCGGTCGAGCGGGCGCGCACGGCCGGCGGCGTGGTGGTGGCCGCGGGCGGCGACGGCACCATCAACGCGGTGGCGCAGGCCACGCTGGGCAGCGGCTGCGCCTTCGGCGTGCTGCCGCAGGGCACCTTCAACTATTTCAGCCGCACCCACGGCATCCCGCGCGACACCGCGCAGGCGCTGCAGATCCTGCTGAACGAGCAGCCTCAGCCGGTGCAGGTGGGGCTGGTGAACGACCGGGTGTTCCTGGTCAATGCCAGCATGGGCCTGTACGCCGAGCTGCTGGAGGAACGCGAGACCTACAAGTCGCGCTTCGGCCGCAGCCGCTGGATCGCCTTCGGCGCCGGGCTGCTGACGGTGCTGCGCGGCCACCGGCACTGGAACCTGCGCATGGCCTGGCGCGGCAAGGAGCGCGACATCCGCACGCCGACGCTGTTCGTCGGCAACAACCCGCTGCAGCTGCACCAGGTCGGCATTCCCGAGGCCGACGCGCCCGAACAGGGCCAGTTGGCGGCCATCGTGCTCAAGCCGGTGGGGCCGCTGTCGATGCCGGGGCTGCTGGTGCGCGGCGCGCTCGGCCGGCTGGGCGACGCGGACGAGGTGCTGACCTTTCCTTTCGAATCGCTGACCGTCAAGGCGAGCCGGGCCCTGGGTCCGCTCGGCCCGCGCCGCGTGAAGGTGGCGACCGACGGCGAGATCGGCTGGGCCGACATGCCGCTGCTGTTCCGCGTGGCGCCCGACCGGCTGTGGCTGGTGCGGCCGAAGGAAACGGCGCCCGAGCTCGAGGCAGCACGCGAATGAGCTGCCTGCTGCAGGTCTCCGACCCCCACTTCGGCACCGAGCAGCCGGAGGTGCTGCAGGCGCTCGAGCGGCTGGCGCACGCGCTGGCGCCCGAGCTGGTGGTGCTGTCGGGCGACATCACCCAGCGCGCCACCGCGGCGCAGTTCGCGGCGGCGCGCGCCTTCGCCGACCGGCTGCCCGCGCCGGTGCTGGCCATTCCAGGCAACCACGACATTCCGCTGTTCCAGCTGGCGGCGCGCGTGTTCGCGCCGTACGCGCGCTACCGCCGGGCCTTCGGCGACGATCTCGAACCCGTGTTCGATTCCCCCGAATGGCTGGTGGTCGCGGTCAACACCACGCGCTGGTATCGGCATGAAGATGGCGCGGTGTCGGCCGAGCAGGTCGAGCGCGTGGCGCGGCGGCTCGAGGCGGCGTCGCCCACGCAGCTGCGCGCGGTGGTGACGCACCAGCCGGTGATGGTCACGCGCCCGAAGGACCTGGGCAACCGCCTGCACGGGCGCGAGGAGGCCGTGGCGCGCTGGTGCGCGGCGGGTGCCGACATGATCCTGGGCGGCCACATCCACCTGCCCTTCGTGCGACCGCTGAACGATGCGTTTGCGGGCTGCGCGCGCACGTCATGGGCGGTGCAGGCGGGCACAGCCGTGTCGCGGCGGGTCCGCGCGGGGCACCCCAACTCGGTGAACGTGGTTCGCACGGACATCGCCGAAGGCCGCCGCGCGTGCCGTGTGGAACGCTGGGACTACGTGGCGGGCGACAAGGCCTTCGGCTGCGCCGAAGTATTCGGCCTTTCCCTTGCCAGCGAGGCAGCGCGGCCTTAGGGTGCTGCCGCATGCCGCTCGAAGCCTCCCTTTCCTCCGTCCCCTCCGTTCTCTCCACTTCCCCTCTCGTCGTCTTCGCCGGACAGCTCGGCGCCCATGCGCTGCCCTGGTTCCTCTCGCTGCTCGCGGTCTCGGTGCTCGGCGCGGGCGCCGCCTGCCATCTGCTGCAGAAGCGCCACTTCAGGCTGCAGGACCTCGAAGAGCCCAGCGAGCCGCGCATCGCGCTGGCCTTCGCGTCGGGCTTCGTGCTAATCCTGCTGGCGTCGAGCCTGTTCGCGTGGATCGCATCGAACATCGCCGACGGCCGCGTGCTCGGCCAGGCTGACCACGCGCTGACCGACGCCATCGCCGCGAACCTGCCGCACGCCGCGCTGGTGGTGTTCAGCCGGGTCACGCACCTGGGCGACGCAGCCTTCCTCGGGCCGGTGTGCGTGCTGGTGGCCGCCCTGCTGTGGTGGCGCCGGCATCGCGGGCTCGCGCTGGGCTGGGTGCTCGCGCTGGCGGGCATCGTGCTGCTGAACCCGGCGCTCAAGCAGATCTTCGCGCGGGCCCGGCCGATCCACGACCACGGCCTGGCACTGGAGACGAGCTACAGCTTTCCTAGCGGCCACAGCGCTGGCGCGATCGTGAGCTACGGGATGCTGCTGTATCTGCTGCTGCGCACGCTGCCGGTGCGCTGGCATGTGCCAGGTGCGATGGCCGCCGCGGGCGCCACCGTCACCATCGCGTGCAGCCGCATCTTCCTGCAGGTGCACTTCGCGAGCGACGTGGTGGCCGGACTGCTGACCGGCCTGGCCTGGCTGCTCGTGTGCGTGGGCGGCCTGGAGTACGCGCGCCACCGCCGGCTGCGGCGCGCGCTGGCCTGAGCATCGCCTGCATCGCCTGCCGCGCGTTCGCCATGAACGAACACCGCGCGGCGAGCAGGACGGTGGGAGATCAGTACTCCCAGAAGATGCGCTGCAGTTCCTTGGTGTTGCTGGTCTTGGTCAGCGCGACCATGGCCAGGATGCGCGCCTTCTGCGGGCGCAGGTCGTGCGCCACCACCCAGTCGTACTTGTCGTCGGGCTGCTCGGCGTTGCGGATCACGAAGCCGTCGGGCACGCGGGCGCTGCGGATCACGATCACGCCGTCGGCGCGGGCCTTCTGCAGGTTCGGAACGATGCGGTCCGCCACCGAGCCGTTGCCGGTGCCGCCATGGATCAGCGCCTTGGCGCCGCTCTTTGCAATGGCGTCGATGGCCACCGAGCTCACGCCCTCATAGCCCATCGCGATCTCCACCGGCGGCAGCGCGGTGATGCTGTCGATGTCGAACTCCGAGTTCATGGTGTGGCGCTTCACCGGCGCGCGGAACCAGTAGTTGCGGCCCTCGACGATCATGCCCAGCGGGCCCCACTGGCTGGAGAACGCGTTGGTCTTGATGTTGACGTTCTTGCTGACGTCGCGGCCGGTGTCGATGTTGTCGTTCATCGTCACGAGCACGCCCTTGCCCATCGCGTCCTTGCTGCCGGCCACGTTCACGGCGTTGTACAGGTTGAGCGCGCCGTCGGCCGACAGCGCGGTGCCCGGGCGCATCGAGCCGACCACCACGATCGGCTTGTTGGTGTGCACGGTCAGCGTGAGGAAGTAGGCGGTTTCTTCCAGCGTGTCGGTGCCGTGGGTGATGACGATGCCGTCCACGTCCGACTGCTTCGACAGCGCCGACACGCGCTTGGCCAGCGTCAGCAGG
>CAJYQC010000398.1 GCA_913776885.1 uncultured Variovorax sp.
CTCATGGACACCGCGCCCGAGAAGTGCATCGCCAAGGCCTACGACATGGTGCTCAACGGCATCGAGATGGGCGGCGGCTCGGTGCGTATCCACCGCGAGGAAGTGCAGAGCAAGGTGTTCCGCGCGCTGAAGATCAGCGCCGAGGATGCGCAGCTCAAGTTCGGCTTCCTGCTGGACGCGCTGCAGTACGGCGCGCCGCCGCACGGCGGCATCGCAATCGGCCTGGACCGCCTGGTCATGCTGATGACCGGCGCAGAGTCGATCCGCGACGTGATCGCCTTCCCCAAGACCCAGCGCGCCCAGGACCTGCTGACGCAGGCGCCGAGCCCGGTCGACGAGAAGCAACTGCGCGAACTGCACATCAAGCTGCGCAACAATCCCCAGGCAGCAGCATGACGCTCGCCCCCAGGCTGCGCGCACTTCGTGTCGCTTCGCCAACCCCCTACCGGGGGCAACACCAGAGGCCCGGCAAAGCCGGTTCCTCGGTGTTTCGCGAAGAAGCCTGAGCACCTCCCATGACGACCGACTCCCGGCCCTGGAAGATTCCGGAGTCGGTGCTGGTCGTGATCCACACGCCGGCGCTCGATGTGCTGCTGATCCGGCGTGCGGACGCCGAGACCGACTTCTGGCAGTCGGTCACCGGCAGCAAGGACGCGGCCGACGAGCCGCTCGCGCTCACCGCGGCGCGCGAGGTGGCCGAGGAGACCGGCATCCTCTGCGGTGAAGGGACGCCGCTGGCCGCGCAGCTCGTCGACTGGCAGCTGCGCAACGTCTACGAGATCTACCCGCGCTGGCGCGCCCGCTATGCGCCGGGCGTGACCCACAACACCGAGCACCTGTTCGGCCTGCGCGTGCCCGAACGCATCGTGCCCACGCTCGATCCGCGCGAGCACACCGACTGGCGCTGGCTGCCGTACCGGGAAGCGGCGGACGCCTGCTTTTCCCCATCGAATGCCGAAGCCATTCTGTTGCTGCCAGAATTTGCGCGATGACGAACCAGCCGGCAGCAGCTACCGCCACAGCGACAGCGGTTCAGCAGAACCTCCGGGTCGCGACCTACAACATCCACAAGGGCGTGCAGGGCATCGGGCCCGCGCGCCGGCTCGAGATCCACAACCTGGGCCATGCCATCGAGCAGCTCGACGCCGACATCATCTGCCTGCAGGAAGTGCGCAAGATGAACCGCCAAGCCGCGGCCCGGTTCGCGCGCTGGCCCGAGCTGCCCCAGGCCGACTTCCTTGCGCCCGAGGGCTACACCGCCGTCTACGAGACCAATGCCGTCACCCGGCACGGCGAGCACGGCAATGCGCTGCTCACGCGCTGGCCGGTGCTGGGAACCACCCATCAGGACATCTCGGACCATCGCTTCGAGCAGCGTGGGCTGCTGCACGTGATGATCGACGTGGAAGGGCGGCGGGTGCACGCCATCGTGGTGCACCTGGGGCTCATCAAGGGCAGCCGGGTGCGGCAGATCGCACGGCTGCGCGAGTTCATCGACCGCGAGGTACCCCCTGGGGAGGCGGTGGTGGTGGCGGGCGACTTCAACGACTGGGGTGCGCGCATGCGCTACGCAATGAACGCCATGGGCCTGCGCGACACCAGCGACCTGCGCGGACCGCGCACGCTGACCTATCCCTCGCGCCTGCCCGTAGCGCAACTCGACTTCGTCTATGGACGCGGGCTGGAGCCGCTGTCCTGCACCGTGCCGCGCGGGCCGATCTGGGCCCGCATGTCCGACCACCTGCCGCTGGTGGCCGATTTTTCGCTCCTTGATTGATAGCAACGCTCCGAGAAGGGAAGGGCGTTCCGGGCCTGAATCTCTTGAGCCATTCACTGGTACGATCCCCGCCATGCTGAGGAAAACCGACGTCGAACCGCGCCCCGATCGAACTGACGACGACGAGGGCACGCCCGTCTCCGTCAAGATCCGCGAGCGCATCACAGCGGCGCGCAAGCGCTTCAATGCCAACGACAACATCTCGGAGTTCATCGAGCCCGGCGAGCTCGAGAAGCTGCTCGACGAGGTCGAACTGAAGATGAAGGACGTGCTCCAGAGCCTGGTGATCGACGTCGAGAACGACCACAACACCGACAACACCGCGCGCCGCGTCGCCAAGATGTACCTCAACGAGGTGTTCCGGGGCCGCTACGTGGCGGCGCCTTCGCTCACCGAGTTTCCCAACGCCGAGCACCTCAACGAGCTGATGATCGTCGGCCCGATCACCGTGCGCAGCGCCTGTTCGCACCACTTCTGCCCGATCATCGGCAAGCTGTGGATCGGCGTGATGCCCAACGAGCACACCAACGTGATCGGCCTGTCGAAGTACGCGCGCCTGGCCGAGTGGGTCATGGGCCGCCCCCAGATCCAGGAAGAGGCCGTGGTGCAGCTGGCCGACCTGATCCAGGAAAAGACCCAGCCCGACGGCCTTGCCCTCGTCATGGAGGCCGAGCACTTCTGCATGGCCTGGCGCGGCGTCAAGGAAATGGACAGCAAGATGATCAATTCCGTGATGCGCGGCGTGTTCCTGAAGGATCCGAGCCTGCGCCGCGAATTCCTGTCCCTCCTGCCCCGAAAGGCCTGAGCCATGCTGGTCCGACTCCTCTACGCCAGCCGCGCCGTCGACACCAGCCCCGAGGCCATCGAGTCGATCCTGGCGCAATCGCGCAGCCACAACACCGCCTGCGGCATCACCGGCATCCTCTGCTATGGCGCTGGCACCTTCCTGCAGGCCATCGAGGGCGGCCGCATGGCCATCTCCGAGCTCTACGGCCACATCCAGCGCGATCCGCGCCACAAGGACGTGGTGCTGCTGCACTACGAGGAGATCTCCGAACGCCGCTTCGGCGGCTGGACGATGGGCCAGGTCAACCTGTCCAAGCTCAACGCCTCGACGCTGCTGAAGTACTCCGAGAAGCCCGAGCTCAACCCCTATGCGGTGTCGGGCAAGGTCTCGCTGGCGCTGCTCGAAGAGCTGATGGCCACTGCCGCCATCGTCGGCCGCCACTAGCACGTGGCTCCCGCGCCCGGCACTTCGCATTCCCGCCGCGCTCTCCGGGGCCCGCTTGCGCCGCGCAGCGGCCTGGCGGTGCGCGGTCTCGCATAGCTCGAGGTGCCGCTCTCCGCATTCGCCCTGATCCTGCTCGCCGGGTTCATCCACGCCAGCTGGAACATCGCCGCCAAGAAGGCGAATGGAGACGCGCGCTTCAGCTTCCAGGCGAGCGTGTTCAACATGCTCATCTGGGCGCCGGTGGGCATCGTGCTGGGCTGGAACGTGGTGCCCGGATGGGGACGGGCCGAATGGAGCTTCGTCGTGCTCAGCGGTGTGCTGCACGTGTTCTATTTCATCGTGCTGCTGCGCGGCTACCGCAAGTCGGACCTCACGGTGGTCTACCCGCTGGCGCGCGGCTCGGGGCCGCTGCTTTCGTCGCTGGTGGCGGTGCTATTCCTGGGCGAGAAGATCAGCCTCGTCGGTGTGGCCGGCATCCTGGGCGTGGTGGCCGGCGTGTTTCTCATTGCCGGCGGCCCGCGCCTGTGGCAGAAGGCGCACGATCCGGCGCAGCGCGCGCGGGTGCACAAGGGCATGCGCTACGGCGTGCTGACCGGCGCCTTCATCGCCGCCTACACGGTGGCCGACAGCTACGCGGTCAAGTTCCTCGCGATGTCGCCGATCCTGCTCGATTACATGGGCAACCTCGTGCGCATCGTGCTGCTGCTGCCCGCTGCGCTGCAGGACCGCGCGACCACCGTGCGCATGTGGCGCGAGCAGTGGAAGTACGCGCTGCTGGTGGCGGCGATCAGCCCCGTCTCCTATGTGCTCGTGCTGTACGCGGTGCAGCAGGCGCCGATCTCGCACGTGGCGCCAGCGCGCGAGGTGTCGATGCTCTTCGCCGCGCTCATCGGCGGCCACCTGCTGCGCGAGGGCGACCGGCTGCTTCGATTGATGGGCGCCACGCTCATCGCCGCCGGCGTGGTGGCGCTCGCCCTGGGCTGACGCCATGGTGCTGTTCGGCTGCGACTTCTCCAGCGCGCCGACGGCACGCAAGCCCATCGTCGTCGCGATCGGCGAAGTAGATGAACTGGGTCAACTGGACGGCGCCGACCGCGTGGTGCTGCACCGCCTGCAGCGCTTCTCTACGCTCGACGCCTGGGGCGATTGGCTGTGCGCCACGCCGGCATGGACCGGCGGCTTCGACTTCCCCTTCAGCCTGCCGCGCGAGCTCGTGGAGCACCTGCGCTGGCCGCTGCAGTGGGAGCCGCTGATGGCCCACTACGCCAGCCTGAGCCGCGCCGAGATCCGCGAGACCTTCGCCGCCTTCTGCGCGGGGCGGCCGGTGGGCGGCAAGTTCGCTCACCGTGCGGCCGACGGACCCGCTGGCTCCAGCCCGTCGATGAAATGGGTCAATCCGCCGGTGGCGTACATGCTTCACGCGGGCGTGCCGCGCGTGCTGGCCGCCGGAGCGCGCATTCCGGGCCTGCACCCCGGCAACGGCGCGGACCGCATCGCGCTGGAGGCTTACCCCGGATTGCTGGCGCGCGAGCTGATCGGGCGCCGCAGCTACAAGAGCGACGACCTCGCGAAGCAGACGCCCGAGCGGCTCGCGGCAAGAACCGAGCTTCTGGCTGCGCTCGAGGCCGGGTCGCCCCGCCTCGGACTCAAGCTGGCCGTGTCCGCCCCGCAGCGCGCGGAACTGCTGGCGGACGCTCGCGGGGACGACATCGATGCGGTGCTGTGTCTCCTGCAGGCCGCCTGGGGGCGGCAGCGTGCGGCCAGTCCGGGTCCCGGCCACGGGCTGCCGCAGGGCATCGATCCTCTTGAAGGATGGATCGTCAGCGCCTGAGCCTTCTTGTCCTACAGAGCTTCGGGCTCCCTTCGGCGTTCGCTGCCAAGCTGTGCGCCTTAGATTGGCTCCGGTGGGTCATCCCGGCCCACTTTTTTGCTCACTCATCAGGAAGGAAGCGACATGAACAAGGACCAAGTGGCAGGCCGCGTCGAGGAAGCCAAGGGCAAGCTGAAGGAAGTCGCCGGCAAGGTCGTCGGCAACGAGAAGCTGCAGGGCGAGGGCCTTGCGGACCAGGCCTCCGGCAAGGTGCAGAAAACCTACGGCGACGTGAAGGAAAAGACCAAGGACGCGATCAAGTCGGGCGCCGACAAGCTGTGATCCGGGCCGCGAAGGCCGCGTGCGCACGCGGCACCACGGCCTTCGCCCGAGCTCTTCAAGTTCCGACAAGCGACAGGAGGATTCCCATGAACACATCGAACATTCAACGCGCCGGCGGTGCTCCGTACGCCAGGACCCTGACGGCGGTACTGCTGGCAGGTGCCGCGCTGGCGCTGGTCGGCTGCGACAAGGCCGACAACCGCACCGCCGGCGAGAAGCTCGACGGCGCGATCGCGAAGACCGAGCAGGCGGCCGACTCGGCAGCGGCCAAGACGGGCGAGGCCCTGAAGGACGCCAAGGCCAAGGTCGAGTCGTCCAACACCACCGCCGAGGTGAAGGAAGGCGCCGCCAACGCCAAGGAAGCGCTCAAGGAAGCAGGAGCTGCCGTGAGCGCGACGATGGACGATGCCGCGATCACGGCTTCCGTGTCTGCCGGCCTCGCGAAGGATCCGGACCTCAGCGCCATCAAGATCGACGTCGACACCAAGGCCGGCGCCGTCAGCCTGAAGGGTCCGGCACCCACCGCAGCCGCCAAGGCTCGCGCCGAAGAAATCGCCAAGGGCGTCCAGGGCGTGACCTCGGTCAACAACCAACTCGAGGTGAAGGGCTGACCTGCCCTCCGGCCCAGCTCTCTCGCCAATAAAAAAAGCCCGGCAACGCCGGGCTTTTTCATGCATGAGCGGAACGACGGTCCCGCTCGATGGAACTCAGTGGTTCAGTGGTCGAGCCAGTCCTTCAGCTCGTCGGCGTGTTCTTCCTCGTCGGCCAGGATGCCTTCGAGCATGCGGCGGGTGGTCGGGTCCTTGTCGCCGATCAGCGCGATCATCTGGCGGTACGACTCCACCGCCACGCGTTCGGCGATGAGGTTGGCGCGAACCATCGCCTGAAGGTCGGTCGACTCGTCGTACTGGGCGTGGCTGCGCTCCAGCAGGTGTTGGGGTGCGAAGTCCGGCTCGCCTCCCAGTTGCACGATGCGTTCGGCGATCAGGTCGGCGTGGGCCGATTCCTCGTTGGCATGCACCAGGAACTCGTCGGCGATGGCCGGCGATTCCACGCCGTTGGCGGTGAAGTAGTGGCGCTTGTAGCGCAGCACGCAGACCAGTTCGGTGGCCAGCGCGTCGTTCAGCAGCTTCACCACGTCGTCGCGCCACGGACCGTAGCTGGGGGTGACGGCGCCATCGTCCAGGCTCTTGCGCGCGGCGTCCAGGCCGCTCTGGTCGAGCGCCAGGTGCTGACGGCCGCCTTCCTTGGCAGCGGACGAGGGGGAGGAAGCATCGTTTTTCATGGAGTGTCCTTTCGTGGGGGGCGGGGTGAACTTGGGCTCTTGCTCATCATCGTGGTGATGAGGTCGGCCACGTCGGATGTCTTCAGTACCGCCGCGAGCACGGCCGTCACGGAGAGCAGGCGCCAGGGCTTGACCAGCACGAGCAGCGCGCCGGTGGCCGCCGCCGCCGCCATCAGCTTGGCCGGCTCCTTGCGTGCATAGTTTTCGAGCACGGGCCGCGCGAGCTGGCCGACCGCGTGCGCGGGATGCCTGCGCCACCAGCGTTCCAGCACGCTGCGGCCCACGGCGATCCAGACGTTCTGGGGCTTTCTCCTGCCGCGGCCGGAACCTGTGCCATCTCCCTGCGGCATGCTCCCGTCGCCTTCGGCGTGGCTGCGATGCAGAAGCCCCGCAGGATCGGCAGCCAGGTGCGGTTCGCGGTGGGCGTATTCCAGGTCATCGGCATGGAGGCCGCTGCCGTCGGCGGGGTAATGCTCGTCGTCCGGAGCGCCGCCGTTCAGCTGGCGCACCAGCGCCCTGCGCGACAGGGCCAGGCGCTCCTTGGGTGTGAGGTGCTGCCGGAGTTCGCGGCGGTCATCAGCGGTCATGGCGTGCTCCGGCTTCGCGCAGTGCGTGCAGGTCGGCGTCGAGCTGCGAGCGCAGGTCTTCGAAGGCGTAAGTCTTGGTGGGGCGTGCGGCGTACCAGATGCAGAAGGCCGCGATCACCACAGCGACGCCCGGCACCGCCACCAGGACCCAGTGGAAGGTGCCGTGCATCACGCCGAGCAGCACAGCCACGCCGATCAGCCCGAGGGCCAGCGTGACCGTGGCAACGGCGAGCACCGCCGCGACGATGCGCGCGGCAATGCCGCGACCCGCCTGGGAAGATTCCTCCCGGATGAGTGCGGCGTAGTTGGCGAGATGTTCAGCGACGAGATCCGGATGCCCGAGCACCGTGGAAAAAATGGGATGGAGCATGGTGCCGGATTCGAGCGGTGACAGACGCCTTTGGCTTGGTCGGATCAGTAGTCGTCGCGGCTGCGGCGGCTTGCCAGCACGATCAGCGCCGTGATGGCTGCGCCTGCTGCGGCTGCCAGCAGCACCGAGCGCACGGGCTGGTCGGAGATGTAGCGGCCGGTGACGTCGGCGGCCTGTTCCAGTCGGCGCTGCGCACGAGCGCTGGTGGTGGAGGCGGCATCGAGGCCGCGCTGCACGGCCTGCTGCACGCGGGCGGCCAGCTGTTCGACGGCGGGTTCCGATTCGCGCCGCAGGTCACGGACCTTCTCGCCCGCTGCATTCACCGCGTTCTGAGCGTAGGCGCGGGTGGCATCGACCGCATCGCGGGCGGTCTGGCGCGCGTCATCGGCGAGTTGCGAGGGGGTCTTCGTCGTCGTGTTCATGTGAAAGTCCTTTCCGAAAAAGTGAAATGCGCAAGCTCTGTGATCGTAACGACGCTACTTGCGTCGTAGCAAGCCGGCAAGGAAGCTCGCGAGCGCGAGGATCACGAAGATCACGAAAAGGATCTTGGCGATGCCCACGGCGCTCGCCGCGATGCCACCGAACCCGAAGATGGCGGCGATCAGGGCGATGACGAGAAACACCACGGCGTAATGCAACATGTGGAACTCCTTCGAGGCTTGGCTCGTGACTTGGAAACATCGCACCGGCAATCTAAAAAAATGAGAAGCGCCGATGCCATGGACGCAACCTTAATTGGAGCCTCGCCGCCGACCTGTCAGCGGCCGGGGTTGGGGTGCGTAGGAGATGGCCGAGTGGACTCTAGCGGCCCTGTGAAGGAATGCCGCGCGGCTCCGGCAGAGCCTGGGCCCTTCCCTCAGTTCAGGCGGGTTTGACGATCGGCAGCATGGCGCTCAGCCGCGTGCCCTTGCCCGGTATCGACGACACCGTGAGCCGACCGCGCGCGGCTTCCACGCGGTGCCGCATGCCCGCGAGGCCATGGGTGGAGGGCTGCATGCGCTGCGTGTCGAAGCCCTTGCCGTTGTCCGCCACTTCCACCACCACGTGGTTGTCGTAGTTCTTCAGCACGATGGTGGCTTCCGTGGCCTCGGCGTACTTGCCGATGTTGGTGAGGCTTTCCTGCACCATCCGGTAGATGGTGAGCTGGCGCGACTCGTCCATGTTCACCGGCTCGAGCGCCATCTCCACCTGCAGGCCGGAACGTTCGCCGAACTCGCGCCCCAGGATCTCCAGCGAGGCCACCAGCCCCAGGTTCGAGAGCGACGATGGCCGCAGGTCTTCGATGATGCGGCGCTTGAGCGCGATGCCGCTGTTGAGCAGATCGGTCAGATGCTGCAGCCGCTGGATCGCATCGGGCGCGTCCGCCAGCCGCGACTTCAGCCGTGCCACGTCGAGCTTGGCTGCGGTGAGCAGAGAGCCCAGCTCGTCGTGCAGCTCCCGCGCGAGGAAGCCGCGCTCGGTCTCGCGCACGTCCTGCAGGTGGGTGGCCAGTTCGGCCAGCGAGGCGGTGCGCTCGCGCACCTCGTCTTCGAGGGCGTTGCGCTCGCGCTGCAGGGCCTCCTGCTGGCGCTCGCCGATGGAGCGCAGCACATGCGTCTGGCGCAGGTACAGAAAGAAGGCCAGCAGCGCGGCCAGCGCCACGATGGAGGTGCCGATGCGCGCCAGCTTCAGCGACTGCAGCACCTGCACCTGGCTTTGCTGCAGGGTGCCGTTGCTCAGCCTGACCAACTCGCCGGCGTTGGCGCGGATGGCTTCCATCTCCTCCTTGCCCACGTCGGTGGTGATGACGAACTTCCAGGCGTCTTCCTTGCCGTCCTGGCGCAGGCGCACGCTCATGTCCATCTCGGCGATCTTGCGCAGCACGTGCTTCGACAGCTCGGCCAGCCGGGCGAGTTCAGGCGGCCGGTCGGCGTAAAGCCGGCGCAGGGCGCTCAGGTGCCCGTCGACCTGCTTGACCGCATCGTCATAGGGTTTTCGGTAACTTGTCTCGCCGGTAAGGAGGTAGCCTCTCTGGCCGGTTTCGGCGTCCAGCATGTCCTGCAGGAGCTGGTTGAGCGTGCCGCGCACCCGCTGCGCCTCGTCGATGTCGGCAAGGGCACGGCTGGACTGCCGGTAGCCGGCCTCGTTGATGCCTACGAGGGCCAGCGCGGCCAGGGCTGCGAGCAGCAGGCTCAAGGCCATTTTTGGTGGGGCTAACCAGTGCATGAAACTTTCAAGGCTGCGTAAGGCGCAAGTTCGTGAATAATTGACAACAATCAGGGACCTGGCATGTTGCGGGCCTCGGCTGCGCAACACAACGACGAAAGTAACAGATGATCAAAATCGGAATTGTGGACGACCACGCCATTGTGCGATCGGGCCTCCGGCAGTTCTTCTCCGAGCACGTGGACCTGCGCGTGGCGGGCGAGGCTGCCAGCGGCCGCGAAGCCATCGAACTGGTGCGCACCACGGAGCTGGACGTGCTGGTCATGGACCTTTCGATGCCCGGCCAGAGCGGTATCGATGCGCTCGCCATGATCCGGGCCAAGGCGCCGGACGTGGGCATCCTCATCCTCAGCGGCTACCCCGAGGAGCACTACGCCATGAACCTGATCCGTCAGGGCGCGAGCGGCTACCTCAACAAGGAGTGCGATCCCATCGAAATCGTCAACGCGATCCGCACCATCGCTCTGGGCCGGCGCTACATCACCCCCGCGGTGGCCGAACTGCTGGCCCGCCAGCTCGACCGCAAGGACGACGCCGCGCCGCACGAGCAGCTCTCGGAACGCGAATTCCAGGTGTTCCTCAAGCTCGCCAAGGGCGAGACCGCCGGCGACATCGCCAAGACGCTTTCGCTGTCGGTCAAGACCGTGAGCACCTACCGCACTCGGCTGATGGAGAAGATGAATCTTTCTTCCAACAGCGACCTCACCTATTACGCGCTGAAGAACAAGCTGATCGATTGAGATCGGCTGCGGGGCGGGCAGGGCGGCCAGGCCGCAGAAGAAGGGGAAAAGGGCCCGGGCGCTTTCTTCCTCTTCCTGCTCGCAGGCTTCCCGCGCCGCCGCTTCTTCCGATCTTTCGTCGTCCACGTCGCCTTTTCTTTCCTCAGCCCGCTTCGGACGAGGAGTGCGCAGCCCGGCTGCGGACCTGCATGAGGCAGAAATCCACCAGGGCCTCGATCTCATTCGATTTGTCGAACACCGCGTCGACCCCGAATTCCGCGCAGCGCCTGCGGATGTCGGGCGTGGCGTAGTTGCTGAGCACGACCACCTTCTGGCCAGGCTTGCGGGACTGGCAGGCCTGCAGCACGCCGAGGCCGCTTCCCTGCTTGAGGAAGAGATCGACGATGAGCAGGTCCCATTCCCCGCCATGGCCGAGCAGCCATGCACGGGCGCCGCTTTCCGTTTCCGCGAATCCGACCACGGTACTGCAGGTGAGTTCTTCCAGCGTGCCAATGAGGTTTTCACGGATCGTGAGGTTGTCTTCGACAACATAAGTCTGCAATCTTGAATCCATGCCCAACCACTCTTCCTCTGAGGATGGCAGACGCATCAGCGCGCCTCCGTTGGCGTTAAGTGCCTGCGGATGGACTTTGCTTCTTCTCCCGTACGCATCATGCAAGCTTCGGCGGCTGGAGCTTGTAGGTGGGTTCCGACGCAGGTCGACGAGGCGGCTTCCGATGCTGCCTCAGTAGGCGATGCCCCACGAGGTCTGCGGTCCGTGGCCGACCACGGTGCCGCGTCGGCCTGGGGTACAAGACCTCATGGCAACGACGAATGCACCACCAATCGAAGGTAGCCGCCCGCGCGGCCTGCGGCTGTGGCAGAAGCTGCTGGCGGGCGTGGTGCTGCTATTCGTGGCGCTGGCCCTGGTGCTGGCTTTCTTCCCCTGGGACGTGCTGCGCGAGCCGCTCAACCGCTACGTCAGCGAGAAGACCGGGCGCAAGTTCGAGATCACCCGGCGCCTCGACGTGGGGCTCGGCTGGCGGCAGGCCACCGTCAGGCTCGACGGGATCGAGTTCGCCAATCCTTCGTGGGCGCGCGAACCTTATCTGGTGAAGGCGGAGCAGGCCGATTTCGACATCCGCCTCTGGCCGCTGATTTCGCGCAGCATCGTCATTCCCAGGCTGGCGTTGTCTTCGCCCACGGTCGGCCTGCAGATGGAAGCCGACGGCCGCCGCACCTGGTCGCTGGGCAAGGACGGCAAGGACAGTTCCGAAGGCGGCACCGTGCCCACCATCGGGCAGGTGCAGATCGACAGCGGCGCGATCGATTTCCTCGCCAAGCATCTTGGGGTCGACTTGCACGCCGACCTGAACTACGACACCAGCCGCGGCGAGATGCCGCTCGATTACCGCATCAAGGGCCGCTACAAGGGCCAGCCGCTGACCGCCAGCGGGCGCACGGGCAACGTGCTGCAGATCGAGACCTCGAATGCGCCGCCGTTTCCCGTCGAGATTCGCGCCGCTGCCGGCCAGACGCAGCTGAAAGCCGCCGGCACGGTCGCCCGCCTGTCCGATCTGGACGGCATCGATGCCAGGTTCGAGATCAAGGGCCAGACGCTGGGCGCGCTGTTCCCGCTCTTGGGAATCGCCCTGCCGCAGACCTCGCCCTACGCCCTCAGCGGCAAGCTCGACAAGAGCGGCAAGCTCTGGAAGGCCTCCGGACTGCAGGGGCGGCTGGGCCTGTCCGACATCGCCGGTGACATGCGCTTCGACCAGTCCGGCAAGCTGCCGCACCTGGCTGGCGACCTGCGCTCGAAGGTGATGGACATGGACGACCTCGGCCCGCTGATCGGCCTGCCGCCCACGGCGCGCACCGCCGCCACGGTGGAAGGCGTGGCGCCCCCGCCCACGGTCACCCAGGTCAAGCGGCCTGGCGGCAAGGTGCTGCCTACGGCGCCGCTGGACTTCGAGCGGCTGCGTGCCATGAACGCCGACGTGAAATACACGGCCGACCGCATCCGCAACGTGCGCGACGTGCCGCTGGAGCGCGGCAGCGTGCAGGTGAAGCTCAACGAAGGCGTGCTCACCCTCGACCCGCTCAACCTGGGCGTGGCCGGCGGCACCCTGGCCGGCGCGATCCGCATCGACGGCTCGAAGAACCCCGCCGACATCCGCGCTTCGCTCGACGCGCGCGCCATGCAGCTCGCGCGCCTCTTCCCGAAGCTGGAGACCACCGGCAACAGCGTGGGCCGGCTCGACGGGCGCATCAATCTCTCGGGCTCCGGCAGTACCGTGGCCAACTGGCTGGGCGGCGTGTCGGGCGACGTGGCGGTGATTTCGGGCCGCGGCCAGTTCGGCAACCTGCTGCCGGTGTTCGCGACCCTGGTGGGCGGCGACATCATCAAGTTCATTTTGCGCGGCGACCGCAACGTGGAGCTGCGTTGCGCGGCCCTGGCCTTCGACGTCAACAAGGGCCTGATGACTGGGCGCACGCTGGTGGTCGACACCACCAACGCCGTCTTCATCGCCACCGGGCAGGCCAATCTGGCGACCGAGGGGCTGGATTTCGTGATCCGTCCCGAGCCCAAGAGCAAGAACATCCTCTCGGTGCGCACCCCGCTGGTGGTGAGCGGCACCTTCGGAGATCCGAGGGGCGGCCTGGAAGTCGGTCCGCTGGCCGGACGCGGGCTGGCTGCGCTGGCGCTGGGGGCGGTCAATCCGCTGCTGGCGCTGGCCGCGACCATCGAGACCGGCCCCGGCGAGGATTCCGACTGCAAGGGCGTCGTCGCGCAGGCGAACCAGCCCACGGCAGGCGCCGCCGCGGCCGGCGCCGCACGCGCGAAGGGCGCAAAGCAGAAGGACTAGGCGCCAGGCAGGGACGCGCGCTGCGCGCAGACGCTGCAGTGCGGGTCGCGCGCCACGCGCAGCGTGTCGAACGAGGTGCTGCGCCCGTCGAACATCAGCAACTTGCCCGCGAGGGATGGACCGATGCCGGCCAGCAGCTTCAACGCCTCGCTGGCCTGCAGCGTGCCGATGGTGCCCACCACCGGGCCGAACACGCCGAGCACCGCGCAGCGGGTTTCCTCGAAGCTCGCCTCCGGCGGAAACAGGCAGGCGTAGCAGGGCGAGGCTGCATCGCGGGTGTCGTAGACGCTCAGCTGGCCGTCGAAGCGGATCGCCGCGCCCGCCACCAGCGGTTTCACATGCGCCACGCAGGCGCGGTTCACCGCCTGCCGGGTGGCGAAGTTGTCGCAGCAGTCGACCACCACGTCGGCCTTGGCGACAAGGCGCGACAGCAGCGCCTCGTCGGCGCGCAGCGCGTGGATTTCGATGGCGATGTCGGGGTTGATGTCGCGCATGGCCTGCGCCGCGGATTCGACCTTGGGCAGACCGACACGTGCATCGGTATGGGCGACCTGCCGCTGGAGATTGGTGAGGTCGACCTCGTCGTCGTCGACCAGCACGATGTGGCCCACGCCCGCCGCCGCGAGGTAGAGGGCGACCGGCGAACCCAGCCCGCCGGCGCCTATGACCAGGACGCACCCGGAACTGACGCGGGCCTGCCCGTCGATGCCGAACTCTTCGAGGAGGATGTGGCGCGAATAGCGCAGCAGCTGGTGATCATTCATGCTCGCCCCCAGGCCGGCCCGTCTGGCGCGGCCGCCCACCCCCTGCGGGGTCGATACCGGCGGCCCGGCGAGGCCGGCGCCGCGGTACTCCTGAACTGAACCGACTTGCCCGGTTCAGTTCTCCTTCTTCTCTTCCTTGTTGTCGACGATGACCTGCGTCTTGCTCACGAGCACCGGCTGGCCCTTGAGGCGGTTGAGCGCCTGCATGAGCGGGAAGTCCTTGTCGGAGCCGAATTCGGGCACCTTGCGGTCCTGCGGCGGCTTCTTGGCTTCTTCCTCGAGGCGCTTGCGGGCCTCGTCGCGGGCTTTCTCGCGCTCCGGATCCTTCACTTCGGGGCCCTGGCCGCTGGCCAGGTGCTTCTCGAGGTCGGCCTCGCGCATGCGCAATGCGGCGAAGGGGCTGCCCTCGGCGCTTTCGTCGACCAGCACGTTCGGCACGATGCCTTTGGCCTGGATCGAGGTGCCGCTGGGCGTGTAGTAGCGCGCGGTGGTGATCTTCAGGCCGGTGTCGGGGCCGAGCGGACGGACCGTCTGCACCGAGCCCTTGCCGAATGTCTGGCTGCCCATGATGGTGGCGCGCTTGTGGTCCTGCAGCGCGCCGGCGACGATCTCGCTGGCCGAAGCCGAGCCTTCGTTCACCAGCACCACCAGCGGCACCGTCTTGAGCGCGGCCGGCAGGCTGCGCAGCGGGTCGCTGCCCGAACGGCGCTGGTAGAACTCCGGCGCCGCCTTGTAGACCGCCTTGCTCTCGGCCAGCTGACCATCGGTGGTCACGACCGTGACGTTCTCGGGCAGGAAGGCCGACGACACCGCCACGGCCGCGTCGAGCAGGCCGCCCGGGTCGTTGCGCAGGTCGAGCACCAGGCCCTTGAGGTTGGGGTCTTCCTTGTACATCTCGTCGATCTTCTTGACGAAGTCGTCGACGGTGCGCTCCTGGAACTGCGAGAGGCGGATCCAGCCGTAGCCCGGCTCGATGATCTTGCCGCGGACCGACTGCGTGCGGATTTCCTCGCGCGTGATGGTCACGGGGAAGGTGCGGCTCTCGTCCTTGCGGAAGATGGTCAGCAGCACCTTGGTGTTGGCTTCGCCGCGCATGCGCTTGACCGCCTCGTTCAGCGACAGGCCGCGCACGGCGGTGTCGTCGATCTTGGTGATCAGGTCGTTGGGCTTGAGGCCCGCGCGGAATGCGGGGGAGCCCTCGATGGGCGAGACGACCTTGATCAGGCCGTCTTCCTGCGAAATCTCGATGCCCACACCAACGAAGCGGCCGGTGGTGCCTTCCCTGAATTCCTTGAAGGACTTCTTGTCGAAATACTGGGAGTGGGGGTCTAGCCCGGCGACCATGCCGGAGATGGCGTCGGAGATGAGCTTCTTCTCGTCGACCGGCTCCACGTAGTCGCTCTTGACCATTCCGAAGACGGCGGCGAGCTGCTGCAGTTCCTCGAGCGGCAGCGGCGCGAGCGAGCCGCGCGCGACGGTCTGCAGCGAGACGGTGGTCAGGACGCCTGCAACGGCGCCGGCGGCGACCCAGCCGGTGATCTTGAGTTTCTGGCCCATCATGAGTGGTTGTCCTTGTCGGCGGCTGTCAGTTCAATATACACAGCTTGGAAGCAATTTGTTTGCCGGGGTTCCACGGGTGGAGCGCCGGACGGGGGCTTTTTCAGGCGCTCCTGCCGGGCCTCTGCTCAGCCCTTGCCCTGCGAAGCCACTGCGGCGGCAGCCTTCTCGGCGGCCGCGGCATCGCCGAGGTAGTAGTGGCGCAAGGGCTTGAGATCGTCGTCGAGCTCGTACACCAGCGGGATGCCGTTGGGAATGTTCAGCCCGACGATGTCGTCGTCGGAGATGCCGTCGAGGTACTTCACCAGGGCGCGGATCGAGTTGCCGTGGGCCGCCACCACCAGCCGGCGGCCGGTGCGGATGGCCGGCGCCATCGATTCGTTCCAGAAGGGCAGCACGCGCGCTACCGTGTCCTTCAGGCACTCGGTCAGCGGGATCTGCTCGGGCGAGAGCTTGGCATAGCGCACGTCGCCGCGCTCGCTGCGCGGATCGTCGGCTTCCAGCGGCGGCGGGGGGGTGGTGTAGCTGCGGCGCCAGATCAGCACCTGCTCGTCGCCGTATTTCTTGGCGGTCTCGGCCTTGTTCAGGCCCTGCAGGCCGCCGTAGTGGCGCTCGTTGAGGCGCCAGGAGTGCACCACGGGCAGCCAGGTGCGGTCGAGTTCGTCGAGGGTGTGCCAGAGGGTGCGGGTGGCGCGCTTGAGCACGCTCGTGTAGGCGACGTCGAAGTCGTAGCCCTCGGCCTTGAGCAGCCGGCCGGCCTGCTTGGCCTGTTCGACGCCGGTTTCGGTCAGATCGACGTCGGTCCATCCGGTGAAGCGGTTTTCCAGGTTCCAGGTCGATTCACCGTGACGGATCAATACCAGTTTGTGCATGTGGGAGGCCTTTGGCTGCGCTTGCGAAACCCCGCATTCTAAAATCCCCGGTTTGCCATTCAAGGAACCCCCGTGAAATTGATCGAATTCGTCACCGCGAACTGGATGCTGATCCTGATCGCGCTCAGCTCGGGTGCCATGCTGGCCTGGCCGCTGGTGCGGGGGGCGGGCGGCGGAACGCTCACGGCACAGGGCGCCGTGCAGCTCATCAACCGCGAGCGCGCGGTGCTGGTCGACGTGCGCGAGCCCGAGGAGTTCGCCACCGGCCACATGATCGGCGCTAAGAACGTTCCCCTGAACCAGCTCGAGGAAAAGCTCGCCGGCGCGGTCAAGAACAAGAACGTGCCGCTGCTGTTGGTGTGCGCCACCGGTGCCCGCGCGCAGCGCGCGGTCGCCGTGGCCAAGAAGCTGGGTTACGAGCAGGCCCAAGCGGTGTCCGGCGGGCTGAAAGCCTGGAAAGACGCTAACCTGCCCGTCGAAAAAGCCTAGACGTCGACTCGCCCCGAGGCTTCGCGCCCCCGTGGCGCCCGCTGCCCCCCCCGGAGGCGACCGCTGCAGCCCGGCCAGACCGGCTGCGCGGCGCTCCCCCCGAAGAGCCGCGAGCGAGTTGAATAAACGAAATTTTCCCCAAGGTAGAGCGTATGCAAGCCGTCAAGATGTACACCACCGCCGTTTGCCCCTACTGCATCCGCGCGAAGCAGATCCTGAAGTCCAAGGGCGTCGAGCAGATCGAGGAGATCCGCATCGACACCGACCCCCAGGCCCGCAACACCATGATGGAGATCACCCAGCGCCGCACGGTGCCGCAGATATTCATCGGCGACACCCACGTGGGCGGCTGCGACGACCTGATGGCGCTCGACAGCCGCGGCGGCCTCGTTCCGCTGCTGCAAGGCGCCTGAAACCGGCCCTGCCCCGGAACCGTCTTTCGACGGGGCCATAATCGGCAGTTCACTCATCTGCAGCCCGCTGCGGGACCCTCTCCCCAGCGGGCATTGTTTTGATCCTCGAAAGTTCAGCCATGGCCGACCAGCAAGCCCAAGAACCCGTGTTCCAGATCCAGCGTGTCTACCTCAAGGACCTGTCGCTGGAGCAGCCCAATTCGCCCGCGATCCTGCTGGAGCAGGAGCAGCCCACCGTCGACATCCAGCTCGGCGTGGACGCCCAGCCCGTGGCCGAAGGCATCTTCGAGATCACCGTGGCCGCCACCGTGCAGACCAAGATCGGCGACAAGACCGTGTTCCTGGTCGAGGCCAAGCAGGCCGGCATCTTCGAGATCCGCAACCTGCCCGAAGAGCAGATGGGCGCCATCCTCGGCATCGCCTGCCCGCAGATCGTGTACCCCTACCTGCGCGGCAACGTCGCCGACGTGATCCAGCGCGGCGGCTTCCCGCCCGTGCATCTGGCCGAGATCAACTTCCAGGCCATGTACGAGCAGCAGCAGGCCCAGGCCGCCGGCCAGGCCGCGCCTTCGCTCGCGCAGTAATCGCTGCACTGCAGCCGCAGCAGCCAACGACGCCGATGAAGATCTGCGTTCATGGCGCCGGCGCCTGGGGCACGGCGGTCGCCGTCAATGCGGCGGCCCGCCACGAAGTCACCCTCTGGGCGCGCGACGCCGCCCAGGCCGATGCCATGTCGGCCGCGCGAGAAAATTCCCGCTACCTGCCCGGGCTGGCCCTGCCGGCGTCGCTGGCCGTGCGCGCGGGCGACATCGCCCAGGCGCAGGCCGGCGCCGACCTCGTCATCGTGGCCACGCCCATGGCGGCCTTGCGCGCGCAGCTCATCGCGCTGCGCGGCACCGGCGCCGCGGTGGCATGGCTTTGCAAGGGCGTGGAGCCCGCGCTCGACGCGGCTTCCCCCGCATCCTTCGGCCTGCTGGCTCACGAGATATGGGCCCAGGTTGCCCCTGAATTGAGAGCGGGAGTGCTCAGCGGCCCCAGCTTCGCGCAGGAGGTCGCCGAAGGGCGGCCGACCGCGCTGGTGGCCGCCAGTCCGCATGCCGCCGTGCGCGACATGCTGGTCGACGCCTTCCACGGCCCCGCGCTGCGCGTCTACGCCAACGAGGACATCGTCGGCGTGGAGGTGGGCGGCGCTGTCAAGAACGTGCTGGCCATCGCCACCGGCCTGTGCGACGGCCTCGCGCTGGGGCTCAACGCCCGCGCGGCGCTTATCACGCGCGGCCTTGCCGAGATGACGCGCTTCGGCCTTGCGCTGGGCGCCCGCGCCGAGACCTTCATGGGCCTTTCGGGCCTGGGCGACCTGGTCCTTACTTCCACCGGCGACCTGTCGCGCAACCGCAAGGTCGGCCTGCTGCTCGCGCAGGGCCGCACGCTCGCGCAGGCCGTCGATTCGCTCGGCCACGTGGCCGAGGGCGTCTACTGCGCCCGCACCGTGGTGCAGCGCGCCCGGGGCCTCGGCATCGAGATGCCGATCGCCGAAGGCGTGGTCGCGCTGCTCGACGGCCGCGTGAGCCCGCAGGACGCCGTGGCGGCCCTCGTCGGCCGCGAGCCGGTGCCGGAATCGGTGCAGCTCCAGCAGCCGGGTGCCGCAGCCGTTTCCCCTCGTCAATCCTCCTGAGAAAAACGCAGAGACAAAGAGAGCCATGAGCCTTCGCTTTGATTTTTCAGCGTCGGCCGTGGCCGCGCTGGCCCTGTCCGATGCCACCCGCGCATTGCAGGAGGACGTCGCCGACGGCGACCTGACCGCCTCGCTGGTCGACCCCGCGCGCCGCGCCCGCGCCCGCGTGCTGGCGCGCGAAGACGCCGTGGTGTGCGGCGCCCCCTGGGTCGAGGCCACGCTGCGGCAGCTCGATCCGCAGGTGCGCATCCAGTGGCTGTGCGCCGAGGGCGAGCGCTGCGAGGCCGGCCAGACCGTGCTCGAGATCGAAGGCTCGGCCCGCGCGCTGCTGACGGCGGAGCGCACCTCGCTCAACTTCCTGCAGCTGCTGAGCGCCGTCGCCACCAAGACCGCCCTCTACGCCGACGCCGTGCGCGGCACCCGCGCGCGCATCGTCGACACCCGCAAGACCATTCCCGGCCTGCGGCTTGCGCAGAAATACGCCGTGCGCACCGGCGGCGGCCTGAACCACCGCATCGGCCTGTACGACGCGGTGCTCATCAAGGAAAACCACATCGCCGCAGCCGGCGGCGTGGCGGCCGCCCTGCGTGCGGTGGCGCCTGCCGCCGCGAAGGCGGAGTTCGTCGAGGTCGAGGTCGAGACGCTGGCCCAGCTGCGCGAGGCGCTCGACGCCGGGGCGCGCATGGTGCTGCTCGACAACATGGACCTGCCCACGCTGCGAGAGGCCGTGCGCATCAACGACGAGGCCGGCGAAGGCCGCAAGGCCGTGCTCGAGATCTCCGGCGGCGTCACGCTGGACGGCCTACGCGCGCTGGCCGAAACCGGTGTCGACCGGATTTCCGTCGGCGCGCTGACCAAGGACGTCAAGGCCATCGACTACTCGATGCGTTTCCAGGAAGGCTGATCCGCCCATGTCGTCCACGGTCATCGACGTCGACTACGAGCAGCCCGCCGAAACCCGGGCCGGCGCCGTCTGCGACACCCGCCACGCCTGGGCGCGCGTGCCGCCCGAGCCATCGCCCGACGAGCGCATCGCGCTGAAGGAGCGCATCCGCCGCCTGCTGCGCGAGCGCAATGCGGTGATGGTGTCGCACTTCTACGTGCACCCCGATCTGCAGGACCTTGCCGAGGAAACCGGCGGCATCGTGAGCGATTCGCTCGAAATGGCGCGCTTCGGCCGCGACCACGCCGCGCAGACGCTGGTGGTGTCGGGCGTGCGCTTCATGGGCGAGACCTCGAAGATCCTCTCGCCCGACAAGCGCGTGCTGATGCCCGATCTCGACGCGAACTGCTCGCTCGACCTGGGCTGCCCCGTCGACCAGTTCAGCGCCTTCTGCGACCAGCATCCCGACCGCACCGTGGTCGTCTATGCCAACACCAGCGCGGCCGTGAAGGCGCGCGCCGACTGGCTGGTCACCTCCAGCTGCGCACTCGACGTGGTGAACGCGCTGCATGCGGCGGGGCAGAAGATCCTCTGGGGGCCCGATCGCCACCTGGGCGACTACATCCGCCGCCAGACCGGCGCCGACATGGTCAGCTGGAACGGCGCGTGCATCGTGCACGACGAGTTCAAGGCGCTGGAGCTCGAGCTGCTCATGAAGGAGCACCCGAAGGCCAAGGTGCTGGTGCACCCCGAGTCGCCCTCGGACGTGATCGCGCTGGCCGACGCGGTGGGCTCCACCTCGGCCATCCTGAACGCGGCGCAGCGCATGGACGCCAAGGAGTTCATCGTCGCCACCGACAGCGGCATGCTGCACAAGCTGCGCACGCTGAACCCCGGCAAGGTCTTCATCGAGGCACCGACGGCCGGCAACGGCGGCACCTGCAAGAGCTGCGCGCATTGCCCGTGGATGGCGATGAACGGGCTGGCGGAGCTGGCGAATGCCCTGGAGACGGGCGCGGGGGAAATCCACGTCGATCCGGCACTGGGGCTGCGGGCGCGAGTGCCGATCGATCGGATGCTGGCGTTCACCGCCGGGCTGAAGAACGGGCAGGCGCCGGGGAGCCTGGTGGCGGGCATCGGCGCGGCCTGAGTTTTTTCCCTCTCCCGCTTGCGGGAGAGGGTCAGGGTGAGGGCGTGGGGCCTGACAACATCGCGCGGACCTGGGAGCCGCTCACCCTCACCCCAACCCTCTCCCGCAAGCGGGAGAGGGGGCAAGACCTGTCAGAAATCGACGGTACAGCTGTCCCCCAGCGCCTCCCGCCACACCTTCACGCGCGCCAGCGAGGCCCGCAGGTCCGGCAGCGCATCGGCGATGAACACGCAAAGGTTCTCCAGCGTCGGCGGGTGCAGCCCCGCCACGTCGTCCAGCAGGTGATGGTCGAGCTGCTCGCGCACATCCTCCAGCCGGCGGCGCAGCAGCCCCAGGTCGATCACCATCCCCGTCACCGGGTCGCGCTCGCCCGTGAGCCACACCTCCGCGTGGTAGGTATGTCCGTGGATACGGCGGCTGCCTTCCACTTCGATCTCGCGCTTGAGCGTGTGGGCGGCATCGAAGAAAAAGCGTTGGCTGATGGTGAATCGCATTGTCGAAAGAGAAACTCGGGGAAAAAGCGGCCCCCGCCTCAGCGGATGCCGGTGATCTTGTGCGTCTGAACGCTGAGCCGCCACACGGGCTGCTTCATGCATTCGGCGATGCACAGCTCGGTGTTCGCGACGCGGTCGGGCCCGTCCATGGGCTGCAGGAAGCGGTGCGTGAACTCGCCGGTGCGCGCCATGGCGTCGAGGTCGATGCCGGGCTGGGGCCACACCAGCTTGAGCTCCTGGCCGCGCCGCTGCACCCATTGCGCGCCGGCCTTGGGGCTGATGCACAGCCAGTCGATGCCCTCCGGCGCCTCGACCGTGCCGTTGCTCTCGACCGCGATGCGAAAGCGCCGCGCGTGCAGCGCGCCGACCAGTGCCGCGTCCACCTGCAGCAGCGGCTCGCCGCCGGTCAGCACCACCAGCCGGTGGTCGGCGTCGGCAGCGGGCCATTGGGCGGCGATGGTGTCGGCCAGCAGGTCGGCGGACTTGAACTTGCCGCCCAGCGTGCCGTCGGTGCCGACGAAGTCGGTGTCGCAGAAACGGCAGACGGCGCTGGCGCGGTCTTCCTCGCGGCCAGTCCAGAGGTTGCAGCCTGCGAAGCGGCAGAACACCGCGGGCATGCCGGCCTGTCCGCCTTCGCCCTGCAGCGTGTAGAAGATTTCCTTGACGCTGTAGGTCATGGGGCGGCCGTTTCGATCTCGAGGTTGTCGATCAGGCGCGTGGCGCCCAGGCGCGCGGCGGCCAGCGCCACCAGCGCGTCGCCGGCGGCGGGCGCCTGCAGGTCGCGGCGGCGGCGCAGCACCAGGTAGTCGGGCTGCCAGCCGCGCGCGGCCAGCGTCTGCATGGCGCGTGCCTCGATGGCGCCCAGGTCGCGCTCGCCCGAGCGCACCGCCTCGGCCATCGCCTTCAGCGCCTTCGACAGCTGCACGGCCTCGGCGCGCTCGCTCTCGCTCAGGTAGCCGTTGCGCGACGAGAGCGCCAGCCCATCGTCCGCGCGAAAGGTCTCGCCGCCCACGATCTCGATGGGCAGCGCGAACTGCCGCACCATATGCCGGATCATCATCAGCTGTTGGTAGTCCTTCTTGCCGAACACCGCCACGCGCGGCCGCACGCACTGGAAGAGCTTCATCACCACTGTGCACACGCCGACGAAGAAGCCGGGGCGGAAGTGGCCTTCAAGGATGTCGGCAAGCGCCGGATCAGGGTGCACCTTGCAGGTCTGGGGCTCGGGGTAGAGCGCTTTCTCGTCGGGCGCGAACAGCACGTCGCAGCCGGCCGAGCGCAGCTTCTCGCAGTCGCTTTCCCAGGTGCGCGGGTAGGTGTCGAAGTCTTCGTGCGGCAGGAACTGCAGGCGGTTCACGAAGATGCTGGCGACCGTCACGTCGCCCAGCGGCCTGGCCTGCCTCACCAGGGCCAGGTGGCCGTCGTGCAGGTTGCCCATGGTCGGGACGAAGGCCGGGCGCCTGAAGTCGGCGAGGTGGCTGCGCAGGTCGTCGATGGTGTGTGCGATGTACATGGGTGGTTTCTTTCCCTGCCGGGCGTGGAGGCGGGCGTCGGGGAAGCTGCTGCCGCCCTCGACGGCGGATGAGGTGTTCGACATGGTTGGGTTTCTCCCTGCGGGCGTCGGTGGCCGGGCATCCTTGAGTGAAGAAAAACGAACGGGTGGTTTATCGGTCTGCCGGTGGCGCCAGCACGGTGGGTGCGCCGGGTTCGGCGAGCGAGGGGTAGTCGCGGCTGAAATGCAGGCCCCGGCTCTCGTGGCGGGTCTGCGCGGAACGAACGATCAGCTCGGCCACCTGCACCAGGTTGCGCAGCTCGAGCAGGTCGCGCGTGACGTGGAAGTTCGCGTAGAA
>CAJYQC010000399.1 GCA_913776885.1 uncultured Variovorax sp.
GGCGGGCGATCCAGGTGCGCGCCGCGTCGGCGTTGCCGCGCGACAGCTCGACCTGCGCCATGCCGTACAGCGCGTCGGTCGACTGCGGCTGCACGCTCATCAGCTTCTTCCAGCTCTCCTCCGCGAGGTCGGCCCGGCCCTGTGCCTGCCAGTAGTTGCCCTGTTCGACCAGCGCCGCGCTCGCGGCATCGGACTGCGCATGGGCGGGGTTGGCGGCATACAGCGCCACGAGCATGCCGAGGCAGGCCGTCCACTGCCGCGACTGGGGCGACAGCACAAAAGGACGCGAGCCGAGGGCGAGGCCGCGCGCGCGATGCAGCATCAGGCCGGTGGTCAGGCCGGTCTTCATGCCGGTCGATTGGGACGGCATAGCGTTCTCCATGAGGTTTGCAGCTGGCCGTGGCGGCCGAATTCATAACGGCCGTCGAGCCACGCCTGTCCGAAAAGCAACAGGCACTGTTCGTAGTACGGCAAGGGCGCCACGGGCGGCGTGGCCGCGCCGGCGGCAGGGGGCGCCGCGCGGCCGCCGGGCACGCGGGCGACCTGGTCGGCCAGCGCGTCGGTGGCGTCCAGCGCCTTGAGGTAGGGCAGCATCGCGCCCGAGAAGCCCAGCGGCGCCATGCCGCGGATCTGGCCGGTGACGGTGTCGACGTATTCCGGCACCGCATGGTTCTCGGCCAGCGCCTGGCGCGGGCCGCGCAGGCTCAGCAGCAGCATCTTGCGCGCCGGGTCCTTCTCGGAAACCATGCCGGCCCAGAGATAGACGCGGATCGCGTCGTAGCTGCCGACGGCACCCTTTTGCGGATCGGCGACGAAGGCGCGCGCATCCTGCGACCAGGCGCACCAGTCGGGCGCGAAGCCCTTCGGCGTGACGGCGCCGAACATGCGCAGCGTGTTGTCGGTGACCTCGCCCCACGGGCCGGTAGCGTCGGCCTGCTGGAAGTAGCGCAGCAGCTGCAGCGGCATGTAGCTCGGGTTGAGCCGCCACAACGGCCCGCTCGCCACCGACTTGGGCCAGGGCAGCAGCATGCGCCCGAGGCCGGGCAGATTGACGATCTCCTCGCGCACCACCTGGGCCAGCACTTCGCGGCCGAGGGTGCGGTAGGCGGCATCGTTCCAGAGCCGGCCGGCCTCCATCAGCGAATAGGCGATCCACAGGTCGGAGTCCGATGCGGAGTTGGCATCGAGCACGCCCCATCCGCCGGCCGGCTTGCGGCCCCATTGCCAGGCCGGCAGCTGCTTGGCCAGGCTGCCGCCCGCGAGGTTGGCTTCGGTCCACGCCAGCACGCGCGAGAAGGTGGCCCGGTCGTTGTGGACCAGGGCGAAGAACAGGCCGTAAGACTGGCCTTCGGAGGTCGACTGCTGCTGCGGCGTGCTGAAGTCGATCACCCGGCCGTCGGGCTGGATGTGGCGGGCGGCGAAGGCGGCCCAGTCGGTGGCGGGGTGGCAGGCGGGTGCAGATGCTGCCGCGGGTGCGGCCGTAGGTAAAGCCGCGGGTGTGGGGGCCGCGGGCGCCGGCGCCGGCGCCGCGGCAGGCGAGGCGGCCGGCGCGGCGCTGGCCAGCCGCGGCAGGGCCAGCAAGAGCCCTGCGGCGCCCAGCAGGGCGCGACGGCCCGAAGGCCGTTGCGGCAGGAGCACTGTTTTCGAACGTTGCATGAGTCCCTTATTTACCCTTGGCCTTCACCGACAGCCGGCGGCGTGCGCGCAGCTGCAGGCCCGCGTACGACACGGCCGCGCCCAGCAGCGCCAGCACGATCACCAGCCCGGCCAGCATCAGCGGGCTGCGCGAGAGGTTCCACTGTACCCAGGCGATGGGGGGCAGCCGCCCGACATAGTAGGTGTCCTGGCCCAGCACGCTGTTGACCTGCGTGTCGCGCACGATGGTCATGCTGCCCTGCACGCTCTTGAGCAGGTCGGGCGTCATCAGCGCGTTGAGCAGCGCGTCCTTCGAGTCGCCGTTGGCGATGGCGGCCACCACGCTGCGGCCGCTGCGAAGAGGCGACTCGAATCCGGCCAGCACGCCGTCGCGGCCGTCGGCGCTCACCGAGATCTGCATCGAGCCCGGCAGGTCTTCGCGGGTGCGGGCGCCGATCACGTAGTCGATGGCGTTGTCGATCCAGCTGTTGAGCTTGAACTCGGGCGCGCTGCCGTTGCGCTTGAGCGGCATCTTGTCGGCCCACTGGGTGAACAGGGGCTGGTTCTGCAGGTTGCCGATCACCAGCAGGTCCTTGTCGGCCCACTGCTGGGCTTCGGCCGAGCGGCCCACCTTCACGCGCAGCGCGGGGTAGCCGGTGGAGCGGCCGATCTGGCCGAGCAGGCCGAGGTACATCTCGGTGTCGCTGCCGCTGGGCTGGTCCGGCAGGATGACGGCGGTGTCGGAAAGATCCGCCATGCGCGAGAACGGGAAGCCGCCGTTGGCATACGCGGCCAGCTCCGGCATGGCGATGAAGTGCGGGAAGCCCGACACGTCGATCTTCGAGGTCGGATCGATGGCGCCGCGCACGTTGTCC
>CAJYQC010000400.1 GCA_913776885.1 uncultured Variovorax sp.
TGCATCCACGGGGCGAGGCCCTTGAACATGTCCTGCGAGAGCCGCGTGCGGAAAAGGATCTCGCCCATCCACACGAACAGCGGCAGCGCGGTGAGCGTCCAGCTGGATGCCGATCCCCAGATGGTGACGGCCATGGCGTCGCCGGCCGGGCGCGATGAAAAAATCTGCATGGCGATCCACGCCACGCCCGAGAGCGTCAGGCCGATCCAGACGCCGCTGCCCAGAATGAGGAACAGCGCGGCGATCAGTACGCCTGCGATGGCGATGTCACTCATGGCGAAGCGCCTCCGTCTCGACGGCCTTGGCAGGGCGGCCACGCCACTCGATCACGAACTCGTCCAGCGACGCAATCGCGAAGACGATGGCGCCGAGCGCCATCGACAGCTGCGGAATCCACAGCGGCGTGGCGTCGTTGCTCGTGGAGATGTCGTGGTAGTCGTAGGACTGCCAGGCCAGCCGCATGCTGTACCAGGCGAAGAGCAGCGCGAGCAGCGCCGCCGCACCCATCGCCCAGCGCTCCAGCCACCGCTGCGCGGCGGACGGCAGGTTCTGCAGCACCAGCGTCACGCGGATGTGCTCTGCGCGCTTGAGCGTGTGCGCGAGCGCCATGAAACCCGCGCCGGCCATCAGGTAGCCGGCGTAGGCGTCGATGCCCGGAATGTTGAAGTGAAGCTGCCTGCCGAGGATGGACAGCAGCACCATCGCCAGCAGGCCGATCATGAAAAGCGCCGCCAGTGCGGCGGCGCTCATGTAGAGGAAGTCGAGCGTCTTGCGCATCGGGCGTGGTCGGTTCGAGCCCGCGTCACATCTTCTTGTAGGCGTCGATCACGGCCTGCCCTTCGGCGCCGGCCTTCTCGGTCCACTCCTTGATCATGGTGTCGCCGACCTTCTTCATGTCGGCCTTGAGCTGCGCGGAAGGAGCGTGCACCGTCATGCCGTTCTTCTTGAGCAGGTCGAGGTACTCCAGGTTCTTCTTCTTCGAGAGCTCCCAGCCGCGCTTCTCGGCGTCTGCCGCGGCCTTGAGCACTGCGTCCTGCGTGGGCTTGTCGAGGGCGTCGAAGGCCTTCTTGTTCATGAGCACCGCGTTCTTCGGCAGCCAGGCCTGCGTGTCGTAGAAGTTCTTGATGTACTCGTAGGTCTTGGTGTCGTAGCCGGTGGAGCCCGAGGACATGTACGACTCGATCACGCCGGTTGCCATGGCCTGGGAGAGCTCGGCCTGCTGCACCGTGACCGGCTGGGCGCCGACGAGTTCGCCGATGCGCGCGGTGGCGGGGCTGTAGGCGCGCCACTTCACGCCCTTGAGGTCGGCGGCCGACGCGATCTCCTTCTTCACGAAGATGCCCTGCGGCGGCCATGCCACCGTGTAGAGCAGCACGATGCCCTGTTCGCCCAGCTTCTTCTCCAGTGCGGGCTTCTGCGCCTGGTAGAGCTTCCACGCCGCGTCGTAGCTGTCGGCCAGAAACGGAATGCCATCGGCACCGAACATCTGCCATTCGTTCTGGTAGTTCACGAGCAGGATCTCGCCGAGCTGGGCCTGGCCGCCCTGCACCGCACGCTTGATCTCCGGCGCCTTGAACAGCGAGGCATTGGCGTGCACCGTGATCTTCAGCTTGCCGCCGCTGCCCTTTTCGACATCGCTCGCGAACTGCGCGATGTTCTCCGTGTGGAAGTTGCTTGCGGGGTAGGCTGTGGGCAGGTCCCACTTGGTCTGAGCGAAGGCTGCGGCGCCGAGGGTCAGGCCAGCGAGTGCGATGCCGAACTTGTGATTCATGAGCTCTCCGAACTTATGGTTGAGGACGCAAATGAGCTTACGTGCAAATTCCGGGCCACTTGCTGAGGCATTTCCCTGCCATCTGCCTGCGACCTGCTTGCGACCCGCCTGATGGCGCGCATGAAAAAGCCGCCCGAAGGCGGCCTTGCATATTTCTACCGGAGCGAGATCAGGGCTTGGCGGCCTTCGCTTCCTTCGTTCCCTTTGCTTCCTTCGACGTGGCAGGCGCCGCATTGCCGAAGCCCTTGCCGTTGACCGTCAGGCCTTCGGCGGACAGCTTGGCTGCCTTCTTCTCCTTGACGCCCTTCACGCGCTGCATGAAGTCGGGCCAATCCTTGAACTCGCCCTGCTTGCGCGCCTCGAGGATGCGCTTGGACATCGACGGGCCGACGCCCTTGATGCCGTCGAGATCGGCTTCCGTGCCCTTGTTGACATCGACGGCCGCGGATGCGGCGATCGCGAACAGCATGGCGGTGGTGGCCAGGATCTTCTTGAACATGTTGTTAACTCCCTCTATTCGTTGATGAATGAAAGCCGACGCAATCGTCGGCCCGCGCTCAACGAGGTACGGAAAGAGGGCGTTGACGCATGATGGCCCTTCGGGCCCTCACGTGACCATTGTTCAGAAACGTGATCAGAGTTCTTCGACGCGGCGCGGTGGATAGCTGTCCCAGGCTTGGCAGCCAGGGCAGTGCCAGAAGTACTGGTGCGCCTCGAAGCCGCACGCCGCGCAGCGGTAGCGCATGAGCGGCCGCGTGGCCTGGTCGAGCGCGCGCTGCACCTGCGGATGGAACTGCTCGTGCTCGAAGCGTTCTGTCGCAAGCCAGCGCGAGGCGGCAACCAGCGAAGGCTGCTGCGCCAGGTGCGCGATGTAGCCGTCGCGTGGCGTCGGGTTCGGGTCTTCCGCGGTCGCGGATGGCTTGCCATCGAGTGCCATCAGTGCTTCGAGGACGTCGATGGACGGCGACTCGACATAGCGCCGCTGCAGCAGCTCGAGCGCGTCGGCTTCGCGGTGCGCTGCGACGGCGGCCTGTTGCAGCGTTGCGGCATAGAGCGGCAGTGCCAGCGGTGCGGTGTCGCTCAACGCGACGAGCGTGTCGAAGGCTGCGTTCGCCTCGCCCTTGCGCAGCTGCAGGGCGGCGGTGTCGATGGCTGGGCGTGGCGCCTGCGGTGCCAGCGCGACGGCTTGTGCCAACAGCTTGTCGGCGCCGGGCAGGTCGCCCGCGGCGACGCGTTCCGTTGCCTGCTCGCAGAGATGGTGCGCGCGGCGCGTGCTGTAGCTGGCCTGATCGGATTCGTCGAGCTTCTGCGCCACGTCGGCGGCCTGCGCCCATTCGCGCGAGCGCTCGTAGATGGCCAGCAGCGCCAGCCGGGCCTCGTTCTCGTAGCGCGTGCCTTCGAGCTTCTGCAGCGCAGCCTCGGCGCGGTCGAGCAGGCCGGCGCGAAGGAAGTCCTGCGCAAGCGCGTGCTGCGCGCGTTCGCGATCGCTTCGGCTCAGGTCGCCGCGGCCCAGCAGGTGCTCGTGTACGCGCACGGCGCGCTGGTATTCGCCGCGCCGGCGGAACAGGTTGCCGAGCGCGAAGTGCAGTTCCTGCGTGTCGGGATCGTTCTGCACCGCCTCTATGAAGGCGTCGATGGCCTGGTCCTGCTGCTCGTTGAGCAGGAAGTTCAGGCCGCGGAAGTAGGCCTTGGGGGCCTGGCGGTTCTCGAGCTTGAGTTGCCGGATGTCGAAGCGCGATGCGAGCCAGCCCAGCACGAAGGCGACGGGCAGGCTGATCAGCAGCCAGCTGGGATCAAAGTCCATGTTGACGTGCGGCGGGAAGATCGGTGGTGGTGATGGCTGAAGCGCCAGCGCTTGCAACCGCCGCTGTCGTCGCAACGGCGGCTGGCGCCGAAGAGGGCTGGGCTTCGCTGGCGGACGGTGCCTGCGCCGCCGCGACGCGGTGCTTCCACCAGCCTGGCAGCATGCCCAGCGCGCCCACCACGAGGCCGCCCGCGAAGGCCGCGAGCACGACCAGCACCAGCGGCGCGCGCCAGTAGGTACCGAAGAAGAAGTAGACGGTCGCGTCGTGCTGGTTGTTCAGCGCGAAGGCGAAGAGCGTAAAAAAAATGGCTGCCTTGAGCAGCCACAGGAGGTATTTCATAGCCGTTCCCGTTGCCGGGAGCATTCTACGTTTGCGGGCATTGCGGTCTTCCGCGCCTCAGGCCTTGCGGCCCGCGGATTCCTTGCCCGCGCCGAGTTCGGCCGTCTTCGCGTCGACGGCTTCCCGCAGCGCCTTGCCGGGCTTGAAGTGCGGCACCCGCTTCTCCGGGATCTGCACGCTCTCGCCCGATCGCGGGTTGCGGCCGATGCGCGGCGGGCGCCGGTTGACCGAGAAGCTGCCGAAGCCGCGGATCTCGATGCGGTGTCCGCGGACCAGCGCGTCGCTCATGGCGTCGAGGATGGTCTTGACGGCGTATTCGGCATCGCGGTGCGTGAGCTGTGCAAAGCGGGCTGCGAGTTCTTCGACGAGGTCCGAGCGTGTCATAGGCCAAACATAAACGAAAAACGTGGGCGAAAAAAAAGACAGAGCGGCCCCAGGGCCTGCTCTGTCTTCCGGCTCAGCTTACTTGCTGTCGTTGTTGTCCAGCTTGGCGCGCAGCAGGGCGCCCAGGCTGGTCGTGCCCGCGTTCTCGCGTGCCGACTGCTGGCTCAGGCTGGCCATGGCGCCTTGCTCGTCGACCATGTCCTTCTGCTTGATCGACAGCTGGATGTTGCGGGTCTTGCGATCCACGTTCACGACGATGGCCGTGACTTCGTCGCCTTCCTTCAGCACGTTGCGGGCATCTTCGACGCGGTCGCGCGAGATTTCCGAAGCGCGCAGGTAGCCGACGATGTCTTCGCCGAGGTCGATCTCAGCGCCGCGGGCGTCGACCGTCTTGACCTTGCCGGTCACGATCTGGCCCTTGTCGTTCACCGTGGTGAAGGTGGTGAACGGGTCGCTGTCGAGCTGCTTGATGCCCAGCGAGATGCGCTCGCGGTCGACGTCGACTGCCAGCACGATCGCTTCGACTTCCTGGCCCTTCTTGTAGTTGCGAACGGCGGTTTCGCCGGCTTCGTTCCACGAGAGGTCGGACAGGTGAACCAGGCCGTCGATGCCGGCAGCCAG
>CAJYQC010000401.1 GCA_913776885.1 uncultured Variovorax sp.
CGTCGGCCTTGCGCTGCGCGGGCACGTGCTGGTCGCTGCACTGCGCGGCCACGTCGAGCAGCGTGCCGGTGCGGTCGTCGTCCAGCGTGAAGACGTGCTTCGTGCCCGCCGCGGTGGCGATGGGCGCGACCCATGAGGCGTTGCGGCTGGTACACACCACCACGGCCGGCTCGGCGTTGCCGATGAAGTATTCGATCTCTGCGCTCTGGTAGGCGGTGTTCAGCGGCAGGAACACGTAGCCCGCGCGCAGCGTGGCGAGGTACAGCAGCATGGCCTCGACCGACTTCTCGACCTGCACCGCGATGCGCGCGCCCTTCTCGAGCTTCAGAGCGTCGAGCAGGTTGGCGATCATCGCGCTGGCACGCTCGATGTCGCGCCAGGAATAGACCAGGCCGCTGTCGGTTTCGACGGCGATGCCGTCGAGGTCGGCGGGAAAGGCCGCGCGCAGGGCGGCGAACAGGTTGGCGTTGGCGGACTTCTTCATTCGGACGATTGCTTGGCTTGGCTTCAGAAATTCGGGGTGCGCTTGGCAAGGAAGGCGGCGATGCCCTCGCGGTGTTCCGCGGAATCGGCGTAATCGTAGGCGGTGGCCAACAGGCCGTGGGCCGAAGGTGCGCTGGCGCGCAGCACGGCGAAGGTGGCCTTGTGCAGGCGCGCGGCCTGCGGGGAGAGCGCGGCGATGCGCTCGGCGTGCGACTGGGCGGCCAGCGGCACTTCGTTGTCGGGCAGCACCTGCAGCAAAAAGCCTGCGTCGTACAGGCGCTGCGCACAATGCACGCCGGCGGCCAGCAGCATGTCGCGCGCGAGCACGTCGCCGATGGCGCCATGGACCAGCGCCGCTTCGCGCGGCGCCATCGGGAAACCGAGCTTGGCGATGGGCGCACCGAACTTCGCGGACGCGCCGGCCAGGCGGATGTCGCAGCAGCTCGCGATCTCGATGCCCGCGCCCATGCAGGCGCCCTCGATCTGCGCGACCAGCGGCAGCGGGCAGTCGAGCATCGCCTGCAGGGCGGCCCAGACCTCGTTCTCGTGGAACTCGCGCAGGCTGGGCTCGCTGAAGCGGAACGACGGGTACTCGGAAATGTCTCCACCCGCGCAGAAGGCCCCGCCCTCGCCGCGCACGACGATGCACCGCAACGCGCTGTCCGCTTCGCTGCGCAGGCCGTCGAACAGAGCGCGCAGCTCGCGCCACATGGCGCGCGTCATGGCGTTGAGGCGCCCCGGGTTCGACAGCGTGACGAACGCGACGGCGCCATCGCCGTCGCGGTGCAGGGAAATGGCGCTGCCAGCGGTCATTCGAGCTTGGCGCCCGAGGCCTTCACCACAGCGGCCCAGCGCTTGATCTCGGCGCTGACGAAGTTGCCGTAGGCGGTGGTGGTGAGGTTCGGGATCTCCGAACCGTTCTGGGCCCAGATGCCCTTGAGGTCGTCGGTGGCCAGCGACTTCTTCATGTCGTCGATGGCGCGGGTCTGGGTGTCGGCGGGCGTGCCTTTGGGCGCCCACAGGCCGTACCAGGTGGTCACCGTGTATTCGGGCAGACCCACCTCGGCGGCACAGGGCACGTCGGGGAAGGCGGGGTTGCGCTTGGTGCCGGCCACCATCAGCGCCTTGATGCGGCCGCTCTTGATGTGCTGCGCCGACGAACCCAGGCCGTCGAACATCAGGTCGACGTTGCCCGAGATCAGGTCCGACAGCGCCGGGCCCGCGCCGCGGTACGGAATGTGGGTGATGAAGGTGCCCGTCTGGATCTTGAAGAGCTCGCCTGCCAGGTGGTGCGAGGTGCCCGCGCCGGCCGAGCCGTAGTTGAACTTGCCAGGGCTGCGCTTCACCAGTGCGATGAATTCCTGGATGGTGTTGGCCTGCACCCGTTTCGGGTTGATGACCACCACCTGCGGCACGTTGGCCAGCAGCATCAGCGGCACGAAGTCTTTCTCGATGTCGTAGTCGAGCTTCGGATAGATGGACGGCGCGATCGCGTGGTGCACCGCGCCCATGAAGAGCGTGTAGCCGTCGGCTGGCGCCTTGGCGGCGACGCTCGCGCCCAGCGTGCCCCCTGCCCCGCCGCGGTTGTCGATGACCAGCGTCTGGCCCGCCACGCGCGAGAACTGCCCCGACAGCGGCCGCGCGAAGGCGTCGGTGCCGCCGCCGGCCGGGAACGGCACGATCATCGTCACGGGCTTGGTCGGCCAGCCCTGCTGGGCCCGCGCGGCGCCGCACAGAACGGCCGCACCGGCGGCGGCCACGCGCAGCACGTCGCGGCGCTGAAAGCTTGGGTTCATTTGTCTCATCTCCTGTGTGTCGTTGTGGATCTCGCCGCCCCATGCGGCTGCCGGCCATCGGTGCACCGGCTCTTTGCTCTGCTCAGACTTTCTCGACTTTCTCGACTTCCTCTTCGACGGACCTCAGCCCTTTTTGAAATACAGGCTTTCGACGTCTCCCGATACTGCCACCTTGCCCTCCGCGAGCCAGGTGCGGTGCTTGTCCAGGCGCTTGAGGTCGTAGAGGTAGTTGACCATGAGCCCGTAGGACTGCTTGTGTCCCTTGGGCGACGGATCGCCGGCCCAGTTCAGGCGCTCGACCCGAGCGCCGTTGCCCAGATGGAAGCGCGCCACCGGATCGGCCGGAGTGCCGTCGACCAGCGCCCGGCCCAGATACTCCGCCGCCGCCTGCATCAGCCATTGGCGCAACGGCGACTTCGCATCGAACCCTGCGGCGCCGTCCATCGCGGCGAGCAGCCGCTCCGCCGTCGGCGGCAGCGAGCCGACGAGGCGGCCCAGTTCCGCCTCGCGCTTCTCGTCCAGGCGCGGCAGCAGGTCGACAGCGTTCTTCGCGAGCCAGGTGCGGAAACCCGGAATTGGCGAGAGCGTGGCGAAGGTCTTCAGGCGCGGCAGTTCGTCCTGCAGCGTCTCGACCACGCGCTTGATGAGCGAATCGCCGAAGCTCACGCCGCGCAGGCCGTTCTGCGTGTTGCTGATCGAATAGAAGATGGCGGTGGTGGCCCGAGCAGCGGGCACCGGCACCGCCGTTTCGTCGAGCAGCGGCGTGATGCCGTCGCTGATGCGGTCGACCAGCGCCACCTCGACGAAGATCAGCGGCTCGTTGGGCAGGCGCGGATGGAAGAAGCCGTAGCAGCGGCGGTCGCTGTCGTCGAGCCGGTTCTTCACGTCGGACCAGCTCTTGATGTCGTGCACCGCCTCGTAGCGGATGAGCTTCTCGATCAGCGACGCCGGCGAGTCCCAGTCGATGCGGCGCAGCTCGAGGAATGCGACGTCGAACCAGGTGGAGAAAAGCTGCTCCAGCTCCGCGTCGAGCGCGAGCAGGCGCTTGTCGGCCTTCAGGCACGGCAGCAGGTCGGCGCGCAGGTCCACCAGGAAGCGCATGCCCTCGGGCTCCACCGCGAAGCGCTGCAGCAGGCGCATGCGCGGCGACACCAGCGCGCGGCGCAGGCGCAGCTCGGCCTGGCCTTCATCAGGCGTGCCGACAGCTGCCTGGTGCTGGTCGCGCGCGGCCTTGAGCTTCTGTGCATCGGCCGCGAAATGCTCGCTCATCAGCGCCCAGTAGTCGCGGCGCTCGTCGGCCGTGGCGGCGCGGTAGGCGTCGGCGATGGCATGGGCGCGGCGGCCGCCCTCGACCTCGCTCACGCGCGGATCGATCACCGCCTGCAGGTCGGCCAGCACGCGGCGCAGCGCGCGCGGCGACAGGGCCTCGTCGGCCTTGCGCAGCGTGGCCTGCAGGCGCTCGGCTGTCGTGCGGGCGCTGGGCTTGGGCGCATTGCGAGGGGCGCTTTTCGCCGCGCCCTCGGGCGCCACGGGCACTTTCGATTTTTCGCCAGTACGCAGGCGCGCCTGGAACCATTCGGTCGCACTCATCGGGGCACTCCAATGCTTGAAAGGGTTGTCACGCCTGTCACGACATCACCCGGGACTTCTGCTGCCGTGCGACCTCACGCAGCGCTTCGCGCTGGCGGGTCAGGTGCGTGCGCATGGCGGCGTCGGCGCCTTCGCTGTCGCGCGCCTTCAGCGCCGCGAACACGGCCAGATGCTCAGAAAGGCTCTGCTCCAGCCGCCCCGGCGCATGCAGCTGCTGCAGTCGGGCGAGCTTGAGGATCTTGCGCAGGTCGCCGATCACCTGGGCCAGCCACTTGTTGTCGGCCAGCTTGATGATCGCCTCGTGAATGATGTGGTTGGTGGCGTAGTAGTCGTTGATGCGCTTGGCCCTGGCGTGGCGCACCAGTCGCTCGTGCAGCGCGTCGAGCTCCTGCAGTTCGGCGTCGCTGGCGTTGCGGGCCGCCTCGTAGGCGCACCGGCCTTCGAGCAGCGCGATCACGGGGAAGATTTCGTCGAGGTCGCGCTCGGTGACCTCGTTCACGAAGCAGCCGCGCCGCGGTTCGTGGCGCAGCAGCCCTTCGGCGGTGAGCACCTTGAGCGCCTCGCGCAAAGGTGTGCGGGAGATGGAAAGCCGCTCGCACAGCGCCGTTTCATCGACGAAGCTGCCGGGGGCAAGCGAGCCGTCGAAGATCTGCTCGCGCAGCGTGACGGCGACTTCGTCGTGCAGGGAGTTGGGGACCAGGCGCATGGGATCGGGACCGCATAATTTCCTGTAATTACGCGTAATTCTGGGCCTGCCATCCCGCCGGCGCAAGTGCCGCACGTCGAATGTGCGACCGGAGTTACCCCTAAGACAAAGGACCCCGAAGGGCCCTTTTCTCTGCCAAAGCTCAGGCGCGCGCGGCGCTCGCCGTCCTGGCGGCGGCGCGCCCGAACCAGAACCACAGCGCGATGCCCGCGACGATCATGGGGATGCTCAGCCATTGCCCCTGGCTGAGGTTGAGCGCGCGCAGGCCCAGGAAGTCGTCGGGCTCGCGGAAGAACTCGGCCACGAAGCGCAGCAGGCCATAACCGATGAGGAACACCGCGGCCACCTGGCCCTGCTTGCGCTCCTTGCGCGCATAGAGCCACATCACCACGAACAGCAGCAGCCCCTCAAGCAGGAACTGGTAGACCTGCGAAGGATGGCGCGGCAGCATCGATCCGCTCTGCGGAAACACCATGCCCCAGGGCAGATCGGGGCTGCTGAAGCGGCCCCACAGCTCGCCGTTGATGAAGTTGCCCACGCGGCCGGCCGCGAGACCTGTCGGCACGCAGGGGGAGACGAAGTCCATCACCTGCCAGAACGGCCGCTTGCGCGAGTGCGAGAACCACACCATCGCGCCGATCACGCCGAGCAGCCCGCCGTGGAAGCTCATGCCGCCCTGCCACACGTAGAGGATCTCCAGCGGATGCGTGAGATAGAACTCGGGCTTGTAGAAAAGGCAATAGCCCAGCCGCCCGCCGACGATGACGCCCATCACGCCGAGGAAAAGGATGTCCTCGATGTCCCTGCGCTGCCACACGCCCGCGGCCGTCAGCGTGCGGAACGGCTCGTGCCGCAGGCGGCGCGTGCCGAGGAAATAGAACAGCGCGAAGGCGGCCAGATAGGTCAGGCCGTACCAATGGATGGCCACCGGCCCGATTTGCAGGGCGATGGGGTCGATATGCGGATACATGAGCATCCGCGGATTGTGCCCCGGCCCGATGTCGAGGCCGAGGCGGGGCTTTTCAGATGGGAATCAGCGCCCGAACTTCCACCACACGAGCCCTGCGGCCACAGCCGGGACCGCGAAGATGAGCAGGAAGATCGGCAGTTCCTCCGCCACCGAATAGCCGGCCTTGATAACGCCCACGGCCATGTTGATGCCCGCGCCTACGAACCACGCCGGTATGAACCACCTGGCCGCCACGGCCAGCGCCGCCGAAGAGCCGTCGCCCACGAGGCGCCCGGCCAGCAGGAACACCGCCAGCAGCACGAAGCCGCCGCCCATCACCAAGATCGTGTGCATGTCGAACCCCCTCCTCGCGGCCTGTTGCCCGTTCAGCGGGTGGTATAGCCGCCGTTGGCGAAGATCGTCTGGCCGGTGATCCACCAGCCCTCGGTGACGAGGAAGCGCACGATGGGCGCGATGTCCTCGATGTCGGTCAGGCCCTTCTTCGAGAACTTGCTGAGCGCGGCGGCGCTGCTGTGGTACTCCACGGCCTCCTTGCTTTCCTGGCCGTAGAAGAACGGCGTGTCCATGGGTCCGGGGCCGATGGCGTTGACCGAGATGCCGCGCTCGCCGAACTCCTTGGATGCGGCGCGCGTGTAATGCTCCACCGCCGCCTTCGAGCCGGGGTAGATCGCATAGAACGGCGTGTAGGCCGCCAGCAGCGAGCTCACCAGCGTGACGATGCTGCCGCCGTCGGCCATCGTGCGGCCGGCCTGCTGAATGAAGAAGAAGGCGGCCTTGGCATTGGCGTCGAAGCTCTTGTCGTAGTCGGCCTCGGTGACGTCGAGGATCGGCTTCTTGATGACCACGCCGGCCGTGTTGATCGCGATGTCGACCTGGCCGAAGTGCTTCACCGCCTTGTCGAACAGGCCGACGCAGTTGTCGACCACCGAGAGATCGCCCTGCACCAGCAGCGTGTCGGCGCCCTTGGCCTTGAGTTCGACGGCGGTCTTCTCGGCATCGCCGCGCGAGGCGTCGCTGTTGTAGTGGATGGCGATGCCTCGGGCGCCGCCATCGACCAGCTGGTGGCCGATGAGGGCGCCGAGATTCTTGCCGCCGCCGGCGATGACGGCGACCTTGTTCTTGAGGGTACGTGCGGACATGGAATGACCTCCTTGGTTGAAGCTCTGATGTGTGACTGGAGCGGCCAGTCTATTGATCGCTTCCGCACAGATAAATAGCTCATTCAAGGCTAGACTGTTCATAATTTCACGAACAATCCGATTCCTTTCCGCCTCTCCCTCTCCATGGACCGCATCGAGCTTCTCCAGGTCTTCGTGCGCGTGGCCGAAACCGGCAGCTTCACGCGCGCGGCCGACCGTCTGGGCCTTCCGCGCGCCAGCGTCACCACCGCCGTGCAGCAGCTCGAAACCCGCCTCGGAACCCGCCTGCTCCACCGCACCACACGCCGCGTGGGCCTCACGCCCGACGGCGAAGCGACGCTGGAGCGGGCTCGCGCGCTGGTGGCCGACATGGACGACATGGAGCAGCAGTTCCTCCCTGCGCGCGGCCAGGTGAGCGGCCGCCTGAAGGTCGACGTGCCCAGCCGCATCGCGCGGCTGCTGATCGCTCCGGCACTGCCGGACTTCTTCGAGCGGCATCCGGCGATCGAGCTCGAGCTCGGCTCGACCGACCGCGCCGTGGATCTCGTGCTCGAGGGCATCGACTGCGCGCTGCGCGTGGGCCCGCTGACCAGCAGCAGCCTGGTGGCTAGGCCGCTGGGGCACTTCGCGCTGATCAACTGCGCGAGCCCGGCCTACCTGGAGCGGCACGGTACGCCGCGCACGCCTGCCGACCTGCCGGAACACCTGGCCGTCAACTACGCCTCGCCAACCAGCGGTCGCGCCGCGCCCTGGGAATGGCTCAGCGATGGCGAGATCGCGACGCTGCGCATGCGCAGCCAGGTGGCTGCGAACAATGCCGAGACCTACATCGCCTGCGCGCTGGCTGGCCTGGGCCTGATCCAGATCCCGGCCTACGACGTGCGCGAGCACCTCGCGGCCGGCGAACTCGTCGAGGTGCTGCCCGACGCGCGCGCCGAGCCGCTGCCGGTGCAATTGGTGTACCCGCACCGGCGCAACCTGTCGCGGCGCATGCAGGCCTTCGCAGGCTGGCTCGAAACGGTGC
>CAJYQC010000402.1 GCA_913776885.1 uncultured Variovorax sp.
CTCTCGTAGATCATGCCGAAGACGCCGATCGGCACGCGCATCTGCCCCACGCGGATGCCGCTGGGCTGCTGCTTCATGCCGATGATCTCGCCGATCACGTCGGCCATGCCGGCGAGCTGCTCGCAGCCCTGGGCGACGGTCTCGATGACCTTGGGGGTGAGCTTCAGGCGGTCGACCATCGGCGCCGGCAGGCCTGCGGCGGTGGCGCGCTCCAAGTCCTTCTGGTTGGCCTCGGCGAGCGCCGGGCCGGCTTCGCGCAGGCGGCAGGCCAGCGCCTTCAGCGCCTTGTTCTTGCTGGCCGCATCGGCACGGGCCATGAGGAATGCGGCGGTCTTGGCTTGCAGACCCAGGGCCTGCATGTGTTCGCTTACGTTGAACGCGTTCATCGGGGTATTTTCCCACGCCGATCCGCCGCCCGGCTCACGCAGGCCTTTTGGCGGCTGAAGCCGCCACTGCGCTTCGCCGGACCGGTTTCAGGCGCGCCGCGGGGCGCCGCCCGCGCTGCCGCAGGCGCGGCACAGCATCAGCGCCAGCCGCTGCAGGGCCTGCCAGCCGCTGGCGGGCCAGTCGGGCTGCTTCAGCCCCTTCACGATGCCGTCCACCAGGTGCGCGGCGCGCAGCAGGCGCGCGAGCATGCGGTCGTCAAGGCGCGGCAGCACCCGCTCGAAGGCGCGCTCCCGGGGGCCCCAGATGCGGTTCTCGCGCAGCGCCATCGGCAGCGGACGGCCGGCTGCCATGGCGTCCTTCACGCGCTTGAGGGCGCGGATGTCCTCCGCGATGGCGTAGTGCACCAGCACTTCGGCCTCGCCCTCGGCCTGCAGGCCGTCGAGCATGCGCGCCACACGCTGCGGATTGCCCGCCAGCACCGCTTCCGACAGCTTGAACACGTCGTAGCGCGCCACGTTGTTGACCGCGCCTTCCACCTGTTCCCAGCTCAGCTCGCCGGCCGGATGCAGCAGCGCGAGCTTCTGGATCTCCTGGTGCGCGGCCAGCAGGTTGCCCTCCACGCGGTCGGCGAAGAACTGCAGCGTGCGCTGGCCTTCGTCGCCGGGCATCACGCGCTGGCCCTGCTGGCCCAGCCGCTGCGCGATCCACTGCGGCAGCGCATTGCGCTCGATGGGGTCGACCTGGATGCTCGCGCCGTTGTTCTCCAGCGCAGAGAACCAGGCGCCGGTGCGCGTGGCCTTGTCCAGCCTGGGCAGCATCACCAGCGTGAGCGTGCTGTCGTTGCCGGCCGCCGACTCGGCCAGCTGCTGCAGGGCCGCGCTGCCGTCCTTGCCGGGCTTGCCCGAGGGAATGCGGATCTCGACCATCTGCTTGTCGGCGAACAGCGAGAGCGAGCCCCCGGCCGCGAGCACCGCGCTCCAGTCGAAGTGCGCGCCGGCCACGGTGTACGAGCTGCGCTCGGTGTAGCCCTGCGCGCGCGCCGCGGCGCGGATGGCGTCGGCCGCCTCCTGCGCGAGCAGCGGCTCGTCGCCGTGGATCGTGTAGAGCGGCTTCAGGCCCGTCTGCAGATGGGCCGCGAGCTGTGCGCTGGCAAGTTGCATGGAAGAAGCGAAGGAGCCGGGATCAGAGCTGCTTGACCGCCGCCAGCCGGCGCATCAGCTGCTGCGCGATGTCCGACTGCATGTCGCGAAACAGCAGGTCGGCCTCGCCTTCCTTGGCCAGCGCGTTGGTCTCGTTGAAGCTCAGGTCGCGCGTCTGCGAGACGTCGCCGGCCGTCAGCAAGTCCTTGCCGGCGGGTGTGCGCAGGCGGAAGCGCACCCGCAGCTGAAGCTGCAGCTCGCGCACGAGGCCGGCCGAGTTGGTCGAGATCACGATGCGGTTGCGGTCCTCGCCCAGCACCTCGAGGATGACGTCCGCCTTGGACGCATCCTCTGGCGGCAGCACGGTCACGGTGCCGGTGGCCCGCAGCTCGCGCCGGATCTGGTTGATCATGGCCGAGTTGCCCGACACCGACAGCGTCTTGAACGCGAAGACGGGTGCCTCGCGCAGCTTGAAGCCGCAGCCGGCCAGGCCCAGCGAGGCGCCGGCCGCCAGTCCGAGGAGGAGGCCGCGGCGCGGCAGCGAGACATTGCGAGTGTTCATGCTTGCTTGGTTGATTGAGCCGTTCGTCCGGCGTTTCAGATGACCACGTTGACCAGCCGGCCCGGAACCACGATCACCCGCTTGGCCGGCGCGCCCTCGGCGAAGGCGACGAAATCGTCGCAGGCCAGCGCGAGCTTTTCGATCTCGTCCTTCGAGGCTCCCGCCGGCACGCTGAGCTTGCCGCGCAGCTTGCCGTTGACCTGCAGCATGAGCTCGATCTCGTCCTGCACCAGCGCGCCCGCGTCGACCGTGGGCCAGGGCGCGTCGAGCAGGCCGCCCAAATCCTTGTCGTAGCCGAGTTCGTTCCAAAGCTGCTGCGCGATGTGCGGCGTGGCCGGGTACAGGCAGCGCAGCAGGATGCCGAAGCCCTCGCGCACCGCGGCGGCGTCGCCGGGGCTGCCGTCGGGCTTGAAGCCTTCCAGCGCGTTGAGCAGCTTCATCGCGCCCGACACCACCGTGTTGTATTGCATGCGCTGGTAGTCGTAGTCGACCTGGCGCAGCACGGTGTGCACCTCGCGGCGCAGCGCCTGGGCGTTCTTGCCGAAGGCCTGCCCGGCGACGGCCACCGGAGCCACGTCGGCCTGCGACACGCCGAAGTTCCACACGCGGCGCAAGAACCGGTAGCTGCCCTCCACGGCCGCATCGTTCCACTCGAGCGTGGCCTCGGGCGGCGCGGTGAACATGGTGTACAGGCGGGCCGTGTCGGCGCCGTACTTCTCGATCAGGTCCTGCGGGTCGACGCCGTTGCGTTCGCTCTTGCCCATCTTGCCGACGCCGCCGTACTCGACCTTCGTGCCGTCGGCAGCGGTGCCGCCGACGACTCGGCCCTGCGCGTCGAGTTCGGGCGTCACTTCCGAAGGAGGGAAGTAGTCCTTGCCGCCCTTCTCGTTGCGCGCGTAGAAGATGTGGTTGAGCACCATGCCCTGCGTCAGCAGCTTGCTGAAGGGCTCGTCGGCCTTCACCAGGCCGAGGTCGCGCATCACCTTGGTCCAGAAGCGCGCGTACAGCAGGTGCAGGATGGCGTGCTCGATGCCGCCGATGTACTGGTCCATCGGCATCCAGTAGTCGGCGCCGCCGGCCACCATGGCGTCGTCGTTCTTCGGGTCGCAGTAGCGCATGAAGTACCACGACGAGTCGACGAAGGTGTCCATCGTGTCGGTCTCGCGCCGCGCGGGCTTGCCGCAAACCGGGCAGACCACGCCGGCGTGGAAGCCTTCGTGCTTGTGCAGCGGGTTGCCCGAGCCGTCGGGCACGCAGTCGGTGGGCAGCACCACGGGCAGGTCCTTCTCGGGCACCGGCACCGCGCCGTGCTCATCGCAATGGATGATCGGGATCGGCGTGCCCCAGTAGCGCTGGCGGCTCACGCCCCAGTCGCGCAGGCGCCAGGTGGTCTGCATTTCGCCCAGGCCCTTCTGGCTCAGCGCGTGCGCCACGGCGGCCACGGCCTCCTTGTAGGTCATGCCGCTGAAGTTGTCGGAGTTGATGGTCACGCCGCGCTGCTTGTCGGCGTACCAGTCCTGCCACTTGTGATAGTCGAAGTGCGGCTCGTCGTCGACCAGCACCACCTGGATGATCTCGATGCCGTACTTGTTGGCGAAGGCGAAGTCGCGCTCGTCGTGCGCGGGCACGCCCATCACGGCGCCGTCGCCGTAGCTGATGAGCACGTAGTTGCCGACCCACACGGGCACCTGCTCGTCGGTGATGGGGTGCGTCACCGTGAGGCCGGTGGGCACGCCCTTCTTCTCCTGGGTGGCGAGCTCGGCCTCGGTGGTGCCGCCGCTCTTGCACTCCTCGATGAAGGCCGCGACCTTGGGGTCGAGCGTGGCGGCATGCGCTGCCAGCGGGTGCTCGGGCGCGACGGCGCAGAAGGTCACGCCCATGATGGTGTCGGCGCGCGTGGTGAACACGTACATGCGGCCGTCCTGGATGAGCTTGCCGTCGGCGCCCTTGATGTCGTGCGTGAACGCGAAGCGCACGCCTTCGCTCTTGCCGATCCAGTTCTCCTGCATCAGCTTGACGCGCTCGGGCCAGCCCGGCAGCTTGTGCTGGGTGTGCTCGAGCAGTTCCTCGGCGTAGTCGCTGATCTTCAGGTAGTAGCCCGGGATCTCGCGGCGCTCGACCGTCGCGCCGGTGCGCCAGCCCTTGCCGTCGATCACCTGCTCGTTGGCCAGCACGGTCTGGTCGACCGGGTCCCAGTTGACGACCTGGGTCTTGCGGTAGGCGATGCCCTTCTCGAGCATCTTCAGGAACAGCCACTGGTTCCACTTGTAGTAGCTCGGGTCGCAGGTGGCGATCTCGCGGCTCCAGTCGATGGCCAGGCCCATGGCCTGGAGCTGGCCCTTCATGTAGGCGATGTTCTCGTAGGTCCACTTGGCCGGCGGCACGCCGTTCTTGAGTGCCGCGTTCTCGGCCGGCAGGCCGAAGGCGTCCCAGCCCATGGGCATCAGCACGTTGTAGCCGCTCATGCGCAGGTAGCGCGTGAGCATGTCGTTGATCGTGTAGTTGCGCACGTGGCCCATGTGCAGCTTGCCGCTGGGGTACGGCAGCATCGAGCAGGCGTAGTACTTCTTGCGGCTCGCGTCCTCGGTGACGCGGTAGGCATCGGCGGCGCTCCATTGCGCCTGGGCAGCGGACTCGACGTCGCTGGGTTTGTAGCTGGGATTCATGGCGGTTCGGCAAGAGCCCGGCTCGGGAGCGGCCGGGAACGCGGGATTATCGCGCCGGACTAGACTCGCCCCCAGGCTGCGCGCACTTCGTGCCGCTGCGCCAATCCCCTTGCGGGGGCGACACCTGCGGCCCGGCGGAGCCGGTTCTGCGGTGTTTGGCGAAGAATGCATGCCTGCCCGTTACCTGACGCGGAAGAAAAACACACCATGAAACTGCGCCTGAAACACCTCGCCCTGGCCCTTGCGGCCGCCGCCGGCCTAGCCGCCACACCCCTTTGGGCCCAGCAGAACGACAAGCCCCTGCGCATCGTCGTGCCCTTCGCCACCGGCGGCGCGCAGGACGTGATCGCCCGCTACCTGGGCGCCAAGCTCACCGACAGGCTCGGCCAGCCGGTCATCATCGACAACAAGGCCGGCGCCGGCGGCATCGTGGCCGCCGACGCGGTGGCCAAGGCGACGGACGGGGCCACGGTGCTGCTCGCCACCGGCGGGGCGGTCACCATCGCGCCGCACCTGCAGGCCAAGCTGCCCTACGACCCGGTCCACGAGCTGGTGCCGGTGGCCCTGGTGGCCGACACGCCCATGACGCTCTCGGTGCGCGCCGAAAGCCCCTACAAGACGGTGGCCGACGTGCTGCGCGACGCCAAGGCCAAGCCCGGCCAGGTGACCTACGCCTCCACCGGCAACGGCACCGTCTCGCACCTGACCGGTGCGCTGCTGGCCCAGGCCAGCGGCGTGAACCTGCTGCACGTGCCCTACCGCGGTGCCGCGCCGGCCCTCACCGACCTGCTCGGCGGGCAGGTGGCGACCATCGTGACCAGCGTGGCGTCGATCGAGCCGATGGTCGCCAGCGGCAAGGCCCGGGTGCTGGGTACCTTCTCGCGCGCCGCGCTGCCGAGCATGGGCTCCGCACCGACCATCGGCGAGGCCACGGGTCTGCCGGGCATGGAAGTGCCGGTCTGGGTCGGTGTGATGGCGCCCGCGCGCATGCCGGCGGCCAGCGTCGAGAAGCTTTCCGCGGCGCTGGTCGAGGTGTGCAACCTGCCGGAGACGAAGCAGCGTTTTGCCCAGCTGGGCGCGGTGAACACCTGCGGGGGCGCGGCCGCGCTGGGCAAGGTCGTGGCGGAAGACAGCCAGCGCTGGGCCAAGGTGATCAAGCAAGGCGGCATCAAGGTTGACTAGCTTGGCTCTCCCCCAGGCTTCGCGCACTTCGTGTCGCTTCGCCACCCCCCTCGCCGGGGGCAACACCAGTGGCCCGGCAAAGCCGGCTCCACGGTGTTCACGAATGGGAATGCGCCTGTGACGGTCGCGGTGAAGCGTTATCGCGTCGGCATCGCGGGCGCCGGCGCGATCGCGCTGGCCAGCGCGGCTTGGCTGCGGCGGGCGGGCCACGGCGTTTCGGTGTGGTCGCCGGGCGGACGGGGCGCGGATGCGCTGCGCACGCGGCCGCTGGAGGCTGGCGGCATCGAGTCGTTCTCGGTGGCGGTCGAGGTCGCCGACGACGCGGCCGGGCTCTGCGCCGGCTCCGACGTGCTGCTGATCGCCCTGCCGGTCAACGGCCACAGGCGCGTGATGGACGCGCTGCTGCCCTTCCTGCGCGACGGCCAGACGGTCATCGTCAGTTCGATGGCCTCGCTGTCGTCGCTCTACGTGCACGAGGCGGCGGTGCGCGCGGGCTTGCAGCGTCTCACCGTCGCCAGCTTCGGCACGACCGTGCTGACGGCGCGGCGCGAGTCCGGCACGCAGGTGCGCGTGTTGACGCGGCGCAAGGCGGTCGGCGTATCCGCGCTGCCCGGCGCCCGGGTGGATGAAGCCGTCGCCCTGTGCACGGCGCTTTTCGGCGAGGGCTTCTTCGCGCAGGGCAGTGCGCTCGCCAGCGCGCTGGCCAACGTCAACCCGCAGTCGCACGGGCCACTCGCGGTCTTCAACTGGACGCGCATCGAGCGCGCCGAGAGCTGGCTGCAGTACCACTGCATGACGCCCGGCGTGTCGCGCGCGATCGAGGCGCTCGACGCAGAGCGCCGCGCGGTGGCGGCATCTTTCGGCATCGAGCTCGGCCCCATCGAGGCGCACTTCGCGCGCTCTTTCGGCACCACCTCCGAGAAGCTCGCCGACATCGCCGCCGAACTGCACGCCAAGCGCGGCGGCCCGCCCGGCCCCACGCAGACGGACACGCGCTACCTGAGCGAGGACATGCCCTACGGCCTGGCCTTCGTCGAGGCGCTGGGCGCCATCGCCGGGGTGCCCACGCCCGCCACGCGGACCATCGTGGACGCGGCCTCGCTGGTCAACGGCATCGACTACCGCCGCGAGAACGACCTCGCCGGGCCGCTGGGCCTGGCGGACGAGACCGTCGCCGGCCTGCTCGCCCGCCTATGAGGCGCCGCAGGCCTCGGCTTCGGGGAACACCGGCTCCCCGAGGTTGAGCATCAGCCGGTTGGCCCAGGCGAAGATGGCCACCGAGTGGATCAGGTCGAGGATCTCCAGCTCGCCCAGCCCCACGTCCCTGAGCTTGCGAACGTCGTCGGCCGAAACTTTGTCGGGCTCGGCGCCCAGGCGGATCGAGAACTCGACGATCGCCCTCTCGCGCGCCGTGGTGCCGGCGCCCTCGGGCTCCTCGAACACCTGCGATATCACGTCGCTGCGCTTTGCCAGCTGCTCGAAGCGCTGGGCATGCACCGAGGCGCAGTACACGCAGCCGTTGACGCGCGACTCCACCGTGGCGCCCAGTTCGCGCTCGGCGCGCGGCATGCCGCCCGGCGCGAACATGATCGCGTTGAAGGCGATGGAGCGCTGCAGCAATATCTCGGGCTGGTGCGCCAGCACCAGGAAGTAGGGCGAGGTGCGCGCCTGCGGGCTCATCTCGTCGAGCGCCGCGAGCTGCTCGGGCGTGGCGGTGTCGACGTTCACCGTGTCGAGCCACGGCTTCCACTTGAGTACTTCGTTGGTGAAGCCCTTGATGCGGATCGGTGTGTTCATTGGAATACCTTCGTGCTTCGCACTGCGGTGCGGGCTTGCTCGGGGCGGGCCGGCGCGGCGCTCATGCCGTCGCCTCCAGCGCGGCCAGCGCCTTCAGCCCCGCGGCAACGCGGATCTGGTACGACAGGAAGGCGATCAGCTGGCTCATCGCCACGATGGCCGGCGTCGACAGGCCGCTTTCGGCCAGCGACCGCACGGCCGCCTCGTCGCCCTCGATGGGGCGCTCGATCAGCTTGCCGGTGAAGGCCAGCATGGCCTGCAGGCGCGCGTCGGCCACCGGTTTGCCGGCATCGACGGCCGCGGTCACGGCCGCGTCGGCACCTTCGGCCAGCAGCCGGTCGCGGTAGTGCACGGCCAAGCTGTCGGCCTTCGACACGCGGCAGGCGTGCAGCGCCACCAGCAGCCGCTCGGTCATCGAGATGCCCTCGACGGCTGGGGAGAACATCGCGTCGTAGCTGCCCTGCGTCGCGGCGAGCACCTTTTCGCGCTGGCGGCGCAGCGCCCAGCCGGGCTGGTTCGGCGCCAGGGGGACGACGGCGTCGATCACATCGGAAGTACTTGTCATGGTTCGGTCTCCAATCAGATTCTTTGCTGCGGCGGCAGCGCGGGCGTCCATTCGTCGCCGAAGAGCTCCGGCTCGGCGAACTCCTGCAGGTAGGCCCAGTGCTGGTCGAAGTCCTCGCGGTAGAAGAGGCTCGCGATGCCGCTGGCCAGTCGCTTTGCGCCATCGCTGATGGCGGGAATGTCGCCCGACACCGTGCCGTGCGAGAGCGCCGCCGGATAGCAGAAGCAGTGGATGCGTGCGAGCCCCGGGCATTCGCCGGGCGTGCGCTCCTTGAACTCGAAGGCGGGGCCGAGGTCGGGGGAGTCGGCCAGTTCCTGGTCTTCGTCGCCGGGGGCCGGCGTGAAGCGGTCCTTCCAGGTGCGCACGTGGGGCGCGATGGCGGCGAACTCGGGGCGGTTCGGCCAGTCGACCTTGAAGCCGGTGGAGACGATCAGGAAGTCGAATTCGAAATCGCCCCTGGGCGTCGACACCACCATGCCCTCGCCCTTCGATTCGACCGACAGCACCGGGCAGCCGAAGTTGAAGAAGGCATTGGGATGGCGCGACACCCGCAGCGTGCTGCCGTGTGGCGGCGGCACGTTCAGCACGTTGATGTAGTGGCGGATGCGCCACTTGAGCTCGTCGGGCAGGTCGTAATGCCCCTGCGTGAGGCCCGGCACGCCCGCGCCCTTGCCCTTGTTGACGCGCGGCAGGTCGGGGCGGCGGATCAGCAGCTCGACGCTGCGGGCGCCGGCTTCGAGCGCGGTGGCGGCGCTGTCCATGGCCGAGGAGCCCGCGCCGATCACGCCCACGCGCAGGCCCTGGAGCCGGCCGTAGTCCATCTCGTCGGAGGAATGGGCCCATTTCGAGCGCGGCAGGGCGTTCACGAAAGCCGGCACCGCGGGGCCGCCGAGGCCGTCCCGGCCGGTGGCCAGCACCAGGCGGCGCGCCAGCACGCTGCTGCGTTCGCCATCGCCGGAGCGCAGTTCGAGGCGCACGCCGGCCGCGTCGGGCAGGGCCTCAACGGCGGTCACGGCCATGCCGTTGCGCACGTCCACGTTCATCACGCGGCGGTACCAGACGAGGTAGTCCATCCACTGCAGGCGCGGGATCTTGTCCAGCGCGGTCCAGGCCTCCAGCCCGAACTGGGCCTCGAACCAGGCGCGGAAGGTGAGCGCGGGCAGGCCCAGCGCGGGCCCGGTGAGCTCCTTGGGCGAGCGCAGCGTCTCCATGCGGGCCGTAGTGGCCCAGGGGCCTTCGCTGCCGGCTGGCGAGCGGTCGAAGATCACGGCGCGGATGCCCAGCTGCGCCAGCGCCACCCAGGCGGCAAGGCCAGCCTGCCCGCCGCCGATGATGGCCACGTCGATCATGGATTCGCCATCGGCGGCCTGCCGCTGCGGCATCCAGTTGCGTGCGGGCCAGCCGAGGTAGGAAAGGTCCTGGGCGAGCCGGGCCTCGAGCGCGGCCAGGGAGGAAGTCGGAGGAACGGGAGCTGGAGTCGTCATTTTGAAAACCGGGAACGGCGCCCAGTGTAGAAAGCTTCGCGAAGCCCCACTCCCTGCTGCGCCGCCCCGCATGGCCGCCTCGCATGGCCGCCCAACCGACAGCATCACCGGCCCCACTGGCCCGGATTTCGCATGCCACAATGATTTCCGACCACAGGGACCGGCATGGCCAGCAGCAGAACCGAAGGCAGCAACAGCGAATGGTGGCGCGGCGCGGTGATCTACCAGATCTACCCGCGCAGCTTCATGGACAGCAACGGCGACGGCATCGGCGACCTGCCGGGCATCACGTCCCGGCTGGAGCACGTGGCCAGCCTCGGCGTCGACGCGATCTGGGTCTCCCCCTTCTTCCGCTCGCCGATGAAGGACTTCGGCTACGACGTATCCGACTATCGCGAGGTCGATCCGCTCTTCGGCACGCTGGCCGACTTCGACGCCATGCTGGCGCGCATGCACGCGCTGGGCCTGAAGCTCATCATCGACCAGGTGCTCTCGCACACCTCCGACCAGCACGCCTGGTTCGCCGAAAGCCGCAGCTCCCGCGACAACCCCAAGGCCGACTGGTACGTGTGGGCCGACCCCAAGCCCGACGGCACGCCGCCGACCAACTGGCTGTCGGTGTTCGGCGGCTCGGCTTGGCAGTGGGACTCGCGCCGGCGCCAGTACTACCTGCACAGCTTCCTGGCCGAGCAGCCTGACCTGAACTTCCACTGCCCCGAGGTGCAGGAGGCGCTGCTGGGCGAGGTGCGCTTCTGGTGCGAGCGCGGGGTGGACGGCTTCCGCTTCGACGCCTGCAACCACCAGTTCCACGACGCGCTGCTGCGCGACAACCCGCCGGCCACGCTGGCCTCCATCGGCGAAGTCAGCACGGTGCGCGCCGACAACCCGTACGCGATGCAGCAGCACCTGTACGACAAGAGCCAGCACGAGAACCTGGCGTTCCTCGAAGGGCTGCGCCGGCTGCTCGACGAATACGGCGCGGTGGCGCTGGGCGAGGTCGGCGACGAGAATGCGCCGCCGGTCATGGCCCAGTACACCGAGCTCGGCAAGCGCCTGCACCTGGCCTACAGCTTCAGCCTGCTGACGGCCGACCACAGCCCTGCGCACCTGCGCCACCAGGTCGAGGCGCTCGACACCGCGCTCGCGCCCACCGGCGGCTGGGGCTGCTGGGCGGTGTCCAACCACGACGTGCCGCGCGTCGCCAGCCGCTGGAGCGGCGGCGGCGCGCCCGACACGCGCCGCGACCGGCTCTGGCTGGCGCTGCTGCTCTCGCTGCGCGGCAGCGCCAGCATCTACCAGGGCGAGGAACTGGGCCTGCCCGAGGCCGAGGTGCCCTTCGAGCTGCTGCAGGACCCGTACGGCCGCGCCTTCTGGCCCGAATTCAAGGGCCGCGACGGCTGCCGCACGCCGATGCCGTGGACCCCGGAGGCACCCCACGGCGGCTTCACCACCGGCGCGCCCTGGCTGCCGGTGTACGGCCCGCACCTGGCGCTGGCCATCGAGCGCCAGGCGGCAGATCCCGATTCGATGCTGGCCTTCAGCCGCACGCTGCTGCACTGGCGGCGCACCCAGCCGCTGCTGCGCACCGGCGGCATCCGCTTCCTCGACACGCCGGCGCCGCAGCTGCTGCACTTCGAGCGGCACGGCGACGGCGCTTCGCCGCTGCAGGCGATCTTCAATTTCAGCGGCGAGCCCGCATCAATGCCGCTGCCCCGCGGCATCGCTCCTCTTGTCGGACAGCCGCTGCAGGAGACATCCGTCATCCACACCTCAGACGGAGAGTGCATGCTTCGGTTGGCGCCGTACGGCGTCTTCTTCGGCGCGCCTGCCGGCGAAGAACGAAGCTGAGTCCCTCCAACATGCCCTTGAAGCCCCTTCCGGAGCCCGAAATCCACGCGCTGATGCGCGCGGAGCACGGCGACCCGTTCGCCGTGCTCGGCCCGCACGAGACACCCGACGGCATGGTCGTGCGCGCGCTGCTGCCCGGCGCCCAGCACGTGGCGGTGGTGCATTCGCGCACCGGCTGGCCGCTGTCGATCCTCACCCGGCATCCGGAGTCCGACCTGTTCAGCGGGCTCGTGCCGGCCGCCGAGGCGCGCATGGGCTACTCGTTCCAGGTCGACTGGGACACCCACACCTCGCGGCTCGAAGACCCCTACCGTTTCTCCTTCGTGCTCGGCGAGACCGACGTGTGGCTGCTGGCCGAGGGCACGCACCTGCGGCCGTGGGAGCGGCTGGGCGCGCACCTGCGCGAGATCGACGGCGTGAAGGGCGTGGCCTTCGCGGTCTGGGCGCCGAACGCGAAGCGCGTGTCGGTGGTCGGCAGCTTCAACAACTGGGACGGCCGGCGCCACATGATGCGGCTGCGCCGCGAGTGCGGCGTGTGGGAGATCTTCGCGCCGCATGTGTCCGTGGGCGACAGCTACGAGTTCGAGATCCTGTCAGCGCAGGGCGAAGTGCTGCGCAAGGCCGACCCCTTCGCCTTCTCGGCGCAGCTGCGCCCCGACACCGCCTGCGTGGTGCAGCCCCTGCCCGCGCCGGTGAAGATGCCCGAGGGCCGCGCCGCCGCCAACGGACGCGACGCGCCCATCAGCATCTACGAAGTGCACCTGGGCTCCTGGCGCCGCAAGAACAACGGCCACGAGTGGCTGGACTACCGCGAGCTGGCCGACACGCTGGTGCCGTACGCGCGCGACATGGGCTTTACGCACATCGAGCTGCTGCCGGTGAGCGAACACCCCTTCGACGGCTCATGGGGCTATCAGCCCATCGGCCTTTATGCCCCCACCTCGCGCTTCGGCACGCCAGGCGACTTCCGCCATTTCGTCGAGGCGGCGCACGAGGCGGGGCTGGGCGTGATCCTCGACTGGGTGCCCGCGCACTTCCCCACCGACGCCCACGGCCTGGGCCGCTTCGACGGCACCGCGCTGTACGAATACGCCGATCCGCGCGAAGGCTTCCACAACGACTGGCAGACGCTGATCTTCAACTACGCGCGCACGGAGGTCCGCAACTACCTCGTCGGCAATGCGCTGTACTGGCTGGAGCGCTACGGCGTCGACGGCCTGCGCGTCGACGCCGTGGCTTCCATGCTCTACCGCGACTACAGCCGCAAGTCGGGCGAGTGGATTCCCAACGCGCTCGGCGGCCGCGAGAACCTGGAAGCCATCGAATTCCTGCGCCGCATGAACCGCGTGGTCGGCGTCGAGCGGCCCGGTGCGGTGACCATCGCCGAGGAATCGACCAGCTTTCCCGGCGTGACCCGCCCGCCAGAGGACGGCGGCCTGGGCTTCCACTACAAGTGGAACATGGGCTGGATGAACGACACCCTGGCCTACGCCGGCACCGACCCGGTCTACCGAAAGCACCACCACCGGCAGATCACCTTCGGCCTGATGTACGCGCACAGCGAGAACTTCGTGCTGCCGCTGTCGCACGACGAAGTGGTGCACGGCAAGGGCTCGATGATCGGCCGCATGCCCGGCGACGAATGGCAGAAGTTCGCAGGTCTGCGCAACCTTTACGGCTACCTCTGGGCCTATCCGGGCAAGAAGCTGCTCTTCATGGGCGGCGAGTTCGCGCAGTACGCGGAGTGGAATGCGGATCGCAGCCTGGACTGGCATCTGCTGGAGCATGCGTCGCACCAGGGGGTTAGACGGCTGGTGCGGGACCTGAACAACGTTTATCGGCACTTTCCTGCGCTGCATGAGCTCGACCATGAGGCGCGGGGGTTCGAGTGGGTCGTGCATGACGACTCGGATCAGTCGGTGTTCGCGTTCGTGCGGAGGGCTCTTGACGGGGCGTTCGTTGTCGTGGTTTGCAACTTCACGCCTGTGCCTCGGATGGGGTATCGGTTGGGGGTTCCTTCTGCTGGGGCCTATCGGGAGGTCATCAATACGGATGGGGTTGTGTATGGGGGGAGTGGTGTGGGGAACGGGGTTGTCGATAGTTCGCCTGTGCCTTGGCATGGGAAGTCGGATTCGGTTTCTATCGATTTGCCTCCGTTGGGTACTGTGATGTGGGTGCTGGTTTGATTTTTGGGGTGGGTTGTTTTTGGGGGGCTGGGGTTGGCCCTGTGGGCTTTTGCCTCGATGAGAAGTTCTTGGGTCGTTGCTTCCCGAGGCCGGGTCTCGGCCCGGCGGCCGACCTACTTTTCTTTGCTTCGCCAAAGAAACGTAGGCAAAAGAAAGGCGACCCTGCTGTCTGCGTCCCTTCGCTTCGCTACGGGCAACCTGCGATGCTCGACGTAGGAGGGGGTCCGCAGAACT
>CAJYQC010000403.1 GCA_913776885.1 uncultured Variovorax sp.
CTCATCTTCACTGGACTCTTCCCGATGAACCCGCAAGAACTCAAGACCATCATGGGCTCCGGCCTGCTCTCGTTCCCGTTGACCGATTTCGACAGCAACGGCGACTTCAACAAGAAGGGCTACCAGCAGCGCCTCGAATGGCTGGCTCCGTACGGCGCGAGCGCGCTGTTCGCGGCCGGCGGCACGGGCGAGTTCTTCTCGCTCACCGGCGACGAGTACCCCGGCATCATCCAGGCCGCGGTCGACACCTGCCGCGGCGTGGTGCCGATCATCGCGGGCGCCGGAGGCCCCACGCGCTTCGCCATCCAGTGCGCTCAAGCCGCGGAGAAGGCCGGCGCGCACGGCATCCTGCTGCTGCCGCACTACCTCACCGAAGCCGGCCAGGAAGGCCTGGCCGCGCACGTCGAGGCCGTGTGCAAGAGCGTGAAGTTCGGCGTGATCGTCTACAACCGCGCCACCAGCCGCCTGAAGCCCGACACCCTTGCCGCACTGGCCGAACGCAACCCCAACCTCGTCGGCTTCAAGGACGGCGTGGGCGACATCGAGGCCATGGTCGCCATCTACCAGAAGATGGGCGACCGCTTCGCCTACCTGGGCGGCCTGCCCACCGCCGAGGTCTACGCCGCCGCCTACAAGGCGATGGGCACGCCGGTGTATTCGTCGGCCGTCTTCAACTTCATTCCGAAGACCGCCATGGACTTCTACAAGGCCGTCGCCGCCGACGACCTGCCGACGCAGCACCGCCTGCTGAAGAACTTCTTCATGCCCTACCTCGAGCTGCGCAACCGCGTGCCGGGCTACGCGGTGAGCATCGTGAAGGCCGGCGCAAAGATCGTCGGCCACGACGCCGGCCCCGTGCGCGCACCGCTCACCGACCTCACGCCCGAGGAGATGGAAAAGCTCAAGGCGCTGATCGACGCGCTCGGCCCCCAGTAAGCCGGCGCCTGGCGCAAGACCCATCACAACAACGGAGACAAGACGCCATGTTCCTCAAGAAGCTCTTCCTGATCGCCGCTTCGGCGGCCCTTTTCTCGGCCTGCTCGGTGATGCCCGCGGGCAATGCCGCGTCGGCAGCGCCCGAGGTGGCCGCGGCCGCCGAGCGGCTGCGCATCGCGATGATCGATCCCACCGCGCCGGCACTCGGCGCGCTGGTGGCCGACGATCTCAGCTACGGCCATTCCGGTGGCAAGGTCGACACCAAGGCCAGCTTCATCGCCGACCTGCTCGACGGAAAGTCCGACTTCGTGAGCATTGCCATCACCGACCAGACCATCAAGGTGGTCGACGGCAGCACCGCCATCGTGCGCCACACGCTCACCGCCGACACCAACGACTCCGGCAAGCCCGGCAAGGTGGCGCTGAAGATCCTCGGCGTGTGGCAGAAGCAGGGCGGCAGCTGGAAGCTGCTCGCGCGGCAGGCCGTGAGGATCTGACCGGAGGACGCGGATGAACAAGAGAACGCTTCTCGCGGCCGCCGTCGCTGCCGCCTCGACCGTGCTGCTGCCCCAGGCCGCCTTCGCGCAAGCCGATGCGTGGCCCCAGCAGAAGGCGGTGACCATCGTCGTGCCGTTCCCGGCCGGGGGTTCGACCGACATGGTCGCCCGCACCATCGCGCTGCAGCTGCAGACCAAGCTCGGCGGCAGCTTCGTCGTCGACAACCGGCCCGGCGCCACCGGCACCATCGGCACCGGCCAGGTCAAGCGCGCCGCGCCCGATGGCTACACGCTGCTGGTGTCCTCGCTCGGCGCCTTCGTCGTCACGCCGCATCTGCAGAAGAGCGTGCCCTACGACGCGACGAAAGACTTCGACTACATCAGCGTGCCCGTGCAGGCGCCCAACGTGCTGGTCGCTAATGTCGCGCGGCCGGAGCGCACGGTGGACGACGTGCTGGCGCTGCTGCGCAAGACGCCGGGCAAGGTCTCGTTCGCGAGCTCGGGCAACGGCTCGTCCGACCACCTCTCGGCCGAGCTCTTCTGGCAGCAGACCAAGACCGAGGGCGTGCACGTGCCCTACAAGGGTGGTGCGCCGGCGGTCAACGATCTGCTGGGCAACCAGGTCGACTTCTCGTTCCAGAACGTCAATGCGGTGCTGCCGCACATCCGCGGCGGCAAGCTGCGCGCCATCGCCGTCACGGGCGACAAGCGCTCTCCGGTGCTGCCCGACGTGCCCACGCTGGCCGAGGCTGGCGTGAAGGGCGCGGAGGTCTATTCATGGCAGGGCATGGCCGCGCCCAAGGGCCTGCCGCCTGCCGTGAAGAAGAAGCTGAGCGACGCGGTCATCGCCGCCATGCAGGACCCGGATACGAAGAAGCGCATGCTCGACCAGGGGCTGGAGATCGTCGCCAGCACGCCCGAGGAATCCACCGCCTTCCAGTTGCGTGAATGGACGCGTTGGAAGACATTGATCGACACCCGCCACATCACCGCGGATTAATGGCACTCCCCCAGGCTTCGCGCACTTCGTGTCGCTTCGCCAACCCCCTCGCCGGGGGCAACACCTGAGGCCCGGCAAAGCCGGTTCCCCGGTGTTCCCCGAAAGGACCGGCCGGTTCTGGATTGATTAAAAGATGACGCTTTCAGACTCCACTTCGTCGCCTTCGGGCGCTCCCGTCGTCACCGGCATGCGCGTGGTCCCGGTCGCGGGCCACGACAGCATGCTGATGAACCTGAGCGGCGCGCATGGCCCGTTCTTCACGCGCAACCTGCTGATCCTGACCGACAGCGCCGGCCATACCGGCGTGGGCGAGGTGCCAGGCGGCGAGAAGATCCGCCAGACGCTGGAGGACGCGCGCGACCTGATCGTCGGGCAGCCCATCGGCCGGCACAACGCGATTCTCAACAGCATGCGCAGCGCCTTCGCCGGGCGCGACAGCGGCGGACGCGGCCTGCAGACCTTCGACCTGCGCGTGACCATCCACGCGGTCACGGCCGTCGAGGCCGCGCTGCTCGACCTGCTGGGCCAGTTTCTCGAAGTGCCCGTGGCGGCCCTGCTCGGCGAAGGCCAGCAGCGCGATGCGGTGCAGATGCTGGGCTATCTCTTCTACGTGGGCGACCGCAGCAAGACCGATCTGCCGTACGAGAGCGACCCCGGAGCCGACAACGACTGGTTCCGCCTGCGCCACGAGGAGGCGATGACGCCCGAGGCCATCGTGCGCCTGGCCGAGGCCACGCATGCGCGCTACGGCTTCACCGACTTCAAGCTCAAGGGCGGCGTGCTGCGCGGCGAGGAAGAGGTCGAAGCGATCCGCGCGCTGCACGAGCGCTTTCCGAAGGCACGCGTCACGCTCGACCCCAACGGCGGCTGGCTGCTGCAGGACGCGATCCGCCTGTGCCGCGACCTGCACGGCGTGATGGCCTATGCCGAGGACCCGTGCGGCGCCGAGGGCGTGTTCTCGGGCCGCGAGGTGATGGCCGAGTTCCGCCGCGCCACCGGCCTGCCCACCGCCACCAACATGGTCGCCACCGACTGGCGCGAGATGGTGCACAGCCTCTCGCTGCAGTCGGTCGACATTCCGCTGGCCGACCCGCATTTCTGGACCCTGCAGGGCTCGGTGCGCGTGGCGCAGCTGTGCCAGGCCTGGGGCCTGACCTGGGGCTCGCACTCGAACAACCACTTCGACGTGTCGCTCGCGATGTTCACGCACGTGGCGGCGGCCGCGCCGGGCAAGGTGACGGCCATCGACACGCACTGGATCTGGCAGGACGGCCAGCACCTGACCAGGGCGCCGCTGAGGATCGAGGACGGCTTCGTGAAGGTGCCCACGCGCGGGGGGCTTGGCGTGGAGCTCGACATGGATGCCGTGGAGAAGGCGCACCAGCTGTACCTGAAGCACGGCCTGGGCGCGCGCAACGATGCGCAGGCGATGCAGTACCTGATCCCGGGGTGGACCTTCGACAACAAGAAGCCCTGCATGGTGAGGTAGACAACCACCCACAGGCTTGCCCACTTCGTGTGGCCGCCAACCCCCTTGCGGGGGTGCGATACCTGCGGCCCGGCAAAGCCGGTTCTGCGGCATTCCCGCAATGACTGGCGATTCTTTGAACCGTATTGAAAAAGGACCCGACATGCAGAACTTCGACAACCTCATCGGCGGCGAATGGCGTGCAGGCGCCGGCTACAGCCCCAACGTCAATCCGAGCAACCTGTCCGACGTGATCGGCCAGTACACGCAGGGCGATGCCTCGCACGTCGATGCGGCCGTGGCGGCCGCCACCGCGGCCTTCCCGGCGTGGGCCACCGGCAGCGTGCAGGCGCGCTCCGACGCACTGGACAAGATCGGCAACGAGATCCTCGCGCGCAAGGAAGAGCTGGGCACGCTGCTGGCGCGGGAAGAGGGCAAGACCAAGGCCGAGGGCATCGGCGAGGCCGCGCGCGCGGGCTACATCTTCAAGTTCTTCGCGGGCGAGTGCCTGCGCCTGTCGGGCGAGGTGCTGCCTTCGGTGCGGCCGAACATCGGCGTGGAGATCACGCGCGAGCCGGTCGGCGTGGTCGGCCTCATCACGCCGTGGAATTTCCCGATCGCCATTCCGGCCTGGAAGATCGCGCCCGCGCTGGCATTCGGCAACTGCGTGGTGCTCAAGCCCGCCGACCTCGTGCCGGGCAGCGCCTGGGCGATCGCCGAGATCATCAGCCGCTCGGGCATTCCGGCCGGCGTGTTCAACCTGGTGATGGGGCGCGGCAGCGTCATCGGCAATGCGCTGGTCAACCACCCGGGCATCCACGCGATCAGCTTCACCGGCTCGGTGGGCGTGGGCCGCAACATCGCGGTGCAGTGCGTCACCAACCACAAGAAGGTGCAGCTCGAGATGGGCGGCAAGAACCCGCAGGTGATTCTTGACGATGCCGACCTGGCACAGGCCGTGGAGCTGAGCGTGCAGAGCGCCTTCTACTCGACAGGCCAGCGCTGCACCGCGTCGAGCCGGCTCATCGTGACCGAGGGCATCTATCCGAAATTCATCGAAGCCATGAAGGAACGCATGGCGAAGATCAAGGTGGGCGACGCGCTCGCGCAGGGCACCGACATGGGCCCGGTCTCGTCGAAGTCGCAGCTCGACCAGGACATGGAATACGTCGCCATCGGCAAGAGCGAAGGCGCCACGCTGGCCGCGGGCGGCGAGCTGCTGAAGCTGGAGACCGACGGCTACTACATGTCGCCGGCCCTCTTCAGCGAATCTGCTGCGGGCATGCGCATCAACAAGGAAGAGATCTTCGGCCCGGTGGCCAGCGTGATCCGCGTGAAGAACTACGAGGAAGCACTGGCCACGGCCAACGACACCGAGTTCGGCCTCTCGGCCGGCATCGCCACCACCTCGCTGAAGTACGCCACGCACTTCAAGCGCCACAGCCAGGCCGGCATGGTGATGGTCAACCTGCCGACGGCGGGTGTCGACTACCACGTGCCCTTCGGCGGCCGCAAGGGATCGAGCTACGGTCCGCGCGAGCAGGGGCGCTATGCGCAAGAGTTCTTCACGACGGTGAAGACGGCTTACACGCTGGCCTGAGTTTCAGGGGCGGGAGCGGCATCGGGAGCGGGCAGCCCGACGCAGAGGGCGCGAAGATTTCGCAGAAGGCGCGAAGGGAATACCAAAAACGACGGCGTCAAGCTGGCAATGACGACGGCGGCGCCCGCCGGCGCCGGCGCATGAGGTGCTCGATGAGTTCGAAGATGCCCTCGCTCAGCAGCGCCAGTGCCGCTGCGGGCAGTGCGCCTGCCATGAGCAGCTCGCGGTCGTTGAGGGCCAGGCCCGTCACGATGCGTTCGCCGAAGCCGCCCGCGCCGATGAAGGCGGCGATGGTGGCTGTGCCGATGGCGATCGCGGTGGCGGTGCGCACGCCGGCCAGCAGGGTGGGCAGCGCGAGCGGCAGCAGCACC
>CAJYQC010000404.1 GCA_913776885.1 uncultured Variovorax sp.
CGCGCGAAGGCGCCGAGCTGGTCGCGGCCGCGGTCGCACACGTGCAGCGAGCCCGAATAGATCAGCTGCATCGCCACGTTGCGTTCGGCCAGCCGCTGCAGCGCCCCGCCGAACCAGACGGCATTGGCCTCGGGCGCGCGCCTTTCCGCGAAGAAGCCCGGCATGGGCGTGGTCGAGTGGCTGCGCAGGAAGCGGCGCTGCAGCCAGCGCCTGGCCTTGCCAGGGAACGAGGGATGCGCCGGCGCGGCCAGCGCGCGCCGCAGGTTGCGCTCCAGCCGCGCGCGCAGCTCCGGAAAGGCGAACCCGTCGAACAGAGAAAGCGCGACCACGCGCCGGTCGATCAGCGCGGCCGACATGGCCTGCTCCACGCCCGAGCACATGCCCATGATCACGAACTGCCGCGCACCCAGCGTGCGCTCGGCCGCATCCATCGCCGCTCTCAGGCTGTGCACCGCGCGCATCTGCAGGTCGGGCGAGGTGGCCAGCGCGTCGCTGTCGCCGATGCCTCCCAGGTCGAAGCGCAGGCTGCCCACGCCGCGTGCGGCCAGCAGATGCGCCAGCTTCACGTTGATGCGCCGCGGCCCCACCCGGTGGTTGGCGCCCATGTTGAACATCAGGCAGGCGATGCCGCTGTGCGCAGGCCGCACGGGGAGCGTGAGCATGCCCATCAGCGCGTCGCCGGGGCCGAACAGCAGCGGCGCCTGGGTGATGGCGAACGGGAGCGTGGTGGTCGGGTCATTCATGAAGAGCACCCTGCAGGCGGTTGAGCGCATCGGCCGGGACCATCGCGCTGTTGGGGTAGGGGTCGGAGGTCCAGTCGAGCTGGTGGCTGAAGTACGCGAGGCGCACCGGCATGTGGCGCGACTGCTGGTCGGCGGCCCATTGGGCGGTGCGCTCGTCGTCGGGCTCGGCCAGCACCAGCGTGTCGTGCAGCGCGGTGAGCGGCAGCGATTCGGGCACCAGCGCCGCCAGCTGCGCGCGCAGTGCGGCCGACAGCACGGTGCCCAGCGCTTCCTGCGGCATCGCCTCGGGCTCCTGCAGCAGGCTGCGGCGCCACGCCAGGTCGGGAATGCAGAAGGTGGTGTCGATGGCCGCCACGTGCTGCTCGCGCAGCAGCCGGGCATAGCTGCGTCCGTCGATCACCGGCTCCCACAGCACCAGGCGCACCGGGTCGCAGCGACCGCCGCGCGCAGCCAGCACGGCCACCGTGGCGCCCAGCCGCGCACCGATCCACACGATGGAGGCGCCGGGTGCGCGGCGGCGCAGTTCTTCGTGCGCCGAGCACAGGTCGCGGCGCCAGCCGTCGAGTTCGCCCTCGGCCTCCTCGCCCGGCGAATCGCCCGAGCCGTAGAAATCGAAGCGCAGCGTGGCGATGCCCGAGCGCGAGAGCCGCTCGGCCAGCACCTTGAAGAAGCGGTGCGTGCGCAGGCCCTCCTGCCCGAAGGGCGGGCAAAGCAGCACGGCGGTGCCGCCCGCTGCGCCGTCGTCACCCTCGGCCGCGTGGAACACGCCGAACAGCTGCCGCGAGGCGGGCCCGAACATGATCGGCGTCATGCGGTTCATGCGGCTCATGCGTGCGCCTCCAGCAGGGGCCCGGAGTGGCTGGCGCGGCCGGCGCGCGCTTCCGTCTGGCGCCATTCGGCAATGGAGCCCACGCAGTCCATCCGCTCGGGCGCAGGCCCCAGCAGCAGCCACAGGATGCGGCCCGCAACCGAAATCTCCACGCTGCGGCAGTCCGGCTCCAGGCCCACTTCGAAGCTCTGCGGAGACACCAGCAGCCCCACGCCGATCGCCTTGAGGCAGGCCTGCTTGCGCGTCCAGCAGGTCAGGAAGGCGCGGTCGCGCTGGTTCGCGGGCAGGGCGGCCAGTGCTTCCTGCTCGCGGCGGGTGAAATGCTCGGCCGCGCGCACCGCCGCGTCGGGCACCGGACGCAGCAGCTCGATGTCGGCGCCCAGCGGGCCGCGCCCGCCGATGGCGATCAGCGCCAGCCCCTGGCTGTGGCTCAGCGAGAACTGCGTGCGCGCATGGCCGGTGAGCGACGGCTTTCCGAAGGAGCCCTTGGAAAGGTGCAGCTCGGCGTGCTGCAGGCCGGTGTACTCGCTCAGCGCCTGCCGCAGCGCGAGGTGCGAGGCCACGAAGCGCTGGCGCTCCAGCGGCGTGCTGATGGCTTCGGCGCGCTTGCGCTCGTCATCGGAGAGAACCTGCTCGGAGGGAAGTCCGGCGAACCTGTCGAGGTCGACGTACAGGCACAGCGGCACGTCGATGGAAAGCGGCTGGGGTGCGCTGCCATTCATGTCCATCACCCCTTGCGCAGCCAGCCGCCGAGCGCGCCGAGCAGCCCGCCGCGCTGATGCTGCTGCTGCGCGCGCGCTGCCGTGCCTGCTGCGAGTTCGGCGAGGTCCGAGGGCACGCCTTCGGAGGCGCTGCGCGGCGAAGCGGCGATCTGCCCGAGGTTCTCGAACAGGTAGCGGCGCGGCTCCACGCGGTGGCCCAGCGCCTGCTGTGCCTGCTGCACCGCGCGCAGCACCAGCAGCGAGTCGCCGCCCAGGTCGAAGAAGTTGTCGCTCGCGCGGATGTCGGCCACGTCGATGCCGATCACCTCGGCCCAGATCCGGGCGAGCTGCGCCTGCTCCGGTTCGAGCTGGCTCTGCTTCGCCCTGATGGCGCCGCCGTTGCCCTCCGGCACTGCGCCGGGCGCAGCCGCCCTGGCGGGGTCGGCCGCAGCCAGCTTGCGCAGGTAGGCGGCACTGGTCGAGGTCTCGGTGTCGGTGATGCGCTCCAGCGTGGCGCCGGGTTCGTCGGCCACGCGGCGCAGCACCTCGAGGTAGCGCTCGCGCAGCTGGGCGCCGGTCTCGCGCAGGTAGACGTCGGCGTTGTAGATCAGCGCGCCTTCCAGGCCGTGCGGCTTGTCCATCAGCCACACGCCGATGTCGTCGGTGGCGCCGTGCTGCATCACGTGCACCTGGCGGGTCTGCAGGCTGCCGACCGAGCGGGCGCGCTCACGGGCGTCCTGGAACGAGAACATCGACTGGTAGGGCCCGGCGGTCTTGATCTGTCCCGCGTAGCCCGGCTCCTGCATCAGGCGCTCGAAGGGAACCTGCTGGTTGTTCATCATCGACAGCAGCTCCTGCTTCACGTAGCGCATGAAGGCCGGCAGCGTGAGCGAGCGGTCGATGGCGAGCGAGACCGGCAGCACGTTGTTGAAGAAGCCCATGACGTCTTCGGTTTCGGCTTGCTGGCGCCCGCGCACGGGGTTGGCGATGACGATGGCGTCGTTGCCGGTGACCTGTGCCATGGTCAGCGCGTACACGCCGAAGGTCAGCATGCTCAGCGTCACGTCCATGTCGCGCGCGATCTCGCGCAGCCGCTGCGTGCTCTGCAGGTCGATGTGGATCCAGTGCGCGCCGCCCTGGCCGCTCTTGCCGGCGCGCCGCGGCATGTCTGTCACGGGCGGGCGCACGGCCTTGGCGCCTTCGAGGCGGCCGCGCCAGAAGGCAAGCTGCTCCGCGCAGGCCGGCCCCTCGAGCCAGTTCTCCAGCCATTCGGCGTAGTCGCCCTGGGTGGTGGAGAGCGTGGGCAGGTTGTGCGGGCGGCCGCGCTCGGCGGCGTCGTACAGCGCCGCCATCTCGCGCTGCATCAGGTCGAAGGACCAGCCGTCCCAGATCAGATGGTGCGGAACGAAGAGGAACACGTGCTCGTCCTCGTCGAGCCGGAACAGCGCCGCGTTCATCATCGGCGCGCTGTGGATGTCGATCGGCCGGTCGGCCAGCTCCTGCATGCGCTCGGCCAGCTCGGCCTCGCGCTGGTCGGCGGGAAGGCTGCGCAGGTCGACCAGCGGCAGCGCGAATTCCGCTGACTGCGAAATCACCTGCACCGGCTTGCCGCTTTCGGCATCGACGTCGATGTGCGTGCGCAGCGAAGGCTGGCGGCGGATGATCTCGCGCCACACCTCCTCGAAGCGCGCCGCGTCGAGCTGCCCGGTGAGCCGCTGTGCCGAAGGCGCGTTGTAGACCGATCGGCCCGGATGCAGCTGCTCCATGAAGCGGATGCGCTCCTGCGCCAGCGTCAGCGGTGCCGTGGTGCGCCCGATGCTGCGGCCGATCGGCGCCTGCAGCCCGACGCCAGAACCCTGCAGCGCCTGGATGGATGCCGCCAGCTTCTCGGCCGTGGGCGACTCGAAGAGGGTGCGCAGCGGCACCGTCACCTGGAACTCGCGGCTCAGCAGCGTGGTCAGGCGCGCCGCCAGCAGCGAATGGCCGCCCATGGTGAAGAAGTCGTCGTGCATGTCCAGCCCGGGCAGGCTCAGCACTTTCTCCATCAGCGCGAGCACCTTGCGCTCGTGCTCGTTGCGCGGGGCCGCGCCGCGGCGCACCTCGTCGCGCGCCACCGCCTGCGGAGGCGGAAGCGCGACGCGGTCGATCTTGCCGTTGGCCAGCTTGGGCAGCACGTCCATCGTCACCACGTGCTGCGGCAGCATGAAGGCCGGCAGGTGCTTGCGCAGGTGCACCATCAGCGTCTCGAGATCGAAGCCCGCACCCTGCTTGAGCGCGAGGTAGGCCACAAGGCGCACGTCGCCGGGGTTGTCCTCGCGGGCGATCACCACCGCGCGCGAAACGCCTTGGACCTCGCAGCAGCGCACCTCGATCTCGCCGGGCTCGATGCGGTAGCCGCGCACCTTCACCTGGAAGTCGAGCCGCCCCAGGTGGTCGAGCAGGCCGTCGTTGCGCCAGCGGCCGCGGTCGCCGGAGCGGTAAATCTTCTTGGGCGTGCCGAAGATGCGCACGGTGACGAAGCGCTCTGCCGTCAGCTCGGGGCGGTCGATGTAGCCCAGCGACACGCCTTCGCCCGCGATGCAGATCTCGCCCGGCACGCCGATGGGGCAGGGCTGCAGGTCGGCGTCGAGGATCCAGATCTCGGTGTTGTCCACCGGCCTGCCGATGGAGACGCCGCGCGAGGCGATCTCTTCCGGACGCACGTGCCAGGCGGTGGAGTACACGGTAGTCTCGGTCGGCCCGTAGCCGTTCCACAGGCTCTCCATGCGCTCGCACAGCGCCAGCGCCATGCTCGGGCGCAGCGCCTCGCCGCCGGTCCAGCCGCGAAAACCCGGCGCGCCGCCGGCCCACTGGGCATCGAGCAGCAGCTGCCACATGCCGGGCGTGGCCTGCAGCAGGGTGATCTGCTCCGCGTCCAGCGTGCGCGACAGGCGCGTGCCGTCCATCGCGACCTCGCGCTTGACCATCACCAGCTCGGCACCCGCCGCCAGGGGCAGCAGCAGGTCGGGCACGGCCATGTCGAACGACAGCGTGGTGACCGCCGCGATGCGGTCCTGCGGGCCGACATTCGATTCGCGCTGCATCCACTGCAGCAGGTGCGCCACCCCGCGGTGATGGGCGATCACGCCCTTGGGAAGGCCGGTCGAGCCCGAGGTGTAGATGATGTAGGAGGCGTCGTCGGGGCCGGGGTCGTCCGCGCTCGGCGGCAGCGGCTCGCCCGAGAGCTGGCGCCAGTTGTCGCGGTCGATCTCGAAGATGCGGGCGCCCGCGTCGGCGCGCCAGTCGCGCGGCGCGGCCGCGATGTCCGACGAGGTCAGCATCAGGCTGAGGCCGGCGTCGGTGGCGTAGTGGTCCAGCCGGGCCTGCGGAAAGGCGGTGTCCAGCGGCACGTAGGAGGCACCTGCCTTGAGCACGCCCAGCATCGCGACCACCATCTCCAGGCTGCGCTCCAGGCAAAGCCCCACGCGCTGGCCGCGGCCCACGCCGCGTGCACGCAAGGCACGCGCGAGGCGGTTGGACAGCGAATCGAGTTCGCCGTAGCTGCAGGTCCGGGCACCGTCGCGCACCGCGGGGCTGTGGGGCTGCATCGGCACACGCGCCACGAAGCCCGCATGCGCCAGCGGCGCGCCGACCAGCGGAACGCGCGCCGGCTGCAGCGCGATCAGGTCGCGCGCGGCCCGGGCCGAGAGCACCTCCAGGTGGCCGACGGTCTCGTCGGGCTTGTGCGAGGCCGACTGCAGCACGCACTCGAACATGTCGAGCCAGCGCTGGATGCTCACCTCGTCGAACAGGTCGGTGTTGTACTGGGCCTCGACCATCAGGCCGCCCTCGTGCGGGCGCAGGTTGGCGAAGAGCTCGAAGTTCTCGTAGCGGCGGGCGATGGTGTCCTGCACCACCTCGAGCGTGGTGAAGGCCTGCGCGCTGCTGGCCACGTCGGGATCGACGTTGAAGGCCACGCTCACCAGCGGCAGCCGGCTCGGGTCGCGCTGCAGCGAGAGCTGGCCCAGCAGCGCGCCATAGGTGAGCGCCTGGTGGTCGAAGGCGTCGAGCACGGCGGTGTTGCATTCGTCCATCAGCGCGTCGAAGCGCATGCCGCCGTGCGCGGCGATGCGCAGCGGCAGCAGGTTCACGCAGTGGCCGACCAGGCCCGGCATGTCGTGCGCGAGCTGGCCCGATGCCGGAATGCCGACCACGATGTCGTCCTGCCCCGAAAGACGCTGCAGCGTCGCCACGAAGCCGCTGAGCAGCCCGGTGAAGAGGCTGACGCCGGCCTTGGTGCTCGCCGAGCGCACCGCGGCGACCAGCTGCTTGTCGAGCAGCCGCTCGGCGCGCCGTGAATTGAAGGTGCGCGCGGCCGGGCGCGGGCGGTCCAGCGGCAGGTCGAGCACCGGCAGCGGACTGCCGGGGAAGCGGCCCAGCCAGTAGTCGATGTGCGCCTGCATGTCGGGGTGCGCGGCGGCAGCGGCTTCCTCGGCGGCGAAGTCGGAGAACAGCGGCGCGTCCTTGAGCTTCAGGCCGGTGCCGGTCTCCTCGGCGTAGAGATGGCCCAACTGCTCGGTGATGACCGCCCACGACCAGCCGTCGCACACCACGTGGTGTGCCGACATCACCAGTTCGTGCTCGGTTTCGCCAAGGCGGTAGAGCGCGGCGCGAAACAGCGGACCATGCTCCAGCGAGAACGGCGTGCACACGGCCTCGTCGTGCGCATCGCGCAGTGCCAGCGCGCGGGCCTCGGGCGAGAGGTCCGACAGGTCATGCTCGGCCATCGGACTGCCCCCCGCGTGGCTCACCAGCATGCAGGTGCCGTCGGGCGAGATGGTGGAGCGCAGGGCCTGGTGGCGTTGCAGCAGCCGCGCCATGGAGCGCGCGAGCGCCGGGTTGTCGAGCTCGCCGCGCAGGCGCAGCAGCACCGATTCGTTGTAGGCCATCGAGGCCTCCGGGCTCAGCGACGCGCCGAGCCAGACCTCGCGCTGCGATTCCGTGGTGGGGATGATGCATTCCACGGCGCCGCTCGCGGCGGGCTTGAGAACGGCGTTCATGCTGCGACCTTTCCGTTGACGTGTTGCTGGCTGGCAGCGGCCGCGTCGGGCACGTACCAGAAGGGCTGGCCGTCGATGTCGCGGGCCAGCACGGAGCCTTCCTCGGCGGGCTTGTGCAGCTCGAAGCCGGTGAGTGGCACGGCGCGGCGCGGCAGAAAGCCGGATTCCTGCATCTCGGCGACCGACTCCTTGAAGGCGCGCTGGATGAAGGCGATGTCCTCGGCGCTGTGGGCGCTCGTGAGGAAGCAGGGGAAGTTGTCCAGGATGTGGACGCCGCGGCTGCGCATCATGGCGAACAGCAGGTCCTGCAGCGGATGGTCTTCGAGCCAGCTCACGCGCCACAGCGATGCGAAGTGGCGGATCTCCACCGGCGCGCCCACTTCCTTGCACCAGCCCGTGAGCTCCGCGGCCATGGCGGCGGTGCTCGTGTTCAGGCCCGACTGCAGCGTCGGCCCCGCTTCCTTCAGATGCTCCAGCGACGCCTTCGCCGCCGCGAGCGCGAGCGGATGGCGCACGAAGGTGCCGGCGAAGTAGGTCACGCCCACGCCGGGGATGGAGTCGTCGCCGTACTGCCAGGCGCCGCCGTCCAGCGCGTCCATGAACTCGCGCTTGCCGGCGATCACGCCCACCGGAAAGCCGCCGCCTATGACCTTGCCGTAGGTGGCCAGGTCGGCGCGCACGCCGAAGAACTCCTGCGCGCCGCCCAGCGCGGTGCGGAATCCGGTGATGACCTCGTCGAAGATCAGGCAGCAGCCGTTCTTCGCGGTGATCTCGCGCAGTTCGTGCAGGAACTCGCGCGGCTGGAAGTCGGGCCGGCGGCTCTGCACCGGCTCGGCCACCACCGCGGCCAGGTCGCCCGCGTTCTCGCGGATGAATGCCAGCGCCTCGGGCGTGCCGTAGTCGAGCACGCGGATGTCGCCGAACATGCCGCTCATCACGCCCGGCGCAGCCGAGAGGCCCTTGCCGGCCTTGCCGGCGCGCACCAGCACTTCGTCGAAGGTGCCGTGGTAGGAACCGGTGAACACCACCACGGTGCTGCGGCCGGTGACGGTGCGCGCGATGCGCAGCGCGGCCATCACCGCTTCGGAGCCGGTGTTGCACAGGCCCGCGCGGTCGTTGCCGGTGAGTTCGCAGATCAGCGCCGTCACATCGGCGGCCAGCGGGTGCTGCGGGCCGATCTCGTAGCCGGCGTCCAGCTGCCTGCGCACCGCCTCCTGCACGAAGTCGGGCTGCCAGCCGAACATGTTCATGCCGAAGCCGTTGAGCGCGTCGACGTACTCGTTGCCGTCGAGGTCCCACATCTTCGAGCCCTTGGAGCGCTCGATGACGATCTGGTAGGTGATCTCCTTCGTGATCGGCCGGAAGCCGTTGACCACGCGCGGATCGGCCATGTGCGCCCGGTTGGCCTCGGTGAATTCCTTGCTCTTGCGCGTGCGCTCCACGTAGCGGCGGATGAAGGCCGCGAGCCGCGCCTTCTGCCGGCCGCTGGGCTCGGAGGTGCGCTGGGTGTGGATGCGGGCGATGGCGCCGAAGGCCTTGCTCACGTCGTAGCGCACGGGCTGGGCGGGTTCTTCGGCGGCAGCAGCAGAAGCAGCAGGGGCGGGCGCGGCAGCCGGCGCAGCCGCCACGGGAGCGGGAACTGCCTGGGACGGCGCCACGGCCTGCAGCGTCATCAGCGGCCCCGAGGGAACCGCGCCCGACAGCAGCGCGAGCTGCTGGCGCATCAATTCCATCTGCTGCGAAATCAGCTGTGGCAGATGGCCGTCGCCCATGACGGCGCTGCCTTGCACCGGCATGTAGAGCGGCATCGGCACCGGCTGCTGCACGGGCGCCCGAGTGACGGAGACCGCGGTTTGGACTGGCGCGCTCGCGGCGGCCGGGGCCGGTGCGGCTTCGGGCGGCAGGCTCTCGCGCAGGAAGGCCGAGAGAGCGTCGAAGCTGCGGTAGTTCTCCATCAGTTGTCGGAAGCTCACGTTGACCTTGAAGTGCTTCTTGATCTGCGTGGCCGCCTGCGTGAGCGTGAGCGAATCGAGGCCCAGTTCGCCGAAGGGCGCCTGCCCCTCGGCCTGCGCCATGTCGAGGCCGGAGATGTCTTCGAACAGGGCGCGCAGGCGGGCGTCGATGGGCGATGCGGCTGGCGGAGGAAGCGGTGATGGCGTAGCAGCGGTCACGATCGGCTCCATGGAAATGGGTGGTACGACGACGGCGGCGACGGGCGCAGCCGCAATGGACGAGAGGAAGGCAGAAGCAGAGGAACTGGCGGCGGGCGCGGTGGCCGGGGTTGGGGCGATGTCGACCCAGCAGCGCTTGCGCTCGAAAGGCGTGGTCGGCAGGCGCACGCGCTGCGCGCCGGCACGGGCGATCAGGCGCGAGAGTTCGATCTCGGCGCCGAAGGTCCACAGCCGGCCCAGCGCCAGGCGAAGGGCGCGCGGCTCGTCGGCGTCACTGCCGGGCTCCACGTGCAGCAGCGCAACCGCATTGCCCGCGGCAACCCCGTGCTGGCGTGCCAGCGTGGCGAGCGTGTTGCGCGGGGCGGCCGCCACGCGC
>CAJYQC010000405.1 GCA_913776885.1 uncultured Variovorax sp.
TCGACCTGCGCGGCAGCGTGGCAGCAGCCGCGGCCCGTCAGTTCGACGGAGAGATCGCGCCAGGCCTGCGGGTGGCTGTCGTTGCCGGTGAAGTACTCGCCCGCAAGGTTGCGTCCGCCCGACCACAGCCAGCCGTCGTCGGCGATGGTGAACTTGCGGTGGTTGCGCAGGTTGCGCGGGCCCATGCGGCGCAGGCTGAAGAAGGGCCGGAACACCGCCACTTCGCCGCCCGCCGAGCGCAGCCGGTCGAAGTGATGCCGCGGCAGCGACAGCGCCCCGAAGCCGTCGAGCAGCACCCGCACCTTGATGCCCTCGCGCGCCCGCTGCGCGAGCCGCTCGAGCACCGAGTGGCCCAGGGCGTCGTCGCCGATGATGAAGGTGCACACGTCGATGCGCTCGCGCGCGCCGTCGATCACCTGCAGCAACGCCTGGCGCGCGGCCTCGCCGTCGGCATGCATGCGGATCGCGCAGGGCCCCGGCGGCGCGAGGCCGAAGCTCTCGATCAGGTCGGCCGCCCAGTGCCCCGGCGGCACCGAGCGCGGCGGCCGCGGCGAGCCCGCCGGACGCAGCTTGCGCTGGCCGAACAGCAGGTACATCGGCAGGATGAAATAGGGCATCAGCACCAGCCCCATGACCCAGGCGATGGCGGTGGTGGGAGCGCGCTGTTCTCGGCGCGCGCGCGTGGTCAGCACGTAGACCAGCAGGGCGAAAGTGACGACGAGAAAGTGCTGCGAAACGGAAGGCAGCCAGTCGAACTCTTTGGTCGGCATGAACCGATGATGCCTGAGCGATGGGCGCGCCGCGGCCAGTGGCCCTTCAGTGCTGCAGGAAGGCGGGCACGCCGCGTCCCTGCGAGGCGAGGAAACGCATCATCGGCTCGACCACCGCGCGCACCGCGGGCCTGTCGCCCACGCGCGCGCGCCAAGCGAGCAGGCGCGGCGTGGCATCGGTCATGCCCGCGCCCTTGCGGTCCGCGAAGATGCAGGCCATGTAGAAGGCGATGTCGGCGAAGGAGTAGGGGCCTGCCAAGTACTCGCGCGTGGCGAGCAGGCCTTCCATCTCGTCGTAGAAGCGGGCGCAGCCGGCGCATGCCGCCACGGCCGGAGCGCTCTGCATGGCCTCCTGCAGGCCGAAGAGCTTGATCACGTTCGGGAAGAAGACCTCGTCGGACTTCTGCTCCAGCTGCCGCGCGCAGGCCCGTTCGGCGATGCCCTGGGGCCACAGCGCGGGGCTGGGGTAGCGGTCTTCCAGGTATTCGAAGATCTGGGTGGAGTCGAAGAGCGAGACCTCGTCGTCGACCAGCACCGGCACCTGCTGCTTGACGGGATTGACCCGAAGCACCTCGGGGTGCTTGGGCTCGTAGAAGTCGCCTTCGATGAAGGGCACCATGACCAGCTCGAACGGCACGCCTTTCTCGCGTGCCGCGATCTCGACCTTGGCGCCGAACATGCTGAGGGGGCCTGAATAGATTCGCGTCATTGCGCTTCCTCCATTGCGTCGCTTGACCCGCTGCGCATGAAGTCCTGCCGGCCTGTTCGAGGAACACCGTGGAACCGGCTTTGCCGGGCCACCGGTGTTGCCTCCGGTGAGGGGGTGGGCGAAGCGACACGAACTGCGCGAAGCCTGGGGGCGAGTCTTTTCATCTCCCGACTTCAACAGAAAGCGTGGATCAGGTTGAGCCCCAGACCTCCTGCGCCGTCTCGACCACCAGGCGCAGCTTGTTGCGCTGCGCTTCCACCGCGATGTTGTTGCCGTGCACGGTGCTGGAGAAGCCGCACTGCGGCGACAGCGCGAGCTGGTCGAGCGAGGCGTACTTGGCTGCCTCGTCGATGCGGCGCTTGAGCTCGTCCTTGTCTTCCATCTCGCCGAACTTGGTGGTCACGAGGCCGAGCACCACCGTCTTGCCCTTGGGCAGGTAGCGCAGCGGCTTGAAGTCGCCAGAGCGGGCGTCGTCGTATTCCATGAAGTAGGCGTCGAGGTCCATCTCCTTGAGCAGCGCTTCCGCCACGGGCTCGTAGTTGCCGGCGGCGGCGTGCGTGCTCTTGAAGTTGCCGCGGCACAGGTGCATGGCCAGCAGCATGCCCGGCGGCTTCTGCGCCACCACCTTGTTGATGAAGGCGGCATAGCGGTGGGGCAGCTCGTTGGGGTCGTCGCCGCGCTTGCGGGCGGCTTCGCGCATGTGCTCGTCGCACAGGTAGGCAAGGTTGGTGTCGTCCATCTGCACGTAGGTGCAGCCGGCTGCGGCCAGCGAGCGCAGCTCGTCGCCATAGGCCTTGGCCACGTCGTCATAGAAGGCCGGGTCGAGCTCGGGGTACGCGTCCTTGCTGATGCCGGCGCGGCCGCCGCGGAAGTGCAGCATGGTCGGCGAGGGGATGGTCACCTTCGGCGTATTGCCTGCGGACACCTGGCTCTTGAGGTACTGGAAGTCGGCCAGCTGGATGTCCTTCACGTGGCGGACCTTGTCGATCACGCGCATCGCGGGCGGGGCCAGCTCCTCGGTGCCGTCGGGCTTGCGGATGGTGACCGGGATGTCGGTCTTCACGCCGCCGAGCTGGTCGAGGAAGTCGATGTGGAAGTACGTGCGGCGGAACTCGCCGTCGGTGATGCTCTTCAGGCCGATGTCTTCCTGGAACTTGACGATCTCGGTGATCGCCTTGTCCTCGACGAGGCGAAGCTGCTCGGGCGTGATCTCGCCCTTGGCCTTCTGCTCGCGGGCTTCGAGCAGGTACTTGGGGCGCAGGAAGCTGCCCACGTGGTCATAGCGGGCAGGCAAGGCGGCGTGCTGGGTCATGGATGGCTCCGTCGTGATCGTGATCGGGGAAGTGGACGGAGCATCGTATCGCCATCGAAACATCGATGGCTGTATACAGATCTCTCGGTGTTTACCCTTGAATCGGTCGAAAACGCTGGAAATTCCACTGTTTCTGTATACATTGAGTATTCATGAAAACGCCCACGACCGCCTTCCCCCTCAACGCCTGGTACGCCGCCGCCTATGACGTCGAAGTGCGACACGCGCTGCTGCCACGCACCATCTGCAACCAGAAAGTGGTGCTGTTCCGCCGTACCGACGGACAGGTCGCCGTGCTGGAAGACGCCTGCTGGCACCGGCTGATGCCGCTGTCGCTCGGCCGCCTCGAAGGCGACGAGGTGGTCTGCGGCTACCACGGCCTCGTCTACAACAGCCAGGGCCGCTGCACCCACATGCCCAGCCAGGAAACGCTGAACCCCTCGGCCTGCGTGCGCAGCTTCCCGGTGGCTGAGAAGCACCGCTTCGTGTGGATCTGGCCCGGCGACCCGGCCAAGGCCGACCCGGCCCTCATCCCCGACATGCACTGGAACGACGACCCGGCCTGGGCCGGCGACGGCAAGATGATCCGAGTCCACTGCGACTACCGCCTCGTCGTCGACAACCTCATGGACCTCACGCACGAGACCTTCGTGCACGGCTCCTCCATCGGCAACCGCGAAGTGGCCGAGGCGCCCTTCGTCGCCACGCACGGCGACCGCTCGGCCACCGTCACGCGCTGGATGGAGAACATCGATCCGCCGCCGTTCTGGGGCAGCCAGATCCGCCATGCGCGCGGCTACACCGGCAAGGTCGACCGCTGGCAGATCATCCGCTTCGAAGGCCCGTGCACGGTGAACATCGACGTCGGCGTGGCCGAGGCCGGCAGCGGCGCGGTGCCCTCCGACGGAAACCCCGGCGACCGCAGCAAGGGCGTCAACGGCTACGTGCTCAACACCATCACGCCCGAGACCGACAAGACCTGCCTGTACTTCTGGGCCTTCGCGCGCAACTACTGCCTGGGCGAGCAGCGCCTCACGCACGAACTGCGCGAGGGTGTCTCGGGCATCTTCCGCGAGGACGAACTCGTGCTCGAGGCGCAGCAGAAGGCCATCGACGAGCACCCCGACCACCAGTTCTACAACCTCAACATCGACGCCGGCTCGATGTGGGCGCGCAAGCTCATCGACCGCATGATCGAGAAGGAGAAGCCCGCGCGCGCAGCGATCCCGATCCGTCCGGCCGAGAAGGTGGCTGCGTGAGCCGTGTGAAGGTCGCGGCCGTCTCCGCACCCGCCGAGACCAGCGACAGCGGCAGCTCGCAGGCCGTGAAGGCGCAGCTGCGGCTCAGGGAAATGATCCTCGCGGGCGAGTTGCCCGGCGGCGCGCGCATCGCCGAAGTGGCGATCTCCGAGCAGCTCGGCGTGTCGCGCACGCCGGTGCGCACGGCCCTCATGCGGCTCGAACAGGAAGGCCTGCTCGAGGCGCTGCCCAACGGTGGCTATGCGGTGCGCACTTTTTCCGAGCGCGACGTGGCCGACGCCATCGAGCTGCGCGGCACGCTCGAAGGCCTGGTGGCCAGGCTCGCCGCCGAGCGCGGCGCGGCGCCGGTGGTGCTGCGCGAGGCGCGCGCCTGCCTGCAGCGCATCGACGAACTTCTGCGCGAGCCCGCGCTCGACGACGCCGCCTTCTCGCGCTACGTGACGCACAACGAGCGCTTCCACGCGCTGCTGTGCGAGATGGCGGGCAGCCCCGTCATCGCGCAGCAGCTGGAGCGCGTGATCAACCTGCCGTTCGCATCGCCCTCGGGCTTCGTCGTGGTGCAGGCCAATTCGCCGGCTGCGCGCGACATGCTCGTGGTCGCGCAGGACCAGCACGTGCAGGTGCTCGACGCCATCGAGGCCGGCGAGGGCTCGCGCGCCGAGGCGCTGATGCGCGAGCACAGCCGCATCGCACGGCGCAACCTGCGCGAGGCGCTGCACGGCACACCCACCGCCGAGCAGCGGCCGCTGCCAGGCGTGCAGCTGATCCGCCGGCGCGGCTGATTTCCCTTCCTCTTCCTGCTTCTTTCTTTTTCTCCCCTGGTGTTCCCCGATGAAAAGCGATCTTCAATGGATGCAGGCGCAGGTCGTCGCGCTGCGCGACGTGACGCCCACCGTACGCGAGTTCGAGCTGCGCCCCGACAGCGGATTCGCCGCCGCCCATGAGCCCGGCGCCCACCTCCAGGTGCAGGTGCTGACCGCGCAGGGCAGGGTGCAGACGCGCTCCTATTCGCTGGTGGGCGAAGGCGACGGCGGCTGCTGGCGCATCGCAGTCAAGCGCCTGGACGACGGCCGCGGAGGCTCGCTCGCGATGTGGCGGCTTGCGGTGGGCGACCGCCTGCAGGTGAGCGCGCCGCAGAACCACTTTCCGCTCGACCTGTCGGCGCCGGGCTACCTGCGGGTGGCCGGCGGCATCGGCATCACCCCGCTGGTGCTGATGGCGCAGCGCCTGGCCGCGCATGCGAAGCGCACCGGCGTGCCGGTGAAGATGCTCTACGGTGCGCGCAACGCCGATGAATTCGGCTACCTGCCGCACCTGCGCGAGGCGCTGGGAGACGAGAGCGTCGAAGCGCACGAGGGCGCCGCGCCCATCGACTTCGCCGCGGCCATCGACGCGCTGCCGCCGGGCGGCCAGCTCTACACCTGCGGGCCGGTGCCGATGCTCGAAGCGCTCAAGCGCGCGTGGCAGGCTGCGGGCCGCCCCATCGCCGACCTGCGCTTCGAGACCTTCGGCAGCAGCGGCCGCCTGGCCACGCAGTCCTTCGAGGTGCGTATTCCGCGCCACGACCTCACCATCACCGTGCCGGCCGACTGCACGCTGCTCGATGCGCTCGACGCAGCGGGCGTGCAGACGCTGTCGGACTGCAAGCGCGGCGAATGCGGCCTGTGCGCGATGGACGTGATCGCGGTCGACGGCGAAGTCGACCACCGCGACGTGTTCCTCAGCGAGCACGAGAAGAAGTCGACCACGCGCATCTGCGCCTGCGTGTCACGCGCTGTGGGTACGCTCACGCTCGACTCGGCCTATCGCGCCGGCAGCTGATCCGGTCGCTACCAGAGTGCAGCTGCGCGATGATCGCGCAGTTCATTTGGCAATCGCGCAACAATGGTTCGCTGCAGGGGCGGGGTAGGTGATTGCCTGCTCCGCCAGATGTTGCAAAGTGTTGAAAATACCCCCGTTCGCGTTCCGTCCCCCTAAGGAAAAATCATGCAAAGACGCCATCTCATCCAGACCGCCGCCCTGTCGGCTCTTGCACTTTCGATGTCGCTGGCCAGTGCCCAGGACAACAAGTTCAAGATCGGCCTGATCCTCCCGATGACGGGCCAGTCGGCCTCCACCGGCCGCCAGATCGAAGCCGCAGCCCGCCTGTACATCGCGCAGAACGGCGACACCGTGGCCGGCAAGAAGATCGAACTGATCGTCAAGGACGACACCGGCCTGCCCGACGTGACCAAGCGTCTCGCGCAGGAGCTGGTGGTGAACGACAAGGTCAACGTGCTCGCCGGCTTCGGCCTGACGCCGCTGGCCCTCGCCGTGGCGCCCATCGCCACCCAGTCGAAGACGCCGCAGCTGGTGATGGCCGCCGCCACGTCGAGCATCACCGAGGCATCGCCCTACATCGTCCGTTCGAGCTTCACGCTGCCGCAGGTGTCGGTGGCCATGGGCGACTGGGCGCCGAAGAACGGCGTGAAGACGGTGGTGACGCTGGTGGCCGAC
>CAJYQC010000406.1 GCA_913776885.1 uncultured Variovorax sp.
TGGTGGCGCGCCGCATGGCCTTGCTGATGCGCCACCAACTCGAAGCCCTTGGCGGACATGGCGTTGCGGCTGGCGGCGTCCATCTCGGCCTGCACCGCGCGCATGACTTCGTCGCGCACCTGGAAGCCCTCGGCCACCGGCTGTGCGAGCGTAGTGTTGCGGTACATGGCCGCAATGACCTGGCTCTGCCGCGCGTCGATGCCTGAGCGGCCATTGCCGGCCAGCGCCATGTTGGCGGCCTTGGCAGTGCCGCGCATCGAGATCGGCAGCTGGTCGGTGAAGGCGATGGGCGACACGTCGGTGACCGGGCCCGCGCCGAGCACGCCAGCGAGCCGGTTGAGAAAGCCCGAGCGGTAGTCGCGGCGCTTGTCGAGGGCTTGGCCGAGCTCGATGGAGTCCTGCGTCTCGAAGTGGCTGCGCGTGAGGTCGTCGGTGCCCGCAAAGGCGACGAAGGAGGCCTGCTTCTGCTGGAACATCGGCATCACGCTCTGCGCCAGCGCGGGGTGCAGGCCCCAGTTGCCGTCCAGCGGCAGCGCGCCATTGGGCGTACCGGGCCGCGCGATGGCGATGTTGGGACGCGAGGCGTAGTAGAAGTCGCTGCCCGTGGGCACGAGCAGGTTGCAGCAGTCGTACGCGCCGCGCAGGAACACGACCAGCAGCTTGGCGCCTTCGGCGGAGGGCGCGGCCATCACTTTCGCGGCAGCGCCTGCGAAGGGTGCGGCGGCCGCGAGCTTCAGGAGTTCTCGACGTTGCATGACGGTTGTCCTTTCTTCTTGCCTTGCTCCTTCCCCCTCTGGGGGAAGGTTGGGATGGGGGCATGCGGCGCTTGTTCAGCCTCAGCGCTTCATCGAACGCCGCTTGCCCCCACCCCCGCCCTCCCCCAGCGGGGGAGGGAGAAAAACCCGAACCTCAGCGCCGCATCAGCTCGGGCGAAGCCAGCAGGAAGGTGTTCCATTCCTGCGGGTTCTTCGCCTGCGCAAGCGCCTCTCGCGTGTCCGCGCTCATGCCGACCTGCATGGTGCGCACCGCGCGCGACTCGGCCAGCGGCGGGAACGCGGGCTTCTCCAGCGGCGCCTTGTCGTCCGCACGGAACAGCACCGCACCGTTCGCACCGATGGCGCGCGCGATCTCGAAGCGCGTGTTCATCTGCCCTGCGCTGGCCCATGCCGCCTCGTTGAGCGGATAGCCGTCGGGCGTCTCGTGGCCGTAGAGCTGCTCGCCCATGCGGTTGATCCAGCCGAGCATCGGGTTCACGTTGATGGCGACGCGGTCGTCGTAGGCAAGCCGCACGCCGGCCATCACGTAATGCACCGGATCGCGGAACTTGCGGCCCAGCGAGGCCGAGAACTCGGGCGACTCGAACAGCGCCTTCAGCGTGATGGCGATGTCGCCGTCGCTGCGCGTGAAGGCTGCGGCCATGCGGTCGACCAGCGCCTGCGGCGGTTCGTCGGAGACGAAGTACACGGCCAGCTTGCGCGAGACGAAGCGCGCCGTGGCCGGTGCGCGCGCGAGACGGTCGAGCGCCTCGTCTGCCTCGGCCAGCCCGCGGCTCTGTATGGGCTGGCCCAGCAGCGTCTTCGGCCCGTAGTCATGCCGGTTCGGGTTGAACTCGAACAGGCCCTTGCGCACGTAGTCGGCGCGCAGGTTGGGCCGCACGTTCGGCGGTGGCGCATCGAGCGGCTGGTTGGTCACGCCCACGCCGGTGAGCACGCGCGCGAGTTCCTGCACGTCGCCCTGCGTGTAGCCGCTGCCCACGCCCAGCGTGTGCAGCTCCATCAGTTCGCGTGCGTAGTTCTCGTTGATGCGGTTGGCGGCGTTCTGCGCGTTGTCCAGGTAGCGCAGCATCGCGGGATGGTGCAGCGTGGCGCCGAGCAGGTCGCGGAACCTGCCGAGCGCGTGCGGGCGGATGGCATTCTCCTCGTAGTCGCCCACCATCGCGCGAATGTTGTCCTTGCGCAGGTTGACGTTGAAGTGATTCATCCAGAACCACGTCATCTGCTCCTGCAGCTGGTTGGGTGAATAGAGCGCACGCAGCACGAAGCGTTGCTGCGCCTCGCGCACCAGCGTGTTGAGGTGCTGCTGGTATTCCTGCCGCGCGGCCTTCTTCTGGTCTTCGTCGGGCAGCGCGTCGGCCGCCTTGCGCTGCGCCTCGAGGCCTATGACGATCTGGTCGAGCGGCACGCGCGAGATTTCCATCGCGTCGATCTGCGCCTGCGCGGCCGGCGGCAGCGGCGCGGGCCGCGGGTTGAGCTGGTCGCGCATCCACAGCGACAGGCCGCGCTTCGCCAGCTGCGCGTCGCTGCTCGCGTTGGCGCCCCAGCTCACGCGGTCGAGCCAGCGCAGGCGCGTGGCCTCGTCCACCTGCTGCGAGGGCAGCGACACCGAAACCATGGGCCGATGATCCCCCGGCGCGCTCGCGCATGCCGCAAGCAGCGCCAGCGCGCAGGCGCCGAGCGCCATCGACACGCGCCGCGCGGGCTGGGAGAAGATCGGCGAAGCGGTGGCCGGCACCGCCCTCACTCCCTGCGCATGTCGTGGCGGCGCACGTCGCCGATGGCGTGCTGTGCGGTGGCAAGTGCAAGGTCGACGTGCGCGAGGCCGCGCTGCTGATATGGCCGCGAGCGCGGGTCGTCTTCTTCGCGTGCCACGTCGGAGCGCACCTTGCGCAGCAGGTCGGCTGCTGCGTGCAGGCGGCCCTCGCGCGGCAGCCATGCGTCGGTGGGTTCGCGCCATTCGACAGGCTTGCCGTCGAGCCATGCGGCGTGCTGCAGGTCGCCGATGGCGGCGTGGATCTCGTCGATCACCACCTGCTCGTCGCGCGAGACCTGCCCGTCCTCGGGGCGGCGGTGCTCCACTTTCCAGGCCGCGGTGCGCAGGTCGGACAAGGCGTGGAGATAGAACGGGTGCTTGCCGTATTCGTCCGCCAGTGCCGGCAGCGAAGCCACAGCCATGAGGGCGAGTGCGGCGATTAGGCTTTTCTTCTTCATCTTCGGAGCTCCTGTGTGACAGTGGTTCAGTGACGCCTCCTCAACCACCGGAGCCCGCTTCGGGTTGACGGTCTTTACCGTCGTAACGCTGGGCAAAGCTGGCGCCTAAGCGCCAGCTAAGTCAGGCTGTGGCAAGGCTCAAAGGAGCAGCACCGGCGATCTGGCGCAGCGCCCGCTCGAACACTTCGACGGGCTGGCCGCCCGAGATCAGATGCCTGTCGTTGATGATGATCGCGGGCACCGAGTGGATGCCGGCGTCGGTGTACATGCGCTCGCGTTCGCGGGTTTCCTGTGCGAACTCGTCGCTGTCCAGGATCTGCCGGGCGCGGGCCGCATCGAGCCCCGCTTCGGCGGCGGCGCGCACCAGCACCTCGTGGTCGGAAGGATCCTGGCTGTCGGTGAAGTAGGCCTTCAGCAGCAACTTCTTGAGCGCCGCCTGCTTGGCGGGGCTCTCCAGCTCGGCCCAGTGCAGCAGCCGATGGGCGTCGAAGGTGTTGTAGACGCGTGGACGGCCTTCGGGGCTGAACTCGAAGCCCACCGCCGCGCCGCGCTGGCGGATCATCTCGCGCGACTGGGCCTGCTGCTCGCGGGTGGAGCCGTACTTCTGGTTGAGGTGCTCGAAGGTGTCCTGGCCTTCGGGCGGCATCTGCGGGTTCAGCTCGAAGGGCTGGAAGTGCAGCTCCGCGGTGATCTCCGGCGCCACCTTCCCCAGTGCCGCCTCGAGCGAACTCAGGCCGATGGCGCACCAGGGACAGGACACGTCGGAGACGAAGTCGATCTTGAGGCGGGAGGGGGAAGATGTGGAGGTCATGGCGCCATTCTTCCCGGCGCCACAACCCTTGGCAGGCGAAAGGTCTTCGCCTGCCGTGCCGGAATCAGGCCGTGGCCCTGGTCACGCGCGATTCCTGCATGGTCTGCTCGCGCAGGCGGTCGTACTCCTGCTTGTCGACCGGCACTGCGTTCGGGTCGCCCAGGTCGCGCATGCGGATGCGGTAGGTTTCGCGGGCGCTGAAGGCGGCCAGGGCGGACAGCACGGTCACCGCGAAGGTGATGGCACCCACGGTGAACCACACGTTGGTCGAGCCGGGAGGCGCGACGGCGGCGAACAGGGCCGGCAGCAGCGCGGTGAAGGTGGTGCCGATGTTCTGCGAGATGGCCATGGCCGAGACGCGGTTGCGGGTGCGGAACAGTTCCGGATAGAAGCTCGGGAAGGTCGCGTTGTAGCCCTGGTAGATCACGCCCCAC
>CAJYQC010000407.1 GCA_913776885.1 uncultured Variovorax sp.
CGATGCGCATACGCGCGGCGCAGGTAGTGGATGAACGAGTACGGAAAGCCGTCGGTCGAAGCGCGCGAATCGAGTTCGAGCGGCCCGCGCGGTTCGGTGTGAAGGGGAAGCCCCGCGGCGGCCAGCACGCGGTTGACTTCGGCCAGTTCTTCCTCGAAGCCCTCGGCGCTCTCGGGGTCGTCTTCCAGCAGTTCGGCGAGCATGCCGACGCAGACAGCCAGGCCCATGGTGTGTCCTCCAGGTGGTTGGTTCGCCGCGATGGTGAAGGCGGCCGGTGAAGGAGCGATGACCGCAGCGCTCCTTCACCTTACCTGGACGGCCTGCCTGCAGGCTACTTCGCCGCCTCCACCTTCACCCGTGCATTCGGCGCCTCGCCGAACATTTCGGGTGCGTACATGGCCTCGACGCGGCTCGGCGGCAGCGCGAAGTCGCCGACGTTGTTCAGGCGCACGGTGTATTCCATCTTCACCACGCCCTTGGGCAGGTACTCGTAGTAGCTGCGGAAGGCCTCGAAGCTGCGTTCCTCGAAGGCCGGCCAGCCGGCGCCCGACTTCTTCTCGCCCTGCGTGGCGATCTGCGAGTCGCGGCCCAGGCCGCCGCCGAGGATGGTGGCGCCGCCCGGGATCGGGTCGCTGATGACGACCCAGGTCATGTCGGCGCTGGCGTTCACCTCCAGCGTCACGCGCAGCACGTCGCCGCGCGTGTACTTGCCTGCGGTGGCCTGCTCGACCGGGGTGATGGTCTTCTTGATGGCGTAGCCGGCCGCGAACGGCGCCTTCAGCTGCACCGCAGCGATCGACTGCAGCGTGAGCCACGGCTTGCCGGTGCCCTGCTGCGTCACCAGCAGCGTGTCGCGCACCGGAGCACCGGACGGCGACGATGCCCACGGCAGGAACATCGTGTTGTTCTTCAGGTTGCCCGGCGAGGCGGGCGCGCCGAAGAAGGTGGTCTGGTTGGGCGCGCCGGCCGCGTCGCTGGCCTTCACGCGCTCGACCTTGCTCCAGTCGACCTGCGCCTTCACGGCCCCCAGCGTGGCGGCGGTGATGCCGGCCACCGGCGTGCTCTCGAACACCTTGCTGAATTTCTCCAGCGCCAGTCCGCCCCACAGGTTGGCGGTGGTGGTGTGCCAGGCGCCGTTCTGCTGGCGGCCGATGAAGCCGTTGGCGAGCTTGGCCGTCTCGTCCTTCCAGGCGGGATCGTCCATCACGCTGAGCAGCAGGCGGGCGGTGTTGACGTCGCCGTTGGTCATCAGCCACCACCAGTAGTCGTCCTGCTCGGTGCTGAAGATCAGCTTGGTGCCCTGGTACGACAGGCGCGCCTTCAGCACGTTGTTGGCCTCGTCCAGGCGCTGCTGGCGCTGCGGCACGTCGTTCACGCGCTTGAGGATGTTGAGCCAGTCGATCACCGCGCTGGTGGGCCACTGGTTCGGCGCGATGGTGATGCTGCCGAGCATGCTGCCCTTGGCCTTGCCGTAGCGCGAGAGCGCTTCGAGCGCGGCCAGCTTGCGCACGTCGAGGTCCTTGCGCGGGCTCCAGAACTCGCGCGTGATGCGGCCTTCGACGAAGGCGATCAGGCCCGACTCCATCGGCGCGCGCACGTCGTCGGCGAGCGCGAAGGCGGGGTTGAGCTGGGCGGCCTCATGGGTCGCCGCGAGCAGGTACGAGGTCAGGATGTCGCTGCCGCGGTTGGCCTCGCCGTCGCGCGGCGGGAAGTAGTTGGCCAGGCCGTCGCTGTCCAGATAGGTGGGCAGCGTTGCGAGCACGCCCTGCCACATCTTCGCGTCGCGCAGGCCGACCGACTTGCTGGTCTTCTGCTCGAGGCAGATGAACGGGTAGTTCGCGAACCAGTCCCGCACGCCCGGCAGGCCTTCGGCCAGCTTGGGCTGCAGCGAGAGCTTCAGGCCGCCGCGGCCGGGCAGGGCGTCGGCGGGCGGCGCCACGTCGAGCGTGAACGGGCCGTCGACCTGCACCAGCGTGCCTTGCTGCACCGTGAGCGGCACCGAGGGCACGATGCGCTGGCGCACCTTGAGCGCGTCGCGTGCGCCGCCGATGGTGTCCTTGGCCTCGATCTCCCACAGGATGGCTTCGGCGCGGGTCTGCGAGAGCTGTGCGGGCGCGGTCACGGTCCACGCCACTTCGCGGGCTTCGCCGGCCGGGATGTCGACCGTCTGCGGCTCCAGCGTGAGCAGGGTGGCGCGCGGCGTGGCCTCGACCTTCATCGGCTTCTGCGTGGTGTTGCGCAGCGTGACCTGGGCACGGAACTGGTCGTCCTCGCGCACCAGCGGCGGCAGGCCGCTGATGATCTGCAAGTCTTGCGTGGCCTGGATGCTGGCCTGTCCGGTGCCGAACAGGTTGGTTCCCGAATCGGCCACTGCCACGATCTTGAAGGTGGTGAGCGCGTCGTTCAGCGGCACCGTCACCACGGCCTGGCCGTTGGCGTCGAGCACCACCTTCGGGTTCCACACGAGCAGGGTGTCGAGCAGTTCGCGCGTCTGGCCCTTGCCGCCGCCGCCGCCCGCGGGCACGGCCTTGCGGCCGTAGTGGCGCCGGCCGACGATTTCCATCTGCGCGGTGGAGGTGCTCACGCCCCAGCTGCGGCGCTGCAGCATCGCGTTGAGCAGGTTCCAGCTGTCGTTGGGCATCAGCTCCAGCAGGGCTTGGTCGACCGCTGCCAGCGCCACTTCGGCGCCTGCCGCCGGCTTGCCGTCGGGCAGTTTGGCGCTGATGGTGACCTGCGCCTTGCTGCGAATGGGGTAGCTGGGCTTGTCGCTGGTGACGGTCACGTCGAGCTGGTGGGCGCGCGTGCCGACGCGGATCTCGGCCATGCCGAGGCGGTAGGCGGGCTTGCTCAGGTCGACCATGGCGGTCGGCGCCACGTATTCCTTGCCTTCGTACCAGAAGGCCGTCCACCACTCGCGCGGCGACTTGAAGCCCCAGGTGAAGAAGCTGTACCAGGGCACCTCGCGAAGGCGGCCGCGCAGCGCGAGCACGCTCACGTAGGCGTTCGGGCCCCACTCGGGTTTCACCTCGAGGGTGACGGTCGGGTCCTTGCCGTCGAGCTTGACCACGTGCGTCTCTATGATGCCCTCGCGCTCCACCGCGACCAGCGCGGTCGCGAAGCGGAAGGGGCTGCGCACCTGGAACTTGGCGATCTCGCCGGGCTGGTAGCTCTTCTTCTCGGGCAGCACGTCGATGCGGTCGTTGTCCTCGCCGCCGAACCACAGCTCGCCCTGCCTGGTCACGTAGACCGAGCTCACGGCCCGGGCGTCGCGGCCTTCGCTGTCGGTGGCGCTGGCGATGAGCTCGACCTCACCGGCTTCCTTCAGCTCCGATTCGCACAGCAGCAGGCCACGCGCGTCGCTCTTGCCGCTGCAGACGGTACCGATGTCCTTGGTCTCGGTCTTGTTGTCGTAGGTGTAGAAGCCGCCCACCATGCGCTTGCGGCTGGTGGTGGTGATGCGCGCCACGGCGCGCACGTTGAGCGTCACGTTGGCCTGGGGCTTGCCCGAGAGGTCCAGCGCGAGCGCCTGGAACTTCAGCTTCTGGGCGGTGGAGACCCAGCCCTCGGTCTTGATGCCGGCGATGACGGAGGCCGGCCACAGCGTCTGCGTGCTGCGGATGGTTTGCACCTCGCCGTTCGGGTCGGCGTAGGTGGCTTCGAGCAGCAGCTCGCGCGCGGCCTTGACCTTCGGCACCTTGTCGATGGTGACCTTGCCGGCGCCGTCCTTGTTCAGCGTGAGCGGCAGCTTGTCGGCGATCACGCGGGTGTCGTTCACGCTGTTGAGGTCTTCCTCGCCCGAGCCGGCCTCTGCCGCCGCGGTGACGGCGGTGGCCGCCTCGCTGCCGTCGCCCTGCGAGGCGCGCGGCGGGGTGAAGCTGAAGGCGTCGTAGTCGGAGAAGCTCAGGCTCTTGCCGCGCACCATGGCCGACACGCGCACCGGCAGGTTGGCCGCGCCGCCGCCGGAGACGTAGTTGATCTGCACGTCGGTGGGCACGCTGGTGGCGGCCACCAGCGGTTTCTTTTCAGTGGGCGCGATGCGGCCCTCGAGCACGGGCAGGCGGAACTCCTCGACGCGGAAGCTGCCGGTGGAGAAGCTGCGGCCGTAGCCCTCGTCGCCATCGCCTTCACCCTCGCTGTTGCTGTCGCCGTTGGCGTCCTTGCCGCCGCCAGTGCGCAGCATCACCTCGTACACGCCGAGCTTGGCGGCCGGCGGAATGGCAAAGCTGTTCTCTGCGCTCAGGCCGCCGGTGGCGGTCTTGCGCCAGTTCAGCGGCTGCGTGAAGCGCTGGCCGCTGCCCACGTGGGTGATGACCAGCGTGTCGGGCCGGTTCTCGGGCAGGCCGAAGCCCTTGCTGGTCTGCGTGCGGATCAGGCTCTTCATCGACACCGTCTCGCCGGCGCGCAGCAGCGTGCGGTCGAAGATGGTGTGGGCGACGCGGTCGGCCTCGGGCTGCAGGCTGGTGGGCACGTTGAAGCGCCACGGCTCGATGCCGCGCTGCCAGTCGCTCCAGGTGAAAGCGAGGTCTTCCACGCCCTTGTCGTCCTTGGCGCGCGCGCTGACGAACCAGGCGCCGCTGTCGTATTCGTTCGGGCCGTTGCACGACGGCGCCTGCGGCGAGATGCCGCTGAGCATGACGACGCCGTTGGCGTCGGTGGTGCCGCTGGCCACGGCCTTGCCGTCGCAGCTGGACACGCGCACCTCGGCGCCGGCCACGACCTTGCCCTTGTCGAGCGTGGTGACCCAGGCCATCGAGTTCTCGCGGCCCAGCTTGAAGTGCACCGCCAGGTTGGTGGCCAGCGCGGTGGTGCGCACGTACATCGTGCGCCCCGCGTTGTAGCGCTCGTCGAGCAGCGCCTCGCCCAGCTTCTGCGAGGCGATCTCCAGCACGTGGAAGCCCGGCGTCAGCGGAATGCCGATGACTTCGAACGGACGCGGGTCGCCCGACTCGGCCTTGGGCATGTCGAGCGCCTTCACGCCGGGCTGGCCGGCCAGCAGCGACAGCATGCGGGTCTGCAGCGTGGTGCGGTCGTCCTTGTCGATGACCGGGGGCAGCGGGCCTTTCACGTCCTTTCGCGCCTGTTCGCGCGAGATGGTGAAGTTGTCGTAGCGGCGGACCTTGCGGAACCACGCGATGATCTCCGCGTCGGTCTTCGGGTTCATGTCGCTCACCTTGCCGGGCGTGAGCGCGTTCACCATCAGCTGCGGCTCCACGCGGCGCACGGTGACCGGCATCATGGCCGGCGTGTCGGGCTCGGCCAGGCGCTCGACCACGCCGAAGGGCGAGGCGGCGAACTTGGCCAGCGGCGGCATCGCGCCGGTGGCCACCTTCATCGGGAAGTTGCCGGGCGTGGCCAGTGGGCGGCCGGAGGCGTCCTCGAACTTCGAGGGCAGCTCGATGGTGTACTGCGCGCTCTCGGCCAGCGGCGGCTCGAAGCTCACGCCGTTGACCACGTCGTCGTCGCTCTGGGTGCCGCCGTCGTTGTCGAGCTTGGCCTTGATGGTCTTGTCGCCCTTGAGCTGGATCTGCGATGCCAGCTTGCGCGTGACGGGCGCGTTGAACTGCAGCTGCATCGGGCGCAGCGGCAGGCAGGCGGCCTGCGCGTTCTCGCGCTCGCAGCTGAAGGAGGCGGCGAAAGGCTCGCGCACCTGGAACTCGATGCGGCGCTCCACGTTGTTGGCCACACCCGAGGGCGTGGCCACGCCCTTGCCGTAGACGACCTGCACCTTGGCGCCCGGCGTGAGCGTGCGGTTGCACTGCATCGTGACGAAGCGCAGCGGGTCTTTCTCGGCGGCCTTGTCGCGGCCGAAGGCCTTGAGCAGGCCGGTGCGCTGCTCGCCGTCGAGGAGCTTCACGGGAATGCGCTCGCCCACGCCGTCGGCCGTGCACCAGACGTTCTGGCGCACGCTCTCCAGCGTGGCCGCGCCGTTGAGCTCCAGCATGAACATCTGCTGCTCGTCGATGCGGCTGTAGCTGCCCGGCATGTAGTTGCGCACGAAGGGGCCGCCGGTGTTGAACTGGTAGCGCTCGGGGCCGGTGAGCTCGCCGCTGGCCGGCTTGAAGGTGGGAATGCGGGTGACCGTGCAGCGCACGCCGGGCGGCAGGTCGTTCTCGAAGTCGTAGACCCAGGCCTTGGCGTCGGTCCAGCGGCCGGTGCCCTTGGCGGCCTGGGCGTCGCTGCAGCTCACGGCGAGCGGGGCGGGGGCCTTGGGGTCGCCGAAGTTGACGGCAGGCTGGTCGAACTTGGCGACCACCTGCCGAACCCGCGCCACCTCGCCCTGCGGCGAGAGGCTGACGATCTGGAGGGCAAAGCCCGGACTTGACGCGAGAACGCCGCCGGCCAGGAGCAATGTTGGAAGGAAACGGTTCACTTTTTTGTATCTCCACCTGAGAGGCAGCGCGCAGCGTAGCCGATTTGCACGACGGTTCGGCAGTGCCAACAGTCATAGGCTGCCGGGCCGACCGCACGGCCGGCGGGCTTTACGCCACTCTTCTTACAATCGGGGCCGTCGTGCGTGCGCCGCGCGGACCGCCACCAAGACCTCGCCGCCGACCGATGAAACGCTACTGGGAAATAGACGCCTTGCGCGGGCTGATGCTCGTGCTGATGACCGTCACCCACCTGCCCACCCGGCTGACCGACCCACTAGGCCAGCCTTTCGGTTTCGTATCGGCCGCCGAGGGCTTCGTGCTGCTGTCGGCCTTCGTCGCCGGCCTGGTGTACAGCCGCATCGGCCACGTGCGCGGGGTCGACTCGATGCGCCAGGCCTTCTGGCGGCGCGTGCTCAAGGTTTATCTGGCGCAGGCGGCGACCCTGCTCTTCCTGTTCACCGTGATCACCGCCGTCGGCCTGCACATCGACCAGCCGGCGGTCAAGAACCTGGTGTCGTACTACCTGGCCGAGCCGCGCGAAGGCTTCATCTACGGCTTGCTGCTCATCTACGAGCCGGCGCTGCTCGACATCCTGCCGATGTACATCTTTTTCATGCTCATGAGCCCCTGGGTGCTGGCCTTCGCCATGCGCCACGGCTGGAGCTGGGTGATGGCAGTGAGCGCCACCGTCTGGGCGGCGGCGCAGTTCGGCGTCAGCGAATGGATCTACGGGCTGGCGGTGCACTACCTGGGCGTGCCGGTGCCCTTCCACGAGATGGGCGCCTTCAACACCTATGCCTGGCAGTTCCTGTGGTTCGCGGGGCTGTGCATCGGCGCCACCCGCAACGATCCGGGCGCCCGGCCGCTGCACTTTCCGGCCTGGCTGTTGGCGCTGGCGGCGGGCATCGCGCTCTACGGCCTCTACTGGCGCCACACCGGCATCAATGGCCAGGCGCCGTTCGGCGGCGACGTGGAACTGAACCTGCTGTTCGACAAGTGGCAGCTCGGCCCGCTGCGGCTGGTGAATCTGGTGGCGCTGGGCATCCTGGCGGTGCGCTTCGGGCCCTGGCTGATGCGGCGCATTCCCCGCATGCGCTGGCTGGAGGCGATGGGATCGGCCTCGCTGCCGGTGTTCTGCGCGCACCTCGTGGCGGTGCTGCTGGTGCTGGCCTTCTACGGCGACAGCCAGACGGCGCGACCCTGGTGGGGCGACGGGCTGCTGCTCGTGGCGGTGTTCGCCGGGATGTATTTCGTGGCCCGCTTCACGCGCGGGGCCGACGTTCCGCCGCCGGCCGACGACGTGCCTCAGGAGCCGGCGCGGGCCTGATGGCCGGGGTCAGCCCAGGATCAGGGCAGCCGGGCCGTCGGCGCCGCCGCGGGCGCCTGCAGGTGCGGCGCGATCACCGATTGCCAGAGGCGGTAGCCCTCGTCCGTCATGTGCAGCTTGTCGCTTCGGAAGAGTTCGGGGCGCGGGCGGCCGTCGGCGCCCAGCATCGGCGTGTAGATGTCGATGAATTCGCTGTTGGGCAGCAGGTTCAGGTAGGCCGAGACCACGTGGTTGGTCTCGCGGATCTGCGGCAGCAGCTGTTCTCGCGAGGGGCTCGGCTTGACCGAGATGAAGCTGATGCGCGTGTCGGGCAGCTCGGCGCGCACCGCGTTGGCGAAGCGCGCGAAGCTGTCGAGCACCTGCAGCGGAGTGCGGCCCTCGGCCAGGTCGTTGTCGCCCGCGTACACCATCACATGGCGCGGCTTGTAGCGAACCACCAGGTCGCGCGCGAAGAGGGCGCAGTCGGCCAGGGTGGAGCCGCCGAAGCCGCGGTTGACGACGCCGCCGGGCACCTGCAGGGCGAAGTCCTGCGACAGGCGGGTCCACATCCGCACCGTGGAGCTGCCCACGAACACCACGCCGCCCGGCGCCGGAAAGCGCTCCTGGTCGGCGCGCGCGAAGGCGGCGAGCTCGTTGTGCCAGCGGCTCTTGGCGGCCAGGTAGTCGCGGGCGGCGGCAGCTTCGGCGGCCGCCGTCTCGGATTCCTGGGGGAAGAAGCTGGACTGGGCGCTGGCGGCGAGCGCGGCAGTCAGCAGTGCGACCGCGGCGAGCGCGGTTTTGATCGGATGCATCGGAAGGACGGAGAAAAAGGCGGAAGACGGCGATCGAGGGGATTTTCGCTCACGACGCCCCAGCAGCCCGGATCGTTGACAGCCGGCCGGGCTACAGGGTTTTCTCGATCAGCGCGCCCTTGAACAGGATCGGCCCCTTCGGCCCGCTGCCCGCAGGCACGCCGCCCTTGGCCTCGAGCGAGATGGCGAGCGCCGGCACGGCCTGCACGTCGGATTCCGATGCGGTCAGCTTCAGGGCCGGCGCATTGCCCAGCACGCCCAGCGAACGCGGCGCGCCGCCCGGCGGCAGCGCCCACAGCTGCAGCGATTTGTCGGCGCCCTCCTGGTAGCCGCCCACGCGCTGGAGCACCAGCTGCTTCTTCTTCGGATCGAAGGTCACCAGCATCGACGCGGCGGCCTTGTCGTCGTTGAGCACGGCCACGTACTGCACCGCGGGTGCGTTCTGCAGCTGGTCGCGCAGGTTCAGGCCTACCGTCACCGCCGCCACCGTGGCCAGCGCGCCGGCTGCGGCCGCGCCGCGCCACAGCGCGAGGCTGCGCAGCCAGCCGCCCTGGCGGGCATCGCCGGCCGGCCTGGCTGCATTGCGCTGGCGCTCCAGCGCGAGCGCGGAATGTTCGGCGTCGATGATGTTGCGGATGCGCGTCCACACGGCCGGATCGGGCGCCACGGGGGACTGCAGCTCGGTCATGCTCGCCAGCCGGCCCTGCCAGACCAGCGCCGCGGCGCGCACCGGCGCCTGCTCGCGTGCCAGGGTCTCGAAACGGCGGCGGGCACCGCCGCGCAGCGTGCCCAGCGCATGGCTCGCGGCCAGCAGCTCGAGCAATTCGGGGTGTGCGATGAGGTTCATGATGGGAAAACCGCTTTCTTCGTCGTCACCACGCTCACGCGAAGCGGCCCATGCACACGCGCAGCTTCTCGAGCCCGCGGCGTATCCAGGTCTTGACTGTGCCCAGGGGCAGCTTCAGCTGCTCGGCGAGTTCGCCGTGGCTCATGTCGCGCAGGTAGGCCAGGCTCACCACCTCGCGCTGGCGGCCTTCCAACTGGCTGAGGCACTGGTGCAGCGCCCAGGCCTGCTCGCTGGCATCGGCGTTCTCGGCCGGGCCGGGAGCGTCCGACTCGAACTGGTCGGCCATCTGCTCGTCGAATTCCTGCGTGAGCTGGGCGCGGTCGGCGGCACGGCGGCGCAGCAGGTCGAGCGCCCGGCTGCGCACGATGAGACCGAGCCAGGCCAGCGGCGGGCTCAGCGAGGCGCGGTAGTCGCCCGCCACCCGCCACACGGTCAGGAAGCTCTCCTGGAGCACGTCTTCCGCCCATTCGCGCTGGCGCACCACACGCATCGCCAGGCCCATCAGCCGGGGGGAGGTTCGGTCGTAGAGCTGCCGCAGGGCGGCTTCGTCGCGATGGCCGATCCGGTCGATCAGCGCCATCAGTTCGGCGTCGGGGCTGGGTGCAGGCATCCGCGGATTGTGGGGCATCGGTGCGCATGCCCGATGTACGGGGCAATCCGCTGCACGGATTCAGTCCGCTGGCCGAACGAAGTCTTTTGGAAACATTTTGTGAACGTATACTGCGCCGCAAAAAACGAGGGGCAGCGCACGAGCGGACGGAGAAGAATGAAGCAAATTGCGATCGTGATCGCGCTCTGCGTGGGCGCGTGGTACTTCTTTATCGGCGGGCGCAAGCTCGACGAGCCGATGGTGCGCGACTACTACCAGAAGGAAGCCCACGCCATCTACTCCCGCGACCCCGAGGCGCTGTGCAAGCAGCTCAGCCGCAATGCCCGCATCGAGAGCAGGACAACGATGATGGGCAAGACGCTCGAGAGCTCCCACAACCGCGACGAGGCCTGCCAGGCCACCCGCGATACCTTCGAGACCTTCAGCAAGGTCGGCGAACGCATGGGCGGCATGCTCACCATCGAGTACGAGTACCACATCGACGAGATCGAGGTGGCCCCCGGCCGCAAGAGCGCCGTCGTCAAGGGCACCAGCGTGCTGAAGATGGGCGAGTCGCTGCTGCAGTACAGGACCAGCTTCACCCAGCGCCTGGAGCGCGAACTCGGCCAGATGCGCCTGGTGCATGCGGACGAGGTCACGGTAGTGCGCATGGGCGGCGCCGGCGGCATGAGCCAGAGCGACTTCTTCCGAAAGTAGGAAGACGGGCCACTCGGGAAAAGGAACAGAGAACAGGAAAAGGGAGGTCCCCATGATCGTCGTCAAGGATGCGCTGCCGCCGCCACCGCCGTTCTGGCACCGGCTCAACAGCTTCTTCGCCTTTCCGTTCCAGATGCGGCCGCTGGCCTACGGCCTGCTGCTGTCGTTCTGCAGCCTGCTGTTCGACGCCGTCTTCTTCCTGCCGCAGGGGCTCGCCCTCTTCGTGATCGAGGTCGGCATCATGCTGGCGGCCAGCCGCTACGGCTTCAAGATCATCGCGCTGGGCGCGCGTGGCATCCGCAACTCCGCCGACTTCGGCCGCGAGTCGAGCGACGAATGGACCTACCTGCCCTGGAAGCTCTTCGCCATCTCGCTGGTGCAGGCATTCCTGATCGGCTGGCTCGCCTGGTATGCGCCCATCCTGGGCACGGTGGGGCTGTTCGTGATGTCCTTCACCTTCCCGGCGGCGGTGATCGTGCTGGTGCAGTCGGGCAGCTTCTTCCAGGCGATGAACCCCGCCAGCGTGTTGCGCATCGCATCCATCACGTTGGCGGGGTTCATCGCCTGGAAGAAGCTGCCCGACTGCACCAGCACGATCACCGCCGCCGGGAAGGTGAAGGACATCACGAACAGCCCCACCGTGCCCAGGATGGGCGCA
>CAJYQC010000408.1 GCA_913776885.1 uncultured Variovorax sp.
GCCATCGATGTCGGTGGCGCAGTTCGGGCTCGACCCGGCGCAGGGCAAGGTCACGGCAGGATTCCGAGTGCCGCGCCACACCATGCTGCATGCGCGCACATCGCCGCATGCGCCGGGGGCTCCAGGGGCTTCTTCCCAGGACTGCCGCTTCCGCACCGCCTGGGACACCGTGCTGTGGCCGCTGCGGATCACGCATGCCGCCATCGACAGCGACGCAGTGCTGCGGCTCGCGCTCGAATGCGATGACCAGACCGATTTCTCCGAGCTGGAGATCGACAGCCTGCGCATCCACCTGCAGGGCGACTGGATGACCACCATGCCGCTGTACGACGCGCTGGTGTCGGGCGTGAAGTCGGTGGTCGTCATCCCCGAAGGCGGCATGGCGCAGCCGCTGCCGGCCGACGCGTGGCGCGAGGTCGGTTTCGCCGAGGGCGAGGAAGTGCTGCCCCAGCCCGCCAACGCGCAGCCTGCCTACGGCCTGCTGCAGGAGTACTTCGCGTTTCCGCGCAAGTTCCATTTCTTCGACCTGCACCACCTGCGCTCGCGCCTGGGCAGCGGGCGCCGCTGCGAGATCGCGTTCCAGCTCGACCGCTCCACGCGCGCGCTGCGCCACATCGACGCCGACAACTTCCAGCTCGGCTGCACGCCCATCGTCAACCTGTTCCCGCGCGTGAGCGAGCCGCTGGCGATGGACCAGCGCCACTACGAATACATGCTGGTACCCGACCGCCAGCGCGACGCGACCACCGAGGTGCATTCCATCGTCTCCGTGGTCGCATCGGATCCGGACGCCGACAAGCCGGTGAACGTGCCCGGCTTCGCCGCGCTGGGCCACGTGGACGGCGCGCCGGGAGTGAAGAACGGCGCGCTCTTCTGGGCCGCGCGCCGCGAGCCCTGCCTGCGCCAGAACATCCCCGGCACCGACGTGTTCCTGTCCTTCGTCGACCAGGGCAAGGCCCACACCCGGCTGGCGCAGCCAGTGGTCTACGCGCACCTGCTGTGCACCAACCGCCGCCTGGCCGAGCAGGTGCCCGTGGGCGCGCGCCTGCTGGCCGAGGGCCCGCCGCAGCCCACGCACGTGCGCTGCCTGTACGAGCCCACCGCGCAGCGCGATCCGCCGCTGGGCAGCGAAACGCTCTGGCGGCTGGTGTCGCTGCTCACGCTCAACCACCAGTCGCTGGTCGACGGCTCCACCGGCCGCGAACAGCTGCGCGAGATGCTCCTGCTGTTCGCCTCCGACAGCCGCCGCGACCATGCACAGATCCGCGGCATCGCCGGGCTCTCGGCGCGGGGCATCACCGCGCACGTGGGCACCGAGGCGTGGCGCGGGTATTGCCGCGGCACGCAGGTCACGCTCGAATTCGAGGACGACGCCTTCGTCGGCGGCTCGCCGCTGATGATGTCGGCGGTGCTCGCGCGCTTCTTCGCGATGTACACCTCGGTCAACTCCTTCGTCCGCCTGGCAGTGCGCAGCGGCGAGGAGATCCGCAAGCAGTGGGCCCCGATGACGGGCCGGCAGGTGGTGCTGTGATCGTCGAGGAACTCGCCGCCCGCCCGCAGGACTTCAACCTGTTCCAGGCCATCAGCCTGCTGGAGCGCGCCGCGCCCCATGCGGTGCCCGTGGGCCGATCGCAGGGTCCGCGCGAACGCGAGGCCGTGCGGCTGCACGCCTTCGTCTCGCTCGCCTTCGAGGCCAGCGACGTGCGCGAGGTCGGCACCGAGGCCGCCACGGGCGAGCCCTGGACGCTCACCACGCCCGCGCTCTCGCTGGCGGGCAGCGGCGGCCCGCTGCCGATGTCCTTCACCGAGATGCTGCTGGAGCGGCGTCAGCAGCGCGACTACGCCACGCAGGACTTCCTCGACATCTTCAACCACCGCTTCCTGGCCTTCCTCTACCGCAGCCGGCGCAAGCACCACATCGCGCTCAACCCGCAGTCGCCCGCGCGCTCGACGCTGGCCACCACGCTCGACGCGGCCAGCGCGCTCGGGCTGCGAGCCGGCGTGCGCGCGCCCGACGGATCGGCCCAGTGGCTGCGGCACGCCGGCCTGCTCGGCGGCGCACCGCGCGGCATGACCGCCCTGCTCGCGCTGCTGCGCGACCGTCTCGGCGTGCAGGTGGACGGCACTCAGTTCCGCGGCCGCTGGCTCGCGCTGGAGCCCGATGCATCGGCGCGGCTGGACATGCGCACGCCGCTGGGCGGCGGCGCGGTGCTCGGCAAGCGCGTGTGGGACCAGGGCGCGGGCATCCGCCTGGTCTTCGGCAACCTGAGCCAGCGGCGTCTGCGCGACCTGCTTTCCAACGGTGCCGACCATGCGCTCGCCAAGTGGCTGGTGCGCCGGTTCATCGCGCAGGACCTGAAGGTCGAGATGGAGCTCCGGCTGGCGCCTTGCGAATCGCGCAGCAGCGTGCTCGGTGCATCCAGCCCGATGCGGCTGGGCTGGACTTCGTGGGTCGCCGGGCCGGGCTTCCGCGGCGCACTGCCGCCCGTTCAACACACCCTGACCAGCGACGGCGGCGACGCGCCGCTCGCCTGATTCGAACACCCTATGGACATCGACATCCGCACCCTGCTCGGCCGGCTCAACCCGGAATGCAAGCGCGCCATGGAACAGGCCGCCGAGCTGTGCGTGCAGCAGACGCACTACAACGTCGACATCGAGCACCTGCTGATGAAGCTGGTGGACAACGAGGCGCCCGACCTGCGGCTGGTGTTCGGCCGCTTCGGCATCCGGCCCGACACGGTGCAGGCGCAGTTGCAGAAGTCGCTCGACACCTTCAAGCGCGGCAACGGGCGCACGCCCAGCCTCGCGCCCGACTTCGCGCCGCTCTTCCAGGAAGCCTGGCTCATGAGCTCGATGCTGCTGGGCCAGCAGCACGTTCGCTCGGGCACGCTGATGCTGGCGCTGCTCGAGGTCGACCGCCTGCGCGGCCGCCTGGTCGACGCCGCGCCCGCGCTGCTGCAGATTCCGCGCGGCTCGCTGCGCGACGAACTCGCGAACCTGCTGCAGTCGTCGCCCGAGGACGCGGCGGGTGCGGCGCTGGCCGCCGCGCCGATCGCATCGGCTCCTTCCACGCCGGCCACGAACGCCCCCGCGGCATCGCAGCCGGGTGGCGAAGCAGCCGCGATGCAGATGCCCACCGCGCGCCGAAGCAGTTCGGCCACGCCCTCGCTCGACCAGTACACGGTCGACATGACGCAGCTCGCACGCGACGGCGCCATCGACCCCATCCGCGGCCGCGATGGCGAGATCCGCCAGATCATCGACGTGCTGCTGCGCCGGCGCCAGAACAACCCCATCCTCACCGGCGAGGCCGGCGTGGGCAAGACGGCGGTGGTCGAAGGCTTCGCGCAGCGCGTGGTGCAGGGCGACGTGCCGCCCGCGCTGCGGCAGGTGTCGGTGCGCTCGCTCGACCTCGCGCTGCTGCAGGCCGGCGCCGGCGTGAAGGGCGAATTCGAGAACCGGCTCAAGTCGGTCATCGCAGAGGTCAAGGCGTCGCCGACACCGGTGATCCTTTTCATTGACGAGGCGCACCAGCTCATCGGCGCTGGCGGCGCAGAGGGCCAGGGCGATGCGGCCAACCTGCTCAAGCCGGCGCTGGCGCGCGGCGAGCTGCGCACCATCGCCGCCACCACCTGGGCCGAGTACAAGAAATACGTGGAGCGCGACCCGGCGCTCGCGCGGCGCTTCCAGGTCGTGAAGGTGGAGGAGCCC
>CAJYQC010000409.1 GCA_913776885.1 uncultured Variovorax sp.
TCGACCACGGCAACTCGCGCTTCGAGCCCGCCCGCATCCCGCCGAGGGCGCGATGCTCGAGGGTGCCGTCGGCACCGTGCCACCACACATCGATGTAGTCGGCGTAGGGCGCATTCAGCCGCAGCCACCAGCCGTTCTCCAGCGGCCGGGCGACCTGCTCAGGCGAAGCCCTGACCTGGAACTTCACCCACCAGGCGCCCCTGGCATAGCCGCCGTTGAAGGTGCCCTCGACCGTGCTGAACCGCTGCTCGTAGGCGGGCGAATCCACCTGGTCGCGCGTGAGCTGGCCGCTCTCGTCGAGAAAGGCCTGCATGTGGCCGATGAAGCTGCGCTCCATGAGGCTCGATCGGGCGTCGAGTGTCAGCGGCTGCGGCTGCGGCTGCGGCTGCGGCTGCGGCTGCGGCTGCGGCTGAGCGTGGCTCGCGAGCGCAAGGCATGCAAGCAGGATGAACGCGGCGGCGACGCGCCCGCGGATCGCAATGAGCCATGCGGCGAACGGGAACGAGATGGCCACGTGCACGACCTGCGGGCTGAACGTGCGCCTCAGCCGGACACCGTGCGATGAGCGGTCCGACTCCTCGCGTTCATGAGAGGCCTCGCGGCATGGCGCGTTCCTGCACGCGGTGGTGCGTCGAATGACCGTCGTTCATCGCTGTTCCTTGTCGCATCGGGACCGCAGGCCCCGGATCCTCGACTCGCCGGCTCCTCCAGCCGATTCCGCACCGCATTCTCGGGGTCGGGGCCGGAATTGCATCTTACTTTTTCTTTCACCGGCGAAGCTCTTGAGCGCCCGCGGCGTTCGGGTCAGGACCGGCCCGACGAGACCTGGTTCACCACGATCTCCTGCTGGCAATGCAATCGATGACCGCCTTCACGAAGGGCGACCCGCAGGCGGTGCACCACCTGCCGCGCGACAAGGAACTGCTGATCGAGCTGCCGCAGCGGATCCAGATCCACCGTATCGTGGTGGATCTCCCGCCGGCTCGTCAGATCATCGCGAACCCGCCCGACGCCCCGATGGTCTGCCCGGTGACGAACAGCGCGCGATCGGACGCAAGGAATGCCACCAGCCCCGAGACATCGTCCGGCCGCGACAGCCGCCCCACGCCCTTGGAGATCGGATAGAGGTTCACCATCTTGGCCAGCAGCTCGTTGTTCTGCACCGTCGCGTCAGGGTGCAGCGGACCGTCCTTGATGCCTTCGTGCGAGACCGCGCCGAGGGCGATCGAATTGACCGTGACCGCATGCCGGCCATGTTCGCGCGCCAGCGCCTTCGCAAAGCCCGCGATGGCGGCCTTCGCGCCGGAGTAGACGGCCATGTTGGCCTCGCCGATGCGGCCGGCCTCCGAGATGATGTTGACGATGCGCCCCCGCTTGGCCGCCACCATGCCGGGCAGCACCGCGTGGCAGCAGTGGAAGGTGCCGTACACGTTGAGGTTGACGATCTTGGCCCAGTCGGCCACCGGCATGTCGACGAAGGCCGGGGTGCGCCCGCCCTTCTCGCGGCGCTCGGGAATGATGCCGGCGTTGTTCACCAGGATCTGCACCGGCGCATCGAAGTGCTGCGCGGCGGCCTCGACCATGGCCTGCACCTGGTCGGCCTGCGTGATGTCGGCGGGCGCGGCCAGCGCCTTGCCGCCCTGCGCCTCGATCTCGTGCGCCACGGCCTGAGCGCGCTCGGGGAACAGGTCGTTGACCACGACGTGTGCGCCCTCGCGTGCGAGTTCGATGCAGATCTGGCGGCCGACGCCCTGGCCGCCGCCGGTCACCAGCGCGACCTGCGAGTCCAAACCGAGTTTCATGGGTGTATTTCCTTGCTTGCTTGTCTTTGGAGGGATGGAATGAATTGGCGGGTGCGGTTCAGCGCCCCTGGAACACGGGCTTGCGCTTCTCGACGAAGGCGCGCATGCCTTCCTTGCGGTCCTCGCTGTCCACCAGCATGGCCGCGGCATAGCGCTCGTACTCGAGGCCGCTGTCGAGGTCGGTCTGCATGCCGCGGTTGACGGCGCGCTTGACGAAGCGCACCGCCAGCGGCGGCATCTCGCCGATCTGCTGCGCGAGCGCGATGGCCGCCGGCAGCAGCTCGGCGCCGGGCAGAACCTGCGTGACCAGGCCGTAGTCCAGGGCCTTGGCCGCATCGATCTGGGCGGCGGTGAACATCAGCGCCTTGGCGCGCGCCTCGCCGATCAGCCGCGGCAGCCGCTGCGTGCCGCCCGCCGCGGGGATCACGCCGAGCTTCACCTCCGGAAGGCCCAGCCGTGCATGGTCGGCCGCCAGACGAAGGTCACAGCACAGCGCCAGTTCGAGGCCGCCGCCGAGCGCGACACCGTTGATTGCCGCCAGCGTGGGCTTCTCGAATTCCTCGATGCCGCGGAACAGGTCGTGCGTCGCCTTCTGCGCGACGAAGAAGTCGGTGGCGCAGATCTGGTGATCGGCGCGCTCCTTGATGTCGGCACCGGCGCAGAAGGCGCGCTCGCCGGCGCCCGTGAGCACCACCGCGCGCACGCGCGGGTCGTCGCGGGCCAGTTCGAAGAACGCGCGGGCGAGGTCGGGCTTCATCGTGCCGCCCAGCGTGTTCATGCGGTCGGGCCGGTTGAGCGTCACGATGGCCACGTGGCCGTCGACGCGGTAGGTGAGCGTCGAGAGTTCGACGTGGTCGGGGCGGTTGTTTTGTTCAGGCATGGTGTTTCCTTGCGAGTTCCTGCGCTGTCATGCCGTGGCGCGGGAGAGCACGTGCGCGACCGCCACCGAGCCGAGCCCGATCATGTGGGCCATGCCCCAGCCGGCACCCTCGTGCTGCCGGTCGCCGGCCTCGCCGCGAAGCTGCTGCGTGATCTCCGCGATCTGGCCGATGCCGGTGGGGCCCAGCGGATGCCCCATGCCGATGAGGCCGCCCGATGCGTTGATCGCGCAGCGCCCGCCGATCTGCGAGTCGCCGCGCAGCAGGTAGGCGGCGCCCTCGCCCTGTTCGCACACGCCGATGGCCTCGCTGTAGAGCAGTTCCTCCACCGAGAAGGCGTCGTGCAGTTCCAGCAGGTCCAGCCGGCTGGCGGGAATCGCCGCCTGCTCGAGCGCTGCGCGGGCGCTGGCACGCACGAGGTCGACCGCCGCGGCGCCGTAGGAAGTCTCAGGGGTTTCGCTGCACGCGGCCGACGCGCGCACGCGCACGCAGCGCGCTGCATCCAGGCCGAGCCGGCGCAGCGCGCGGCCCGACACCACGATCACGGCCGCGGCGCCTTCGCCCCGCGGGCAGCACTGCTGCACGGTCAGGTCGCCCGCCACGCGCGGCGAGCCGAGCACCTGCTCGAGCGTGCGCGGCTTGCGGAACTGCGCGAACGGGTTGCGCGATGCATTGCCGTGGTTCTTCACCGCCACCTGCGCCATAGAGGCCGGGTCCGCGTCGCGCTCGCGCAGGTAGGTGCGGGCCATCATCGCGAACTTCACTGCCGGCACGTTGGCCGTCTCGCTCAGGCGGGCGAGGCCTTCCTTGTCGGCCGCGCGCCGGGCATCGCCGTGCTTGTCCACGCCCACCGCCAGCACCACGTCGCTGACGCCGCGCGCCACCTCCATGCACGCCTGCCGGAAGGCGAACGAGCCCGATGCCGATGCGTTCTCCACCTGCGTGACCGCCAGCCCGCTCGAGCCGAGATGCCGCAGCATCACGCGCCCGGCCGCCATGCCGATGGAGGTCGTGCCCACATAGGCGCTGTTGACCTGCGGCCAGGCCAGCCCTGCATCCGCCAGCGCGGCGCGCACCGCGGTCAGGCCCAGGTGCGTGTAGGGCGTTTCGCTCGGGAACTGGTAGGCATGCATGCCGATGCCGGCCACGTACACGCCGTCGTTGTCGTCGATCCAGTTGCTCATCGCGCCGCTCCTTCCACCGGAACGAAGCGGCAGGCGAAGGTCTCGCCGCCCGGCTGCGCCACGCCGATGGCGCGAAGCGCCATGCCGACGCGCAGGGCCGACTCGTCGGTTCCGTCGATCACGCCCTCCTCGATGAGCCCGTCCTCGATGAGGATGTCGGCGGCGATGCGCGGCACCTCCATGCCGGGCAGCAGCGGCACGTGCAGCGTGACGTACTCCAGCAGCTTGCCGCCGCCGGGGCGCGCCACTTTCTCGGCGGCGTGCAGCGGATCGCCGCAGTGGCTGCAGCCGGGCACGTTGGCGGGAAAGACGAGCTTGCCGCAAGCCGGACATTGCGCGAAGAGGAACTCCAGCGATTCGCCGTCGGGCGCGAGCTGGTAGAGCGTCGGATGCTGTGGCTGCAGGCCACGCAGGTCAGTGGTCATAGGAACGGATTTCCCGGTTGTCGAAAGAATGAAGGGTCGGGGAGGGCAACGCGCGTGCTACTCCAGCTTGGCGCCGGAGCTCTGCACCACCTCGCGCCAGCGCGTCATCTCGGACTTGACGAAGGCGTCGAGCTTCTCGCCGCGCATGCCGCGCATCGGCACGCTGCCGAACTTCTCGGTGGCGGCCAGCAGTTCGGGGTTCACGATGACTTCCGCCATGGCGTCGGCCAGGCGCTTGACGATGGGCGCGGGCGTCTTCGACGAGACGAACATCGCGCCCCAGGCGCTCGACTCGGCGCCGGGATAGCCCAGCTCGGCGACGGTCGGCAGGTCGGGCGCGCTGCCCAGGCGCGACTTGCCGGTCACGGCCAGCGCCTTGAGCTTGCCCGACTGCACGAAGGGCAGCACCACGGCCGCGTAGTCGAAGGCCAGGTCGAGGTTGCCGGAGATCAGGTCGGTCAACGCCGGGCTGCTGCCCTTGTAGGGCACGTGCGTCATCTTGATGCCCGCGGTCGTCTGGAAGAGCTCCGCCGTCAGGTGCGTGGCCGTGCCCGCGCCTGCCGAGCCGAAGTTGAGCTTGCCGGGGTTCTTCTTGGCGTACGCCACCAGCTCGGGCACCGTCTTGAACGGCTTGTTCGGGTTGATGACCAGGATCAGCGGCGACTCCGACATGCCGTGCACGGCCGTGAAGTCCTTGACCGGGTCATAGCGCACGTTCTTGTAGAGCGCGAGGTTGGCCGCGTGCGTGCCCTGCGTGCCGTAGATCAGCGTGTAGCCGTCCGCCGGCTGGCGCACCGCGTACTCCACGCCGATGGAGCCGCCGGCACCGGGCCGGTTGTCGACGATCACCTGCTGTCCGAGCTTCTCCCCCAGCTTCAGCGCGAGCAGCCGGGAGGTGTTGTCGGTGATGCCGCCCGGCGGGAACGGCACGACGAAGGTCAGCGGCTTCGAAGGCCAGCTATCGGCTTCGCCGGCAGCGTGCACGGCAGTGGACAGAAGGAGTGCGCCGCTGACCGCAGCGAGGGCTTTGAGGAAGGTTTTCAAGGTTTGTCTCCGGTTTGTTCGACGCGATTCGATTGCGTTTTTTCTACGAATAGACGTAGACTACTTCAACCGGTCGTTGTTTTGCAACCGTGTTTTCTTACCATTCCGGAAAATTGTTCATCTCAAATCGGCGACAGTTGCCTGAATCTCGTAGCTATGATCGATAACTTCTACGACCTATCGGAGGATTCATGCCAACCATCGTCCCTGCCGCCGCCCGCACGATGACCCTGCTCGAAGTCTTTGCGCGCGAAAAGCGCGAGCTGTCCAACTCGGACCTGGCCCGCCTCATGGACCTGCCCGAGAGCAGCTGCTCCGACCTGCTGCACACGCTGCACGAGCTCGGCTATCTGCTGCGCACCGCGCGCAGCCGGCGCTTCTATCCAACCGCGCGCCTGCTCACGGTGGCCAAGGAGATTTCCGCGAGCGACCCGCTCTACGCCGTGGGCGCGGAAGCGTGCGAACTGCTGCGCGACCGCACGGGGGAGACCGGCCTGTGCGGCAGGCTGGAGAACGGCGTCGTCAAAGTCATCGCGCTGAGCGAGGGCCGGCATGCGCTGCGCTACATGCAGCACGTGGGCGACAAGCTCGCGCTGCACGTCTCCGCACTCGGCAAGGCGATCCTTGCGGCCGGCACGCCGGAAGAGGCGGCGCGCCAGCTGCGCCTGAAGCCGCTGCGCGTGCTGGCCTCCGGCACGCTCACAGACCTGGCCCAGCTCGAGGCGCAGGTGGAACGTGCGCGCGAACAGGGCTGGATCTGGGTCGAGAACGAAGGCAGCGAAGGACTGACCGCCGTGGCCGTGGCCGGCCAGATCGGCGGCGAGACGCTGGCCCTGTCGGTGGCCGGACTCACCCATCGCATGCGCGACCAGCGCGAGCGCTGCCTGGAGGCGCTGCAGGAGGTCAAGGCCATCGTCTTTCGCAAGCAGGCCGCCGAGGGCGCGACGCGCGAGCAGCCTGCGGCGTCAGCGGCTTCTTCGTCGACGGCTTCTTCGACGGCTTCTTCACCGGCTTCTTCCTCTTCCCGCCGCGGCGCCAAGGCCTCGCCTCCCGCAGAGCCTTGACCGCGGCCCATCTTCATCACCATCAAACAGGAGACAACGTGTACACCCAGACTGCAGAACAAGCCATGCTGCGCGACAGCATCCGCCGCTTCATGAAGAGCGAGGTCGCGCCCATCGTCGCGCACCACGACCAGGAAAAGACCTTCCCCTTCGAGCTGCTCAAGCCCCTGTCGGAGTTCGGCTACCTGGGCGGGCGGCTGTCCGAAGAAGAAGGCGGCATGGGCCTCGACCAGCTCACCTGGGCGATGCTGATGGAGGAAGCGGGCTATGCCTGGCTCTCGCTGCGGACCATGCTCAACATCACCAACGCGGCAATCAACAAGCTCGCGGCCGAGGCCACGCCTGCGCAGAAGGAGCGCTTCCTCAAGCCGCTGCTGAACAACGAGCGCCGCTGCTTCAGCGCCATCAGCGAGCCGGGCACGGGCTCCAACATCGCGCAGGTGCAGACGCGCGCCGACCTACAGGGCGACCACTACGTGCTCAACGGCCGCAAGCTGTGGATCACGAACGGTGCCTTCGGCGACTTCGGCATCGTCGTGGCACGCACCTTCAGCCCCGACTGCCAGGGCCAGCTCTCCACCTTCCTCGTGGAGCGGGACGTGTCCCCTTACGAGATGCGACGCGTCGACACGATGGTGCTGCGCAGCACCGGCACGGCCGAGCTGGGCTTCGACAACGTCAAGGTGCCGCGCGAGAACCTGCTGGGCGAGGAAGGCGGCGCGCTCAAGAAGATGCTGATCGGCCTGGACAGCGCGCGCGTGAACATCGCCATGGGCGCCGTGGGCGCCGCGCAGTCGGCGCTCGACCTCTCCATCGACTACGCGCGCACGCGCACGCAGTTCGGCAAGCCCATCGGCAGCTTCCAGCTGGTGCAGAAGCTGATCGTCGACATGACGATCCGCGTGGAGGCCGCACGCGCGCTGGGCCTGCGCGCCGCCGCCGCACTCGACTCGGGCCACGACGCGCGCACCGCCGCGTCCATCGCCAAGCTCTACGCCACCGAGGCTGCCCACGAGGTGGCGAGCATGGCGCTGCAGGTGCACGGCGGCCTGGGCTACGCCACCGACTACCCGATCGAGCGGATCTTTCGCGACACCCGCGGCGGCACCATTCCGGAAGGCACGACCGAAGTGCAGACGCTGATCGTCGGACGCGAGATCCTCGGCATCTCGGCCATCGCCTGAACGCCGCAGGAGTCGCACAGCATGACCCATCCGGCCTTCGGCACCGACCTGTCACGCCTCATCCATCCGCGCGCCATCGCCCTCGTCGGCGCTTCCGAGCGCCCGCAGAGCATCGGCGGGCGCACCCTGAGCAACCTGCTCGACCATTCGCAGATCGACGGCGAGCTCTACCTCGTCAATCCCACCAAGACCGAGCTGCGCGGCCGTCGCTGCTGGCCCAGCATCGCCTCGCTGCCGCAGACGCCCGACGTCGCCGTGATCGCCGTGCCCGCTTCGGGCGTCATCGCGGTGATGGAGGAATGCGCGGCCAGGGGCGTGCCCTTCGCGATCATCCTCACCTCGGGCTTCGGCGAGGCCGGCGCCGAGGGCGAGCGGGCCCAGGCCCGGCTCAAGGAGATCGCCGAGCAGGCCGGCATGCGCGTCTACGGACCGAACTGCCCCGGCCTGACCAACGTCAACGCCCGCCTGGGCATGACCTTCTCGCCGTCGTTTCCGCACGACCTGGTCAAGGGCCCGATCGGCCTGGCCACGCAGGGCGGCGGACTGGGGCGCAACGTGATGCAGGCGATGGAGCGCGGCATCGGCATCGGCCTGTGGGCCTCCACCGGCAACGAGGTCGACCTGCAGGTGGCGGACTTCATCCACTACATGGCGACCGCGCCGGACATCAAGGTGATCGTGACCTTGCTCGAAGGCATCAAGGACGGCCCGCGCTTCCTGGCCGCGCTGCAGTGCGCGGCGGACAACGGCAAGCCGGTGATCGCGCTGAAGGTCGGCAAGTCGGAGTACGGCCAGCGCGCGGCACAGTCGCACACGGCCTCATTGACGGGCTCGGCCGAGGTCAACAGCGCAGTGTTCCGCCAGTACGGCGTGATCGAGGTCGACGACATCGACGAGCTGGTCGACACGGCCTGGCTCTTCGCGCGCGCCATGCCCGGCGAGCGCGAGGAGATCGGCGTGTACTGCTCCTCGGGCGGCACCACCGCGCTGACGGCCGATGCGGTGGGCACGGCCGGCCTCACGCTGGCCGAGTTCGCACCCGAGACCATCGCGCTGCTTCGCAGCAAGCTGCCCGACTACGCGGCTGTCAACAACCCGGTCGACACGACGGCCGCCGTGCTCAGCGACGCCGACCTCGTCGAAAGCACATTGGGCGCGGTCGCCGCCGACCCCAACACCGGTTGCGTGATCGCACCGATCGCGCTGGACTACGGCGAGACCACCGTCCGCATGGCGCAGACCATCATCGCGGCGCAGCAGCGTGTGCAAAGCCCCATCGTGCCGATCTGGATGAGCGACCGGCTCGGCGAGGGATACCGCATGCTGGTGGCGGCAGGCTTCGCGCCGCCGCGCTCGGTGGGCAAGGCGATCGCCGCGATCCGGCGGTGGACCGAATGGGGCCGCTGGCGCCGCAGCGCGGCCGACCGCCCGGCGCGCCGCCTGCCGAGTGCCGTACCGGCCGCGCCGGCAAGTGCACTGCGCAGTCTTTCGGAACTGCAGGCAAAGGCCCTGCTCGAGAAGGCCGGCATCCCGCTGCTGCCCGCGGCCGTGGCGCGCACGCGAGAAGAGGCGCTGCAGCTCGCCGACGGCATGGGCTACCCGGTGGTCGCGAAGATCGCGAGCCCCGACATCCTGCACAAGTCCGACATCGGCGGCGTGCGCATCGGCATCGCAGACGGCGCGCAGCTGGCGCTGGCGTGGGACGACATCATGGCCTCGGCCCGGCATCACAAGCCCGATGCGGCGATCGACGGCTTGCTGATCGAGAAGATGGCGCCGGGCGGCGGCGTGGAGCTGATGGCGGGCGTCACGCGCGACCCGGTGTTCGGGCATGTGATGACCTTCGGCCTGGGCGGTGTCTACGTGGAAATCCTGCGCGACGTCACGCGCCGGCTGCTGCCGCTGAGTCCCGAGGACGCCGCCTCGATGGTGCGCGAGATGCGCTGCTTCCCCGTGCTCGACGGTGCGCGCGGCCGCCCGGTGGCCGACGTGCCCGCGCTGGAGCGGCTGCTGCTGGGCGTGTCCGACTTCGTGACGGCGAATGCGCAGCGCATTGAGGAGATGGACCTCAACCCGATCTGGGTCGGCGCGCGGGGCGAAGGCGCACTGCCTCTGGACGCGGTGATCGTCGAGCGAGGCGTCGCGTGAGCGCCGCCGGCCCGCTCGCGGGCGTCACCGTGCTCGACTTCAGCGAACTCCTGCCCGGCCCCTTCTTCACGCAGAACCTCGCGGAGATGGGCGCGCGCGTCATCAAGATCGAGCGCCCGCCCGGCGGCGACAACGCACGGCGCATGGGCCCGGGCGGCTTCGAGGCGGTCAACCGCGGCAAGCTCAGCCTGCTCGCGGACCTGAAGGACGAGGCGCAGCGCGCCCGCGTGCACGAGCTGGTGGCGCAGGCCGACGTGCTGGTGGAGTCGTACCGCCCCGGCGTGATGGCGCGCCTGGGCCTGGACTACGCGAGCCTGCGCGAGCGCTTTCCGCGCCTCGTTTACGTGTCGCTCAGCGGCTATGGCCAGAAGGGGCCGTGGGCGCAGCTGCCGGGCCATGACATCAACTACCTCGCCGCAGCGGGCGCGCTTGCAGTCTCGGGCGAACCCGGCGGTCCGCCCACGCAGAACTTCGGCCTGCCGGTGGCGGACCTGTGCGGCTCGATGTATGCGCTGTCGGCGACGCTGGCCGCCCTGCTGCAGCGCGAGCGCACGGGCGTGGGCCAGCACCTGGACGTGGCGCTGGCCGACTGCGTGCTGCACTGGATGAACCCACGCCTGGGCGCCTACCGCGCCGACAGCCTCGAGCGCCAGCGTGCCGCAACGCAGCTGAAGCCCGCGTACGGCAGCTTCCGCTGCCGCGACGGGCAGCACCTGAGCGTCGCCGCGCTCGAAGACCATTTCTGGGCGCGGCTCTGCGAGGTGCTCGACATGGGCGATTTCGCGGGCGACGCCTACCGCACGCTGGGCGCGCGCAAGAAGCAGGCCCAGGCCATCAACGACCGCATCGCGCAGCAGCTCGCCGCGCGCGATTCGGCCGAAGCCTTCGAGACGATGGCCCACAACGACCTGCCCGTCGCGCCGGTGGTGCCGCCCGCAGGTCTGGCTGTGCTGCCGCAGTTCGCGCAGCGCGGACTGCTCAGCGGCGCCGAGGCGCTGTCGCTGGTGCGCTTTCCGGTGCCGCTCGCGGGCGTTGATCCGTCGGCGTTGGGCGACGCGCCCGGCCTCGACAACGCACGGCAGCTGCTGCAGTGAGCCAGCCACCACTGCCCACGCGGCTGACACGGCTCTTCGGCCTGGCCTACCCGATCCTCGGCGGCGGGCTGATGTGGCTCTCGGATGCGCGCTATGTGGGCGCGCTCGCCAACGCAGGCTGCATGGGTTTCATCACCCCGCGCTCCTTCGATGGCGACGCCGCGCTGCGTGATCAGCTGCGGCGCTGCAGCGAGATCACCGGGGGCCGCCCCTTCGGCGTCAACCTCACGCTGTCGGCGCGCCCGCAGGCCAACGCCGGCGTGCAGGCTTCGCTGGAGACCGCGCTCAAACACGGCGTGCGCCACTTCGAGACCGCGGGCTACGCGCCCGATGCGCTGATCCGGGCCATCCACGCAGCCGGCGGCATCGTGATCCACAAGGCATCGAGCGTGCGGCATGCCCTCGCCGCCCAGGCGGCCGGCGCAGACGCGGTCGCGCTGGTCGGCATGGAGGAAGGCGGGCACCCCGGCGCCAACGAGCTTCCGACCATGCTGATGGGCGCGCTGGCCATGGCGCGGGGGCAGTTCCACGTTCCGCTGGTGCTGGGCGGCGGCATTGGCCACGGCAGCCAGCTCGCCGCCGCGCTCGCGCTCGGTGCCGACGGCGTGCTGATGGGAAGCCGCTTCCTCGTAAGCGACGAGGTGTCTGCCCACGCCGCCTACAAGGCCCACCTGCTGGGCTGCGACGAGCACAGCACCATGCGCCTGCTGCACACGCTGGGCAACACCTGGCGCGTGCTGCGCAACGACACCGCCGCGCAGGTCGACGCCATCGAGCGCGCCGGCGCGGCCGACCACGCCGCCTTCGGCGCCCTGCTCGACAGCCGCGTGGCGCGCGACCGCTGCTACGGCGACGGCGACTGGCGCAACGGCATGCTCTCGCTCGGCCCAGCCATCGGCTTCGCCACGCGCACCGAGCCGCTAGCCGCGATCGTCGAAGACCTCATCCGTCAAACGCGCGCCGCCCTGGCGCACCTGAACGCATCGACCGCACTGCAATGACCCAGGCACTTCCTTTCCTCGACCGGCTCGCTCTGCCGCTCATCGCCGCACCCATGCTGCGGGTCTCGGGCATCGAGCTGGTGTCCGCCGCCTGCGCTGCCGGCGTGATCGGCGCCTTTCCGACGGCCAACTGCCAGACGCTCGACGAATTCGACGCCTGGCTCTCCCGGCTGGACGAAGAGGCCGCCGCCGCGCCCGGGCCCACGCCGCCCGCGCCCTACTGCCCCAACCTCATCATGCGGCGCGACCCCGCGCGGGTGATGGCCGAGGTCGAGCTGATCGCCCAGCATCGCGCGCAACTCGTCATTACCAGCGTGGGCTCGCCCGCCGCGGTGGTGCCGCGCCTGCACGAGGCCGGCTGCCGCGTGTTCGCCGACGTGGCCTCGCTGCACCATGCGGTGCGCGCCATCGAGTCGGGCGTCGACGGCCTCGTGCTGCTCACCGCAGGCGCCGGCGGCCATACCGGCTGGGCGAACCCGTTCGCCTTCGTGCGCGCGGTGCGCGGCGTGTTCGACGGGCCCATCGTGCTCGCGGGGGGCCTGTCGGACGGCGTCGCCCTGCGGGCCGCCAGGGAGCTCGGCTGCGACCTCGGCATCATGGGCACACGCTTCATCGCCACGCAGGAGAGCCTGGCGAGCGCCGATTACCGGCAGATGCTGGTCGACAGCTCGATCGACGACGTGCTGCTCACGCGCGGCTTCACCGGCCTGCCCGCGAGCTTCCTGGCACCCTCGGCGCGCAGGCTGGGCATCGACATCTCGACGCTCGACGAAAGCATCTCGGTGGAAGAAGCGAGAAGGCGCTACGGCGGTGGCGCCAATGCGGCGCCCAACCAGCGCTGGACCGACATCTGGAGCGCGGGCCACTCGGTGTCGGGCGTGCGCGCCGTGCCGACGGTCGCCGAGCTGGTCGATGCGCTGGTTCAGGAGTACCGCGGCGCAGCGGCCACCGAAGCGCGCTCCACGTAGCGCAGCCCGACGCGCGCCTTTCGCTGCGGCAGGCCGTTGTCGGCGATCCGCGTGAGCAGCAGGTCGACCAGGCTTCGCGCGGTTTCGGACTGGTCGATGTCGAGCACGCTCACTGCAGGGTCGTGCTCCGCGGCGAAGGGCGTGTCGCCGATGGCGACCACCGAGATGTCGCGCGGCACCTGGAGGCCACGCGCGGCGATGGCGCGCAGTGCGCTGTTGAGCATGTGGGTGCCCTGCACGATGAGTGCGGTGGGTCGCTTCGGTCGCGCAAGCAGTTCGGTGACCTCCACCTTGACCGAGGCCGTCACGCTGCGCGCCTGCACCAGCAGGTCGGGCACCGGCAGGCCCGCGCCCTGGAACGCCGTGCGAAAGCCCTGCACGCGGCGGCGCACCGGCCGCGTGTCGCCCTGCCAGAGCACCAGCGCGATGTCGCGGTGCCCCAGGCCGAGCAGGTGCTCGACCACGCGCCGCACGCCGCCCGCGTGGTCGATGAGCACGGCGTCATGCGCGCCGCTGACCTCGCGGTCGAACACGACGGCCGGCATCGGCAGCACGCGCAGCGCCTCCACCAGCGCCGCGTTGCGCTCGTTGCCGGGCGCGAGGATCACGCCGTCCATGCCGCGCTGCGTGAACGTTCCCAGTGCCTTCGTCTCGCGATCGACGTCGTTGGCGCCGTTGGCCAGCAGCAGCAGGTAGTCGTGCCGCAGGAACTCGTCCTCCAGCGCGCGGAACACCTGCGCATACAGCGGGTTCGAGATGTCGGGCAGCAGGCAGCCGACGGTGCGGCTGAGCCGCGAACGCAGCACGCGCGCCGCATGGTTGGGGCGGTAGCCCAATGCCGCCGCCGCCTGGTTGACCTTCTCCTGCGTAGCCGCCGACGCGCCTGCGCCGTTCATCGCGCGCGATGCGCTGCCCAGCGAGACGCCCGCCAGGCGCGCCACGTCGCGCAGATCGATCTTCTGTTTTCCTGCATTCATTCGGATGGAGATTCCCTTGCGAGCAAGGAGACGGGGGACTGGGACGGGGTGAATCTTAGGTGACAGCGGGCGAGGGTTTCCACCATTTCGGAAACGTTTCCAAAAAAGAACCATGAACGCATCGAAAGACGAAGAAGGAGACATCGATGCCCTCGCAAGCCCTCCAGCCCGAGAAGCAGCTTTTCGCCGAAGCGCTCGGCGACCTCCGGCCCTCCGCGCAACGCCTCGCGCAGCGGCGCATCCTGGTGGTGGGCGCGGGCCAGCGTGAGATCGACGACCCCGCTCCGCCCGTGGGCAACGGCCGGGCGATCTCGCAGCTGTTCGCGCACGAGGGCGCGACGCTGACCTGCGTCGACATCAACCCCGCCTCGCTGCAGCAGACCTGCGAACTGGTGCGCGCATCGGGCGCGACGGTCCATGCCGAGGTGGCCGACGTCTCGCAGCCCGAGGCCGCAGCATCGACGGTGGAGCGCGCGGTGCAGAAGATGGGCGGTCTCGACGGCCTCGTGATGGTGGTGGGCGTGGCCAGTGGGCTGTCGCTGGACAACCAGACCGCCGAGGCGTGGGACCGCGAGCACGCCACCAACGTGCGATCGTGCATGCTGTTCGGGCAGCAGGCGCTGAGGCACATGGCGCCCGGCGGGTCCATCGTGCTGCTGTCGTCGATCGCCGCGCTGCGCAACTCCAGCTTCAACCCGGCCTACGAGACGACCAAGGCGGCGCAGGTGTCGCTCGCGCGCTCCATCGCGATGGCGGGGCAGGCGAAAGGCGTGCGCTGCAACAGCATCCTGCCTGGCCTGATGGACACGCCCATCGGCCGCGCGGCGACGCGCCGCAGGTCCGACCGCCTCGCGATGCCGCTGCCCTTCGGCCGCCAGGGAACCGGCTGGGAAGTGGCCTATGCGGCACTGTTCCTGATGTCGCACGAGGCCTCCTACGTGAACGGCCACGCGCTGGTGGTCGACGGCGGCCTGACCGGCGGCATCGCGGCACCGCGCGCCTCGGCCTGAGCAAGACCATGCAGCCGCTGCACAGACGCCGTTTCCTCCAGGCAGCCGCCTGCACGGTCGCGGCGCCGCACCTGGGCGCCGCGATGGCGGCGCGCGACGATGCCTACCCCAGCCGCCCCCTGCGCCTGATCGTGGGCTTTCCGGCGGGCGGCTCGGCCGACCAGTCCTCGCGCCGCCTCGCGGAACAACTGGGCCGCCAGCTGGGCCAGCCGGTGATCGTCGACAACCGGCCGGGCGCCTCCGGAAACATCGCGGCCGCGGTCGCGGCGCGCAGCGCACCCGACGGCTACACGCTCTTCTACGGCAGCAACGCGACCCACGCGATGAACGTCAGCCTCTATCCGAAGCTGGACTACGACCCGGTGAAGGACTTCGCGCCCATCGCGCTCGAAGGCAAGGTCTACAACGTGCTGTGCGTCAACCCGGCCTTCGAGGCGCGCGACCTCAAGAGCTTTCTGGCCATGGCCAGGGCCAGGCCCGGGCGGATCGCAGTGGCCACGCCAGGCAACGCCACCAGCGGCCATCTCTCGCTCGTGCTGCTCAACCGCGCGGCCGGCGTGCAGCTCGCACACATCCCGTACAAGGGCAGCGCCCCGGCGCTCACCGACGTGCTCGGCGGGCAAGTGCCCGCGATCTTCGACAACGTGGCGGGCAACCTCGCCTACATCCGCAGCGAGAAGATCCGCCCGCTGGCCGTCACCTCGCGCGCCCGGCTGCCGCTGCTGCCGCAGGTGCCGACCTTCGAGGAACTGGGCCTGCCCGACTGCGAGATCGCGGCCTGGGGCGGCCTGTGGGCGCCCAGCGGCACGCCGCCGCCCGTCATCGACAGGCTCAACCAGGACGTGAATCGCGCGCTGCAGACCCCGGCAGTGGCCGACCGCATGCGCGAACTGACGATCGAGCCCCAGGGCGGCACGCCACAGGCCCTGGCCGACTTCGCGCGCAGTGAAACCCTCCGGTGGCGCGAGGTGATCCGCGCCGCCGCCATCCGACTCGACTGAAAGACCATGGCCCGCATCCCCTACTTCGACCTCGCCCAGGCGCCCGCTGAACTCCACGCACTGCTGGGTGGGCGCCCACCGCTGAACATCTACCGCATGGTCGCCCACGGCGGCGCCACCGCGCAGGGCTTCCTGGCCCTGGGCTCGAGCATCCTGCGGCACTCCTCGCTGCCGGTGGCGCTGCGCGAGCTGGTGATCCTGCGCGTGGGCGCGCTGTGCGGCTCGAGCTACGAGGTGACCCAGCACCGCCGCGTGGCCGCGCAGGCCGGCGTGCCATCCACCAAGGTCGAAGCGGTGCTCGATCATCCGCAGGGCAGCGTCGTGCGCGAAGCTTTCGACGCGCTCGAGTGCCGCGTGCTCGACTTCACCGACGCCGTGGTGCGCCAGGTGAAGGCGCCGCGCGAGATGTTCGATGCGCTGGCCGCCAAACTGCCGCACCAGCAGCTGATGGAGGTCGTGATGACCATCGGCTACTACATGCTGGTATGCCGGGTGCTCGAGAACTTCGAGGTCGACCTGGAAGGCAGCGACGTGCTCGCCGGCCAAGCCCCGTGGGCCGAGATCCTCAGGCAGAACTGATCCGGGAGACACACATGAGCCTCAACCGCCGCCGATTCGCACTCGCCACCGGCCTGCTCCCGCTCGCGCCGGTGCTGCGCGCCCAGGAGACCTACCCCAACCGGCCCATCACGCTGGTGGTGCCCTTTTCGGCGGGCAGCGTCGTCGACCTGCAGGCCCGCGTGATCGCGCGCGTGCTCGCCGCGCGACTGGGCCAGCCCATCGTGATCGACAACAAGGTGGGCGTCAGCGGTTCGATCGGCGCGGAGTTCGTCTCGCGCGCGGCACCGGACGGCTACACCCTGCTACTGGGCACGCAGGGCACCCAGGGCACCAACAGCGCGCTGTACAAGACGATCCGCTACGACCCGGTGAAGGACTTCGTGGCCATCCACGGGCTCTCGGGCAACCCGAACGTGCTGGTGGTCAACCCCAGGCTCGGCGTCGGCTCGGTGACGGAACTGGTCGAGCTTGCGAAGAAGAAGCCGGGCAAGCTCAACTTCGGCTCGGGCGGCAACGGCACGGGCGGGCACCTGTGCCTGGAGTTGCTGCAGACCCGCACCGGCGCGCGCTTCACGCACGTGCCGTACAAGGCGACCTCGGCGGCACTGGTCGACCTCGTCTCGGGCAACGTCGATGCGATGTTCGACTTTCTCCAGACCGCCGCGCCGCACATCCGAAGCGGCAAGCTGCGTGCGCTGGCGGTCACGCGCGGACAGCGCATGCCCATGCTGCCCGAGGTGCCGACCATGGCGGAGGCCGGCTATCCGGGCGTCGAGTCGCTGACCTGGGGCGGGTTCTTCGCGCCCGCAAAGACGCCGGAGCACATCGTCAAGCGCCTCTCGGTGGAGACATCGGAAGCGCTGCGCTCGCAGGAGGTCAAGAACACGCTCGAATCGGCGGGCGGCTTCATCATCGACATGCCGCATGCGGAGTTCCAGGTCTACGTGGCCAAGGAAGCCGCCAAGTGGACCGAAGTGCTGCGCACCGCAGGAGTGACGCTGGAATGAGCGCAGCCTCCGCACCGCGCACGCTTGCTGCGCCCGCCGTGGCCGCCGTCACCGGCGCGGGCAGCGGCATCGGCCGCGCGCTGGCCCTGGCCTGCGCGGTCGAGGGCATGGCCGTGGCGCTCGCCGACGTGGAGGTGGAGGCGCTCGCAGCCACCGAGGCGCTGGCTCGATCGATGGGCGTGCCCACGCTGGCCCAGCGCTGCGACGTGAGCCGCGCCGCCGACGTCGAAGCCTTCGCACAGGCCTGCGACGCGCGCTTTGGCGGCGTCGACTGGCTCTTCAACAACGCGGGCGTCGCGGTGCTGGGGCCCGCCTGGGCCGCGACCGATGCGGACTGGCAGTGGGTGCTGGGCGTGAACGTGCTGGGCGTCGCCAACGGCGTGCGCAGCTTCGTTCCGCGCATGCGCGCTCGCGGCCGCCCGGCCCATGTGATCAACACGGCGTCGGCCGCCGGGCTCGCGACACTGGCCGGCTCGGCGGTGTACAGCGCGAGCAAGCACGCGGTGGTCGCCTTCTCGGAATGCCTGGCGCGCGACCTCGAACAGGCCGGCGCGCCGATCGGCGTGACCGTGGTCTGCCCTTCGCTGCTGCCCACCGGCATCCACGCGTCGCAGCGCAACCGGCCCGACAACCTCGCCGATACCGTCGCGCCCGCTGCGGCCTATGACGAGCGGGTGCGCCAAGGCATGGCGGCATCCCCCATCGACGCGACGGACGTCGCCTCCGCCACGCTGGCTGCCGTGCGCGCGGGGCGCTTCTACGTCATACCGCACGCCCACACGGGCACGTCCGTCGAGAAGCGCATGCGCGCGATCCTTTCCGACTTCGGCAGGGAGCACCCCGACGCGGGGTGAGACGGCGCCCTCTTCCTTCAACACCCCGACACCCTCGACACGACAGCCCTGCACTGCCAGGGTCGAGCACCTTTCCAGGAGATTCCGAAATGAACACAGAACCCAGCGACAAGCTTGCGCAAGTCGCGCAGCAACTGCAGGCCCTGCAGCGCCGCGTCGACCAGCTCGAGAGCGTCGAGGCCATCCGCGCCCTGCGTGCGCGCTACCACACGCTGGTCAACGAGGACCAGGGGCCCCGCCTGCACGAGCTCTTCGCGCCGGACGCCAGCATCATCTACAACGCACGCCCCGAGGTGTTCGGCCGCGAGGCCATCCGCACATTCTTCGAGAACTTCCCCGTGCAGTACGCGCGGCAGTTCATACACCAGCACGAGGTGAGCGTCGACGGCGACACGGGCACCGGCCAGTCGTACCTGGACGGCCGACCGGTGCACGGCGGCAAGAGTTTCTACGTGGTGGGCCGCTTCGACGATGCCTACGTGCGCATCGACGGCCGGTGGTACTTCAAGAAGGTGGTGCTGACCGTGCACTACATGATCGAGGCGGCCGAGCACTGGGAGGCCCTGCTGCCAATGAAGAAGAAGGCGGAGGCCGCATGAGCATCGCCTCGCTCTTCGACCTCAGCGGGCGCAGCGTGCTGGTCACCGGCGCCGCCAGCGGTCTCGGCCTGGCATACGCCGAGACCATGCTGGAGGCCGGCGCACGCACGCTCATGACCGACACGGATGCGCAGGCGCTCGGCACCGAGGTGCAGCGCCTGAAATCGCGCTACCCGCTCGTGGAAGGCGCGACGCTGGACGTGGCCGACGCCGCGGCAGTGGACGCGCTGGTGGACGGCATGGCTGCACGGCACGGCGCCATCGACTGCGTGTTCGCGAACGCAGGCATCAGCGCAGGACGCGGCTTCGTCGTGGAGGCGGGCCAGCTGGAGAACGTCGACCTCGCGCACTGGGACAAGGTGCTGCGCATCAACCTCGACGGCGTGCTGCACACGGTGCGTGCGGCTGCGCGGCACATGAAGCCGCGCAGGGAAGGACGCATCGTCGTGACCACGTCGATCGCGGGCCTGCGCTCGGAGTCTCTCTCGGGCTACGCCTACGTCACATCGAAGGCGGCAGCGAACAACCTGGTCAGGCAGGCCGCGATGGAGCTCGCACCGCACAACGTGCTGGTGAACGCCATCGCACCCGGCCCCTTCGCCACCAACATCAACGGCGGGCGCCTGCGTCTTCCGGAGTCGGCCGAGCGCATGCGGACCCACATTCCCCTCGGCCGCGTGGCCCAGATCGAAGAGATCAAGGGGCTGGCCCTGCTGCTGGCCTCGCCTGCTTCCAGCTACATGACTGGGGCGATCATTCCGGTCGACGGGGGTGCCTCGGCGCGATAGCGGCAGAGCGGCAGGAACCGGCTACTTCAACGCAGCGCCGCCTCGCGCGAGGTATTGCGACGAGAGGCGCGCGAACTGGCCGCCGTCCGTGCTGATCGAGGTCTGGTGGCTGCCGCCCGCGCTGAAGACCAGCCCGATGGTGTGCATGTCGCCGTACTCCTGGGTGTTGGTCAGCATGTAGTCGACGTGGTTGTCGCGGTAGTGCTGGTCGGTGCCGCCGGGCGTGTCGGAAGGCACGCCCATCGGCGTCTGCCACCACAGGATCGGCAGGCCGTTGCCCAGCGCTGCGCGGTAGTCCGAATACTGCTTCTGGTTTTCGTGGAAGTTCGGGCTGGTCTGGTTGGTTGCGTCCCAGTAGAACGGCGCGCTTCCGTTCTGCCACCTCCTCCGCCACAACCGAAGAGCAACAGAGAAGCCATCAGCGCGGAAGCGCAGCGCCGAGAAAGAATGTCCACGAGAGAAATCCGAAAGGTCGAGGTCGAGCAAGCACCGGCGCGCCCGTGCATGCGCGCGCCGGATCGGGTTCAGGTTGGTCCGGGCAGCGCTGCTGCCCGATGGCGCTCAGCGTGCGAGGTCCGCGATGAAGGCCGCGTCCTTCGCGCCGCTGTAGATGCGGAAGTCCTGCATGCGCCCCTTGAAGTACGGATCGCCGCCGTACTGGCCTTGGTCCAGGGGGCCGAGAGTCCCTTGCGACTCACATAGTGGCTGTAGATGAGATCCCAGTTGGGCCGCAGCTGGTTCGTGCCCGCCGCCGCGGTCGCCGGTCCCCAGACGCCGTCGTAAGGGGCGAACGGCATCGTGAATAGTGCATTGCCGCTGGCATCCGCCATGTTCGTCTTGGCCACATACTCCGAGCCGGCCAGCAGCCGGTTGTTCCAGTAGCCGAAGAGATCTTCCCCCTGGTTCCAGGCCATCTGGCACAGCATGCCGGCCAGCGAGATGCCGAGTGTCGAGTGGCCCTGGTCGCGATGGCTCTCCTGCCATTGACCGAGGTAACCGGGGTGCAAGTAGTAGACGTTGTTGGCGCTCGCGCCGCAGCCTCGGCCGCTCTTGTAGTAGTTGCTCGCCTCGGCGACCAGGTCGGGCCGGTCGCAGAACACGCCGATCGCGTAGACGGCGCAGATGTTGGCCAGGTCCCAGTTGGCCCAGTAGTGAGTGACCTTTCTGATCTCGGTGCCGTTGTGGTCGACCAGGAAGTCGTGGGCCTTCGGATAGA
>CAJYQC010000410.1 GCA_913776885.1 uncultured Variovorax sp.
CCAGAACGTCTGCCCGCATTGCGGCCATCACCACCGCATCGGCGCGCGCGCCCGGCTCAACGCCTTCCTCGATCCGGAAGGCCGCTACGAGATCGGCCAGGAAGTGCTGCCGGTCGATGCGCTCAAGTTCAAGGACAGCCGCAAGTACACCGAACGCCTGAAGGAAGCGCTGGAGCACACCGGCGAGACCGATGCGCTCATCGTCATGGGCGGCGCGATCAAGAGCGTCAACGTGGTCGTCGCCTGCTTCGAGTTCGAGTTCATGGGCGGCTCCATGGGCAGCGTGGTGGGCGAGCGCTTCGTGCGCGGCGTGGAAGCCGCCATCGAGCAGAAGGTGCCCTTCATCTGCTTCACCGCCACCGGCGGCGCGCGCATGCAGGAAGGCCTGCTCTCGCTGATGCAGATGGCCAAGACCAACGCCGCGCTCACCCGCTTGGCGAAGAAGGGCCTGCCCTACATCAGCGTGCTGACCGACCCGACCATGGGCGGCGTGTCGGCCGGCTTCGCCTTCGTGGGCGACGTGGTGATCGCCGAGCCCAAGGCGCTGATCGGCTTCGCCGGCCCGCGCGTGATCGAATCGACCGTGCGCGTGACGCTGCCCGAGGGCTTCCAGCGCGCCGAATTCCTGCAGACCAAGGGCGCGATCGACTTCATCAGCGACCGCCGAGAGCTGCGAAAGACCATCGCGAACACGCTGGCGATGCTGCTTCGGCAGCCCGCCGATGCGGTGAGCTGAGCGAAGAAGCGCTGAGCAGCAAGCAAAAGGGCCCGGATGCCGATGCATCCGGGCCCTTTTGCCTTGCAACTCAGGAACTCAGAAGCTCAGCTGATAGGCGAACACCAGCAGGTTGCCCAGCACGATCGCGATCACCTGGAGCACCACGATGGCCGCCAGCGGCGACAGGTCGACACCGCCGATCAGCGGAATGAAGCGGCGGAACGGCCGCACGAGCGGCTCGGCCAGGCGCGAGATCAGGTCGAGAAGGATCGGCGAAGCGCTCGGAATCCACGACAGCACCGCATAGACCACCAGCAGCGCCGTCAGGCCCGAGACGGCCAGCTGCATCAGCCCCACCAGTGACACCAGCGGCAGCGTCGCGATGCGCCCGAGGCTGCCGGCCAGCAGCCACAGCAGCAGGAACTTCAGCATCACCAGCAGCCATGCAGCTATCAGGCTGGCGAGGTCCCAGCGCTTGACCGAAGGCACGATGCGCCGCAGCGGCAGCACGATCCAGTCGGTGATCGCGAACACGAAGCGCCCGAGCGGGTTGCCGAAGGGCACGCGGTGGTATTGCATGTAAAGGCGCAGCAGGCAGGCGCCGCCGAGCAGACCGACGATCACGTCGAGAAGGAACGAGGGAATCTGGTAGAGCATGAGACGCGGCCGTGAGGGGAATGCGATGATAGCCACGCAAGGCTCTTCGATGACGACACAACCCCTTTTGCATTCACTGCCATTGTTTCCGCTCGGAACGGTGCTCTTTCCCGGCGGCCTTCTTCCATTGCGAATCTTCGAGGTCCGCTACCTCGACATGATCGGCAAGTGCCGCAAGGCCGACGCGCCCTTCGGCGTGGTGAGCCTCACCAGCGGCAGCGAGGTTCGCAAGGCCGGGGCCGATGCCGAGAGCTTCGCCGCCATCGGCACGCTGGCAGTGATCCGCGAGTTCGAGTCGCCGCAAAGCGGCCTGCTGCAGATCGAATGCGTGGGCACGCAGCGCTTTCGCGTGCGCAGCAACGAACTGCAGAAACACGGTCTCTGGGTCGCCGAGGTCGAGGCGGTGAACGACGACGTCGCACTGGAGATTCCCGACGACCTGCGGCACACCTCTACCGCGCTGCAGCGTCTTGTCGGCACGCTCGAGGAACGCAAGCGCGCCCAAGGCGGATCGGTCCGCCTGCCGATCGCCGAGCCCTATCGCTTCGACGATTGCGGCTGGGTGGCCAACCGGTGGTGCGAGTTGGTGCCGATGCAACTGGAGCTGCGCCAGCGCCTGATGGAGCTCGACAGCCCGCTGATGCGGCTGGAACTGGTCAGCGATCTGCTCGCACGCACCGGCATCACTGAATAGGCTGCTTCATTTTTCATAGCGCGTAGCGCAGGATTGACGGGCGCTCTGGGCAGGTTTTATTCAAACCCGATCGGCTAAAATGCCAGCCCTGCGCACGCTCCCGGTTGCGCGCCATCCGCCTCTCATGTCCGATCAAAAGAACCCCTCGCCTCCTCCCGCTCCCGCCGACGAAAACCAGCTCATCGCCGAACGCCGAGAAAAACTCGCGCAGCTGCGCGCGGCGCAGGCCGAGGGCAAGAGCGTTGCATTCCCGAACGACTTCAAGCCGGGCCATCGCGCCGCGGCGCTCGTGGAGGCCCATGGCGCCACCGACGGCGAGGCCCTCGAGGCGCAGGCCGTTTCGGTGAGCGTAGCCGGCCGGATGATGCTCAAGCGCGTGATGGGCAAGGCCAGCTTCGCCACGCTGCAGGACGCCACCGAGCGCATCCAGCTCTACGTGACGCGCGATGCCGTCGGAGAAGACGAGTACGCGGACTTCAAGCGCTGGGACCTCGGCGACATCGTCGGCGCCGAAGGCACGCTGATGAAGACCAAGACGGGAGAGCTCTCGGTCAAGGTCACGAAGCTGCGCCTGCTCACCAAGAGCCTGCGTCCGCTGCCCGACAAGTTCCACGGCATGGCCGACCAGGAACAGAAGTACCGCCAGCGCTACGTCGACCTGATCACCGACGAATCCGCCCGCAAGCGTTTCACCGCGCGCAGCAAGGCGGTGAGCGCCCTGCGCGAGTTCATGGTGTCCAACGACTTCCTCGAGGTCGAGACGCCCATGCTCCACCCGATCCCGGGCGGTGCCAACGCCAAGCCGTTCAAGACGCACCACAACGCGCTCGACCAGGAGATGTTCCTGCGCATCGCGCCCGAGCTGTACCTCAAGCGCCTGATCGTCGGCGGCTTCGAGCGCGTGTTCGAGATCAACCGGAGCTACCGCAACGAGGGCATCTCGGTGCGGCACAACCCCGAGTTCACGATGATGGAGTTCTACGCGGCCTACTGGAACTACCGCGACCTGATGGACTTCACCGAGACGCTGATCCGCACCATCGCCGACAAGGCCGTGGGCACGCAGCAGCTCACCTACCAGGGCAAGCCGGTCGACCTGACGCAGCCCTTCCAGCGCCTGACGATCCGCGAGGCGATCCTCAAGTACACCGAGGCCGAAGGCGTGGCGCAGGGCGTCGACGACAGCGCCTGGCTCATCGCCGCGCTGCGCAAGCTCGGCATGAACGAGGAGAAGGACAAGCTCTCGCAGCGCAGCCTCGCCAGCCTGCAGGTGCTGTTCTTCGAGGAAACCGTCGAAGAGAAGCTCTGGCAGCCGACCTTCATCATGGAGCACCCGACCGAGATCTCGCCGCTGGCGCGCGCCAACGACGAGCGCCCCGAGGTCACGGAGCGCTTCGAGCTGTACATCACCGGCCGAGAGTTCGGCAACGGCTTCAGCGAGCTGAACGACGCCGAGGACCAGGCCGCGCGCTTCAATGCGCAGGTGGCCGCCAAGGACAGCGGCGACGACGAGGCCATGTACTACGACCACGACTTCGTGCGCGCCCTCGAATACGGCATGCCGCCCACCGGCGGCTGCGGCATCGGCATCGACCGGCTGATGATGCTGCTGACCGATTCGCCGAGCATCCGCGACGTGATCCTGTTCCCGGCACTGCGCAGGGAATCCTGATCGTGAAGGCACCGTCGTCGCTGCCGACGATCGGCATCGACTTCGGCACCTCCAATTCCGCTGTCGCCTGCCGGGTCGGTCCGCAAGCCCGCCTGCTGCCCATCGAGGGCGCGGCGACAACCCTGCCCACCGCGATCTTCTTCAACGCGGAAGACCGCACTACGCACTTCGGCCGCGACGCCATCGGCCAGTACCTCTCGGGTACCGAAGGCCGGCTGATGCGCTCGCTCAAGAGCCTGCTCGGCAGCGCGCTGATGCAGGAAAAGACGGCGATCTACGACGGCCTCGTGAGCTTCGAGGACATCATCGCCCGCTTCCTGCGCGAGTTGGCGGTGCGCGCCAGCCGCGAGCTCGGCCAGATGCCCGAGCGCGTGGTGATCGGGCGCCCTGTGCATTTCGTGGACGACGATGCCAGGCGCGACGAGCGCGCGGAAGAAAGCCTGCGCGTCGCGGCGCGCGCGGCCGGCTTCCGCGAGATCGCGTTCCAGCTCGAACCCATCGCGGCCGCCTTCGACTACGAACAGCGGATCAGCAAGGAATCCGTCGTGCTCATCGTCGACATCGGCGGCGGCACCTCCGACTTCACCGTCGTGCGTCTGGGCCCCGAGCGCGCTGCGCTCGAAGACCGCAGCGACGACGTGCTGGCCACCAGCGGCGTGCACATCGGCGGTACCGACTTCGACCAGCGCCTGAACCTCGAGCGTGTGATGCCGCAGTTCGGCTTCCGCCATCACGGGCCGCAGGGGCGCGAGGTGCCGAGCAAGGTGTTCTTCGAGCTGTCTTCCTGGCACCTGATCAACTGGCTCTATGCCGCCAAGGCGTTGCGGCAGGCGAAGGATCTGCGCACCAGCTACGCCGACACGCGCCTGCACGACCGGCTGATGACCGTGCTCGAGGAACGGCACGGCCACCGCATCGCGAGCGCGGTGGAAGCGGCCAAGATCGAGGTGTCGCTCAGCGATGCCGCGGCCGCCATCGACCTGGATTGCGCCGAGCGCGGCCTCGTCGCCTCGCTCACGCCGGACGACATGACGCAGCAGCTGGCCTCGCCGCTCGAAAGCGTGATCGCCTGTGCGCACGCCTGCGTCAAGCGCGCGGGCCTGCGCAGCAACGACCTCGACGCGATCTACCTCACCGGCGGTTCGTCGGCGCTGCGGCCCTTCCAGAACGCCCTGCGCAGGAGCTTCGCGGGCGTGAACCTGATCGAGGGCGACCTCTTCGGCGGCGTTGCCACCGGCCTGGCCTACGCGGCCAGCACGCAGCGCCGGTCGGCCTGAGCCCGGTCATTCCATGAAATACCTGGCGGGTTACCCGGCGCCCCTGCTGGAGCAGGTCCGCGATCTGATGGCCCAGGAAAAGCTGGGCGCCCTCCTCGGCCAGCGCTACCCGGAGGGCGTGCACGACATCCAGACCGACCGGGCGCTCTACGCCTACGTGAACGAGCTCAAGGGCGACTTCATGCGCAAGGCCGAGCCGCTGTCGAAGGTGATGTTCGACAACAAGCTGCACGTGATCCGCAATGCGCTGGGCACTCACACCACCGTTTCGCGCGTGCAGGGCGGCAAGCTCAAGGCCAAGCGCGAAATCCGGGTGGCGAGCCTGTTCAGGGAAGTGCCACTGCCGCTGCTTCGGATGATCGTCGTGCACGAGCTGGCACATATGAAGGAACGTGAACACGACAAGGCCTTCTACGCGCTGTGCAGGCACATGGAGCCCGACTATCACCGCCTCGAGTTCGATCTCCGGCTGTATCTGGAGCACCTGGGCATGGGAGGACAGCGCTTGTGGGCGAACGCAGCGGCTGGCTCCGGTAGCTGAACTGTCGCCAAGCGTGCGCTTGCGTTGTGCGCAGCGCGGCATCGCCCTTGGGCGGGAAGAAGCCGAGGCGCAGCAGCGTGGCGCGCCTACTTCGTCAGGCCGTCGCGCGAGAGGATGCGCCTGGCGCTTCGGTACTGTGCCGAACCTTCCAGCGCCGTCCATGACGGGGCCGGTGTATCGGGGAGCAAGGCCCGCCGGCGCGCTTCGCTGTCCGCATTGCCTGTCCAGCGCCCCGCATCCCGGGCCGCAGCGAAGCCCTGCAGCAGGCCGTCGAGCGGCACGCCGTCGCCGATGCTCTGGTTGCACAGCAGCGCCATGTCGCACCCGGCCTCCAGTGCAGCCAGTGCGGCGTCGGCAAAGCTGAGCAGCTCGCCGTCGATGTAGCGGCCGGCCTCCATGCTCAGGTCGTCGCTGAAGACCGCACCCTCGAAGCCGATCCGCTGCCGCAGGGTCTCCTTCAGCCACTTCGCCGAAAACCCTGCCGGCCGCCTGTCGACCTTCGGATAGATCACATGCGCCGGCATCACGGCCGCGAGCGAGCCCGAGAGCCAGTCGAACGGCTTCGCATCGTCGGCCAGGATGGCCTTGAGGCCGCGCTTGTCCACCGGGATCTCGACGTGCGAGTCCGCGTGCACGAAGCCGTGCCCCGGAAAGTGCTTGCCGCAGTTGCGCATGCCCATCTGCAGCATGCCGTGCATCACGCTCTTGGCCAGCAGCGCGACCACGCGCGGATCGCGGTGGAAGCTGCGGTTGCCGATGACACTGCTGCCGCCATAGTCGAGGTCGAGCACCGGTGCGAAGCTGAAGTCGACGCCGCAGGCGCGCAGTTCGCCCGCCAGCACCTGCCCGACGGCCGTGGCAGCCTGGGTGGCGCGCAGGGCGTCGCGCATCCAGAGCTCGCCGAGCGCGCGCATCGACGGCAGCAGGGTGAAACCGTCGGTGCGAAAGCGCTGCACGCGCCCGCCCTCGTGGTCGACGCAGATCAGCAGGTCGGGGCGGATCGACTTGATCTCGGCGTTCAGCGCGGTCATCTGCGCGCGGTCCTGCCAGTTGCGGGCGAAATGGATCACGCCGCCGACGAGCGGGTCGGCCAGGCGCCGGC
>CAJYQC010000411.1 GCA_913776885.1 uncultured Variovorax sp.
TCGAAATAGTCCAGCGAAGTGCCGGGGAGCTTCTTGCGGTATTGGATGTTCATGGGGCGGGCTGTGGATGCGGGCGTCCGGACGCGGAGGGCGCGAAGGTTTCGCAAAGGGCGCGAAAGAAGCCCGAGAAAAATTTTCTGATTTCTTTTTTGCGTTCTTCGCGAAACCTTCGCGCCCTCTGCTTCCGGCTGTCCGATTTCAACGTTTCCCTTCTTCTACTTCCGATCCTCGATTGGCGCGAACTTGAGGTCCTCGGGCCCCGTGTAGTTGGCGCTCGGCCGGATGATCTTGTTGTCGATGCGCTGCTCGATGACGTGCGCGGCCCACCCCGCGGTACGCGCGATCACGAAAAGCGGCGTGAACATGGCCGTGGGCACGCCCATCATGTGATAGCTCACCGCGCTGAACCAGTCGAGGTTCGGAAACATCTTCTTCGCGTCCCACATCACGCCTTCGAGCCGCTCGGCGATGTCGAACATCTTGGTCGAACCGGCCTGCTGCGACAGCGATTTCGCCACGCCCTTGATGACCACGTTGCGCGGGTCGCTCACCGTGTAGACCGGGTGGCCGAAGCCGATCACGACCTCCTTCGCCTCGACGCGGCGGCGGATGTCGGCCTCGGCCTCGTCGGGGGAGTCGTAGCGCTTCTGGATCTCGAAGGCCACCTCGTTGGCGCCGCCGTGCTTGGGCCCGCGCAGTGCGCCGATGGCGCCGGTGATGGCCGAGTACATGTCGGAGCCGGTGCCCGCCACCACGCGCGCGGTGAAGGTGGATGCGTTGAACTCGTGCTCGGCGTAGAGGTTGAGCGAGGTGTGCATCGCGCGTACCCAGGCCTCGGAGGGCTCGCGGCCGTGCAGCAGGTGGAGGAAGTGGGCGCCGATGGAGTCGTCTTCGGTCTCCACTTCGATGCGCCTGCCCTGCGTGGACCAGTGGTACCAGTACAGCAGCATCGAGCCCAGCGAAGCCATCAGCCGGTCGGCGATGTCACGTGCGCCCGGCAGGTTGTGGTCTTCCTTCTCGGGGAGCATGCAGCCCAGCGACGACACGCCGGTGCGCATCACGTCCATCGGGTGCGCGCCGGCGGGCAACTGCTCGAGCGCTTCCTTCAGGCTCGCGGGCAGGCCGCGCATCGACCTGAGCTTCGCCTTGTAGGCGCGCAGCTCCGCGGCCGTGGGCAGCTTGCCGTGCACCAGCAGGTGCGCGATCTCCTCGAACTCGCAGACCTCGGCGATGTCGAGGATGTCGTAGCCGCGGTAGTGCAGGTCGTTGCCGGTGCGCCCCACCGTGCACAGCGCGGTGTTGCCGGCGGTCACGCCGGACAGGGCCACGGACTTCTTCGGCCGGAAGCCGGTCTTGGCTTCGGCGGGGGTGGCGACGTCGTTCATGCTGCTTCCTTCTCCTTGATTTCCTTGTCCTTCATTTCCTGTTTCGGAAACGAGGCGGGTATGCGCACGGGCCGGCCGTTGCGGTCGACCGCGACCATTTCGAACAGCGACTGCAGCACCGCCACCGGCTCGCGCCCCAGCTGATGCGCCGTACCGCTGACGCGCACCGTCAGCGAACTGCGGCCGGCGCGGCCGATCCACGCCCGCAGCCTCAGCACGCTGCCCACGGGCACGGGCGCGAGGAACTGCGCGTCGCTGCAGCGCGCCATCACCACGTCGGTGCCGGCATGGGCACGCGCAGCGAGAAAGGCCGCCTTCGACATCAGCAGCAGGGCATTGCCGCCGAACAGGGTGCCGTAGTGGTTGGCGTGCTCGGGAAACACGATTTCCGTGAGTTCGAAGGCCGTGCGCTCGTCAGTCATGGATTCGCAATTTACGCAATTGCCTGCCCATAATGAAGGACTGAATTTGCCAATCATTGCAAATGGAAAACACCGGATTTGCAAATATTGCGAACAACCTGAGCCAGCAAGGAGCCGCACGATGAGCAAGACCTTCATGGGCGTTCGCCTGCGCAAGCTGCGCGCCGAGCGCGGCCTGACGCAGGTGGCACTCGCGCAGGCGCTGGGCCTGTCGCCCAGCTACCTGAACCAGCTCGAACAGAACCAGCGGCCGCTCACCGTGCCCGTGCTGCTCAGAATCAGCCGCACGCTCGGCGTCGACGTGCAGCAGTTCTCGGAAGACGAGGAGGCCCGCCTCGTCTCGAGCATGCGCGACGCGCTGGCCGACAACCCCGGTGGCGAAGCCATCGCCCTGCCCGAGCTGCGCGAGGTGGCCTCGCAGATGCCCGCCGTGGCGCGCGCGCTGCTCGCGCTGCACCGCCGCCACCAGGAAGCGATGGAGCGGCTGGAGATCATGGCCGCCGAGTTCGGCGACGGACGCGGCGAACTCACGAACGCGCGGCCCATGCCCTTCGAGGCGGTGCGCGATTTCTTCTTCGCCCACCAGAACCATTTCGAGGAGCTCGACCTGCAGGCGGAAAGGCTCGCCGACGAGGCGCGCGGCCACGGCGGCACGCTGTCGGAATGGCTGCAGCAGCGTCTTTCAAAGCAGCACGGCGTGCACGTGGTGCCCACCGACGACGACACCATCGACAGCCAGCGCCGCTACGACCCGACCAGCCGCGTGCTGCGCCTGTCGTCGGGCCTGGAGCCGGGCCAGCAGGCCTTCCAGCTCGCGACGCAGCTGGCGCTGCTGGAGCAGACGCAGCTCATCGAATCGCTGCTGCAGGGCGCCAGCCTGATCGACGACGCACCCACGCATGCGCTGGCCCGCATCGGCCTGGCGAACTACTTCGCGAGCGCCGCCCTGCTGCCCTACGGCCTGTTCCTGAAGACGGCGGAAGCCCTGCGCTACGACATCGACCTGCTGGCGCGCCGCTTCGGTGTGGGCTTCGAGACGGTGTGCCATCGCCTGAGCTCGATGCAGCGGCCCGGCGCGCCCGGCGTGCCCTTCTTCTTCATCCGCGTGGACCGCGCGGGCAACATCTCGAAGCGGCAGTCGGCAACGCACTTCCACTTCTCCAAGACCGGCGGCACCTGCCCGCTGTGGAACGTGTACGAGGCCTTCGCACAGCCCGGGCGCGTGCTGCGGCAGCTCGCGCGCATGCCCGACGGACGCACCTACCTCTGGGTGGCGCGCACCGTCTCGCACGGGCAGCGCGGCTTCGGCTCACCGAGCAAGACCTTCGCCATCGGCCTGGGCTGCGACATCCGCCATGCGCCGAGGCTGGTCTATTCCAAGGGCCTCGACCTCGCGGACCAGGAAGCGCCCACGCCCATCGGCATGGGCTGCAAGGTGTGCGAGCGCACCGCCTGCCCGCAGCGCGCGTTCCCGTTCATCGGGCGGGCGCTGGACGTGAACGAGAACGAAAGCAGGTTCACGCCGTATGCGGTGGCGAACTCCTAGACGGCCGACACGGCGGCCGATGCGGCAGCACGGCCATCGCCGAAGACGGGCGGCATCCTGACGATCGAAGTCAGCGCGGGCTCGGCCACGCGCAGCGCGGCGAGGTCGGGACGCGGCCGCCGCAGCTCGGGGTTCGACGAGAACGCCGCCTCCATCGCATGCGCCGCGCCCAGCACCTGGTGGTCGGCCCTGAAGCCGCCCACCACCTGCAGCCCGAAGGGCATGCCCGCATGGTCGAGCCCGCAGGGCAGTGTGATCGCCGGGTGCGTGGTCAGCGTGACCACATAGGTCAGCGCCAGCCAGCGGTAGTAGTTGGCCTGCGGCTCGCCGTTGATCGCGGCGGCGTAGAGCTGCGTCCACGGGACGGGCGAGACCGGCGTGCTGGGCGACAGCACGAGGTCGTAGTCGGCGAAGGTGGCCTGGAAGCGCTTGAGCAGCCGCGTCTGCTCGGCCTGCGCCCAGGCACTGTCGAGCAGGCTCATCCTCGCGCCCATCTCGTAGTTGGCGCGCGGATTGGGGCCGAGGCTGTCGGGGTCGCGCTCGTAGGCGGCCTGCATGCCGGCCACGAAGGCCTCGGCGCGCAGCACGTCGAAGCAGCGGTGCGCCTCGCCCATGTCGAAGTCGACCTTGTCGCAGCGGCCGAAGAGGTGCCGCATCGCTTCGATCTTGCGGCGGAAGGTGGCGCGGATGCGGTCGTCCACGGCGCAGGTGCCGAAGTCCTCCGTCCATGCCACGCGCAGCCGGCCCAGGTCGACCGGAGGCGGCACGAGAAAGGACATCGGGTCGAGCGGATAGCTCAACGGGTCGCCCGCGCACATGCCGGCCGATGCCGCCAGCTGCAGGCAGGCCTCTTCCACGGTGCGGCCCATGGGGCCGACGACCGAGATCGGTGTCCAGCCCAGCGGCTTGCGCACGCTGGGCACCACGCCCGGCGAAGGGCGGAACCCGACGACGCCGCACTTGGCAGCCGGAATGCGCAGCGAGCCGCCGGTGTCGGAGCCGGTGCACACGGGCAGCATGTCGCAGGCCAGCGCGGCCGCCGAGCCGCCCGACGAGCCGCCCGCGTTGAGGTTCGGGTTGAACGGGTTGCCCGTGGCGCCCCACACGTCGTTGCGCGAGTTGGCGCCCGCGCCCATCTCGGGCACGTTGGTCTTGCCCGCGACGATGGCGCCCGCACGGCGCAGGCGCGCCACGAGCTCGATGTCTTCCGTCGGCACGTGGTCGCGGTAGATCGGCGAGCCCCAGGTGGTGAGCAGGCCCTCGGTCGGCTCCAGGTCCTTCACGCCCATCGGCAGGCCGTGCAGCAGGCCCAACGCGTCGCCGCGCATCACGGCGCCTTCGGCCGACTTGGCTTCAGCGCGCGCTCGGTCGAAGCAGGTGGCGGTGACGGCATTGACGAAAGGGTTCACGCGCTCGATGCGCGCGATGCATGCCTCCAGCAGCTCGACAGGCGAGAGCTGCTTGCTGCCGATGAGGCGGCGCAGTTCGACGGCTGATTTCTCGACGAGTTCGTTGGCGGAGTCGTGGGTTGTCTTGGCAAAGGTCATCGATGTCTCTTGTTCTGGGCATGGCGCCGCGAATTCTCAGGACACCACGGAACCGGCTCTGCCGGGCCGCAGGTGTCGCCCCCGGCGAGGGGGTTGGCGCAGCGACACGAAGTGCGCGAAGCCTGGGGGAGAACCTGTTCAGTCTGCAGTGATGTTGGCTCTCGCCGCGATGGCTCGCATGATCGGGAGTTCGCGGTTGATCAGCTCCACGCTCGTGGCCGCATTGCTGTAGCTCGGCTCCAGCCCCGCGGCCAGCAGCTTGCTCTTCGTCTCGGGGTCGGCGATGGTCGCGGCCAGTGCCTTCTCCAGCTTCGCCTTCACGTCGGCAGGCACGCCCTTGGGGGCCGCGAGCATGAGCCACGAATCCATGTCGACATCGGGATAACCGCTCTCGGCAAAGGTGGGCACGTCGGGCAGCAGCGCAGAGCGCTTCGCGGTGGTGAGCGCGATCGCCTTGATCTTGCCGCTCTTGAGCTGCGGAACCGTCGCGCTCACGGTGTCGATGCTGAACGGGATCTGCCCGCCCATCAGGTCGGTCATGGCCGGAGCGCTGCCCTTGTAGGGCACGTGCGTCATCTTCAGGCCGGTGGCATGCAGCACGGTCTCGCCCGCGAACTGCGCGGTGGTGCCGGTGCCGAAGGAGCCGTACGAGTACTTGCCCGGCGCGGCCTTCACGTAGTCGACGAACTGCCTGACCGTCTGCACCGGCACTTCGCTGTTGGCCAGCAGGATCAGCGCCACGCGACCGGCGATGCCGATCGGCTCGAAGCTCTTCACCGGGTCGTAGGGCAGGTTGCTGCGGATCGCGGGGTTGACGGTGAAGGTGGAGCCCGAGCTCAGCAGCAGCGTGTAGCCGTCGGGCGCGGACTTCGCCACGTAGCTCGCGCCCACCACCGTGCCGGCGCCGCCGCGGTTCTCGATCACCACCGGCTGGCCCAGCTCCTTGCCGAGCTTCTGTGCGATCACGCGGCCGTTGACGTCGGTGGCACCGCCGGGCGGGAAGGGGATCACCAGCGTGACCGGCCGCGCGGGAAAGCCCGTCTCGGCGGCGAAGGAGGTCAGCGGCACGGCGCCAAATCCAAGGCTGCAGCACAGCAATGCCATGCGCACCACGAGCGGGAGACGGTTCATCGGGACTCCTGGAATTTCGACTGGATGACGGGGGTTCGAGGCTGCGAACGAGTTCATCCTAGGATCGTCATGCCGGTGTCACAAGCGCAATGTTTAGAATTCTTCGTTGCCGAATCGGCAATCTTCAGCAACCGTCCGGACCCACGTGCAGGAGCGATCCATGGCGCCTCGTGCCTTGCAGGAAACAGCGGTGCGCTACTTTCTAGAGGTGGTGAAGACCGGCTCGGTGAAGGAAGCCGCGCTCAAGCTCAACGTCGCGCCCTCGGCCGTGAGCCGGCAGGTCGCGCGGCTGGAGCGGGAGCTCGACACCCTGCTCTTCGAACGCCATGCGCGCGGCATGGTGCCCAACGCCGCGGGCGAGCTGCTCGCGGCGCACGCCAAGCGGGCGCAGCAGGACATCGAGCGCGTCGCGAACGAGATCGCCGGGCTGCGCGGACTGCGCAGCGGCCACGTCCGCGTGGCGAGCACCGAGGGCTTCGCCTTCGACTTCATACCGAGGCTGATCGCGCAGTTCCGCCTCAAGCACGCGGGCATCCGCTTCCACCTGGAGGTCTGCGCGCCCTCCGACATCTCGCGGCTGGTGCGCGACGGCGAGGCCGACGTGGGCATCACGCTCAGCGCGCTGCCGGAGCCGGGCATCGAGGTGGAGCTGCGGCATCCGAGCCCCATCCTCGCGGTGATGGCGATGGACCATCCGCTCGCACGCCAGCGGCAGCTCTCGCTTCGCCAGGTGGTGGCCTATCCGCTGGGGCTGCCGCAGGAGGACAGCTCGATCCGCCGCCTGCTCGACGCGAGCTGCTCGCGCCAGGAGCTGCGCTACCAGCTGGCGATGTCGAGCAACCATGCGAACGCGCTGCTGAGCTTCGCGGCCGCGGGCGGCGGCAGCATTGCGTTCTACGGGCCGCTGTCGATCCGCGCGCTGCTGCAGAGCAAGGCGCTGGTGGCGATCCCGCTGAAGGACCGCGAGATGCACGAACGGCACCTTGCCATCGAGACCATGGCAGGCCGCTCGCTGCCCGATGCGGCGAAGGCCTTCGTGCGCTTCCTGGTGGATGCGGTGAAGGCTTCGGACTAGGGCTCAGGGCTTCAGGGCCTCAACGCTGCATCAGCGTGTTCGACGGCAGCGTCTCGTCGAGCAGCTTGCGCGACGTCTCGATGCCGGCCACCGGCAGCAGCTTCGCATCGAGCAGCCCCACCTGCACCAGCACGCTGGCCTGGTCCCAGTAGATGTGCTCGTGGTCGAGCTTGTCGCCGCGGA
>CAJYQC010000412.1 GCA_913776885.1 uncultured Variovorax sp.
CGCGGGAGCACCGGATCAACACCACAAAGTGGTTCATGTCCCAGTGAAGGATGCAGGGCAAGACCAACTGCGCCACTTCATCAAGTTCCAGTCGTAGCGGCCGCGCGCGAAAACCAAGTGTGCCGGACAGCTGTATGAGGTCACCCAGGTTCATCCCACTCATCGAGATAGCGAACTTGGTGCGTAACTCGCTCATTTCATAAACGCTGCCGTGGTGGGCGGCGATGTAGCCTAGACAGGCAGCGCCACACTCAGTGGCGGTGGATTGGAGGTAGGTGGGCATGCGGAATCCGCATTCAAGTGAGCAAAAAAGGAGCGCCCGGCTTTCGCCGCGCGCTCCTGGTCTGAGCAGGAATTAGCCGAAAAATCTATCCCAAAGTCCAGAGAGACCCAGGGCGCAGACGGCGAGAATTCCAAATCCTGCGACTTTCACCCATGTACCTTTTAAAAAATACGCAATCAGCGTAAGTGCAAGAATGGTAACGAGTAACGAATTAATAACCATCGCCGTCGGCATCTTTGCCAATTATTTCGTTGCACATGAAGCCCCCAAGAATTGTCCCTAGTGCTGCGCCATTTATTCCTGCCCCGAAGCTTCGGCCTACGGCAATGCCCACGAGAAATCCCGCAGCGCCGAATCCGGCCATGCATTGGTTTTCCGTCATTCCACCGCCTATTTTTTGAACTTCCATGTCATGAATTTGAATTTCCCTCATTGAACTTCCTTGATGTGAATTTTAAGAATATCGCTTTTCACTGGATGTCTCCTTTATAAAAATTTTTTGAAAATTTCTTGATGCGCTACATCTCCCACGCGCCGCACGAGCGACCATTACGCGCGCGAGTTGCGACCGCTGGAGATGAGGCACGGAGAACGACGAGCCGATCTGGCGCTACAACGGGGAGATGACGTCATTGGCTGCGAGTTGCTGCAACAGCATTAATGTCTTCGAATCCGACATAGATTTCGAGATGTCGTTGAGCGATATCGCTGATTGCGAAAAAAGCGCTCCGATTTGGCCTTGGCTTGTTGCATCCATTGAGATTGCCTGGCCGTTGACATGGACACGCGCTGAGGAAAGAGATGTATTTCTGTAAGCCGAGTTCAGCCTGAACTGGCCTACTGTTGCATTGGGCCGTCCCAGTGTTTCAAGTGCAAAGCGCGAAACCACCCGCTCGCTGGCGAAGATTTCTTGCTTGTACTCGGCGAGTTCGGCTTCCCCTTGGAGCATTTCGCTGGCGGCCCGCACAGCGCGTGCAAGGCTTTCGGGCACGCCGCACTCCGCCTTGATCGACTGGCGAAGTTCGACGGCAGAAGGCAGTTTTTTAAAGCATGACCACACTAGATAGTCTCGTATCAGCATGGGATGAATTCCGACCGCAATATGAAGGCTCTCTTCGCCAGCTAAGGGAATAGCTTCGTGCCACCAGCCGCGAGGGATATAGAGGACATCGCCGGTTTCTAGGTAGTCGTCGAAGATTGGCTCCGACGGACATTCGTGCTTTTTCTCCTTGCTTTTTTGCTCGGGCAACGGAAGCTGAAACGTCGGGGTGAAAATCCGCCAACGCTTGCGGCCGATCAGTTGAACAGCGAATACGTCGTGCGTATCCCAGTGTTTGGCGAAGGTGCCCTCGCCTCCGAATGCGGCATATCCGTTGGCGACTGCTTTCTCTCCGACGAAGCGCGCGATTTCCATTGTGAGGTCGTGCACGGGCTCAGACTTCGTTTCCAGGCGATTCAGCACCAGCGTCGCGCCATTGCGTAGAAAATCGTAGAAGACGTCCTTGACGATCTTTGAACGCTGCATCGACAGGTCGGTGAAAATCTCGGTGTAGTGCTCGGCGGGAACTCGCCCGTTTTTGAATAGGTGAAGTAGCCCATCGCGTGGATCCCAAGCAAACAGCGCAGCGTTGATGTGCTGCCAGGTCACTGGGCGGCATGTCAACGCGCTTCTGCGGACGAAGAACTGTTTCTCGTAGTACTGCGCGAAAAACTGGGCCGCCGAGATTCCAAGCTCGATCATTTATAAAATTCCCTCATTGAAAAATAGCGTTCTAGAAAACGTACTTCTGCAAGCCGATCAGAGGCTCCAGTACCCATTCGATAAGCCGTCTGCGCTCTTGCTCTATGTCCGCTTCCAGCGCCATTCCTGGTATCAGCGGCAATGATTTGCCGTAAGCGATCGCATTCTGCGATTCGAGCTTCACGATCACGCGATAGAGCCCTTCCTGACTTGCCCCAGCAGATGGCGATGCGGCGCTCAATTCACCGGGCTGAAGCGGACTGCGTGATACCTCGGCAACAACGCCGGTGTACTGGCCGAATTTTTGGTATGGAAAGGCTTGGTAACGGATGCGAACGCGCTGCCCGACTTCGACGAACCCTATGGCGCGGGAAGGCGCGAAGAGTTGTGCAACCAGTTCCGCGTCTGCGGGGATAAGCAGGGCAAGGGCTTGATTTCCCCCAGGTTGACCAACTTGCGCGGTGATCGCCGTAACAATCCCGTCCATCGGGGCGGTGATGGCGAGTTGGTCTCGCGTTCGCATCTCCGCTGCCTCTTGACCCAAGGCGGACAGATCGCGCTCCAACTCGGCGATTTGGGTTTCTGTGCGAGCGGCGGTCTGAGTGAGTTCGCTTTGGATCGAAACGCTCGCGCTAATCAACTCGGCTTTTTGGCGCTGAGCGACGACCCATTGCGCGCGTAACGTTTCGACCTGGTCTTCCTTGTCTTGCAGCGCTACGTCGGAGATGAACCGCTCGCGCGCCAGGGTTCGATGGCGCTCGAGCATTCTTGTTGCGGCGTCGATGCGACGCCCATGCAGGTCTATCTCCTGCTGAACTCGGCGGCCCTGTTCGCGCAAGCTCTCCAGGCGGTTGCGCAGTCCTTGCTGTGTTTGCCCAAGTAGGAACTGCAGGGTACCGATGGCCCGCAGCAGACTTTCGCGGCGTTGCTCCAGTGATGCCGCTTGCGCCTCGGCGAGGCTGGCGTGCCCGGGCTCGCCTGCCGCACGGCGGTCGTCGGAGAGTACGAATAGCAGTTCACCCTGGCGAACCCTCTGGCCTTCGTTGACGCGCTTGCGTGTGACGATCCCGGGAGCTGCTGCAAGTAGCCGGATGGTGCCTTGAGTCGGCACGAGCAGACCAGCCACCGTCGCCCGCTTGGTATAGCTGCCAAGCATCAGGTAGCTGCAGATCGACAGCGTTGTCAAACCAGCAGCCAGCACAAATATCGAGCTCGGCCAAGGCCGTGCCAGCACGATGGGGCCGTACGTTGCGCGAGCCCCCATGTTCTGCGCCTCCGCGCGGAACAAGCTCATGGCTACGAGCTACGCTCGTGCAGAAATTGAATATGGGCCGGACTGGCACTGCGGCGAAAGCCGCCAGCGCTTCAACGAGCGTGCGAATTGCATTTTTCCTCTTCCCTGATGAGCGATTAGCGCGCCGGAACTTTCGGCGGGTCTATCGGCCACTTTTGTGAGTGGCAGCCTCTATGGGCGCGAATATATCAGTGCCAAGTGCCAAGTGCCAAGTGCCAAGTGCCAAGTCTGTGCCTGTCAAGATGAACGATTGGCAGGCATACGCTAAACTGTGAACTTGCTGGCATTACCAGGCGCAGCATGAGGCTCACTCCGAAGGTCAGGTGGACATCCCTCAAAGCTTGCCGGCCTCTAGACATACGATGAGGTGGAGTTCGGATACCGCAACAAGCGGATGTTGTCGAAGCCTCTCAGGTGGACGGAAACGCCTGCGGAAGAGGCGATCGAAGCGTTACGAGTAAGTGGGCCTCTCAGCTCGAGCTATCGGCTGACGATTCGCTGGAGATGACGCGTGTGGAGCGCTGAAGGCGTCGAAATCTTCTTGATCGACTTTATCCATGAGAGTCCGAAATGGATGGACTGGTTAGCTGCGGCTCTCACCGAGTGCTTGAACCGCGGTAAGCTAGAAGTCAACCCGCTGCTCTATGCCGAAGTTTCGGCATGCTTCAATCCTGGTCGTGATGCCGATTCCGCGTTGCCCGCGTGACTAAACGAGCGGCTGGATTTGCTCTACGCAACCTTTCGAAGTGCAGGAGTCGAACTTCACAGGTATAGCAAGGCTTGTGAAACGCGATTTTTGCTGCTGCCTGACTTCTACATCGGCTTGCATCTGCAACTACTGGGCTGCACCCTCGTGTCTCGTGACAGGGGGTACCGCCGGACCTGTTTTATAAAACTCAAACTGATTTCACCCAAGCAAAGATAACCATGGCTCAATACGTCTACTCGATGAACCGTGTCAGCAAGACCGTGCCGCCCAAGCGGCAGATCTTGAAAGACATTTCGCTGTCCTTCTTCCCCGGCGCCAAGATCGGCGTGCTCGGCCTGAACGGCTCGGGCAAGTCCACGCTGCTCAAGATCATGGCGGGCGTCGACAAGGAAATCGAGGGCGAGGCGCTGCCCATGCCCGGCCTGACCATCGGCTACCTGGAGCAGGAACCCAAGCTCAACCCCGAGCACACGGTGCGCGAATCCGTCGAGGAATCGATGGGCGCCGTCAACGCCGCCAAGAAGCGCCTGGAAGAGGTCTACGAGCTGTACGCCGCGGAAGACGCCGACTTCGACGCGCTGGCCGCCGAGCAGGCCGAGCTCGAAGCCATCATCGCCACCGCCGGCACCGACTCCGAGCATCAGCTCGAGATCGCCGCCGACGCCCTGCGCCTGCCGGCCTGGGACGCCAAGATCGGCGTGCTCTCGGGCGGCGAGAAGCGCCGCGTGGCGCTGTGCCGCCTGCTGCTTAGCAAGCCCGACATGCTGCTGCTCGACGAACCCACCAACCACCTGGACGCCGAATCGGTCGAGTGGCTCGAAGTGTTCCTGCAGCGCTTCCCCGGCACCGTGGTGGCCATCACCCACGATCGCTACTTCCTCGACAACGCCGCCGAGTGGATCCTCGAACTGGACCGCGGCCGCGGCATTCCATGGAAGGGCAACTACAGCACCTGGCTCGAGCAGAAGGGCGAGCGCCTGGCGCAGGAGCAGAAGAGCGAGGAAGCCCACGCCAAGGCCCTGAAGAAGGAACTCGAGTGGTCGCGCCAGAACCCGAAGGCACGCCAGGCCAAGAGCAAGTCGCGCCTGGCCCGCTTCGAGGAGCTGAGCGACGTCGAATACCAGAAGCGCAACGAAACGCAGGAAATCTTCATTCCTGTGGCCGAGCGCCTGGGCAGCCAGGTCTTCGAGTTCAAGAACGTCAGCAAGTCCTTCGGCGACCGCCTGCTGATCGACAACCTGAGCTTCAACGTGCCCGCCGGCGCCATCGTCGGCATCATCGGCCCGAACGGCGCCGGCAAGTCGACGCTGTTCAAGCTGCTCGCGGGCAAGGAGAAGCCTGATTCGGGCGAGGTCATCATCGGCCAGACCGTGAAGATGGCCTTCGTCGACCAGGCGCGCGACGCGCTGGCCGACCAGAAGACGGTGTGGGAAGACATCTCGGGCGGCCTGGACATCATCAACGTCGGCAAGTTCCAGATGGCCAGCCGCGCCTACGCGGGCCGCTTCAACTTCAACGGAGCCGACCAGCAGAAGAAGGTCGGCACGCTGTCGGGCGGTGAGCGCGGCCGCCTGCACCTGGCCAAGACGCTGATCGCAGGCGGCAACGTGCTGCTGCTGGACGAACCGTCGAACGATTTGGACGTCGAAACGCTTCGTGCGCTGGAAGACGCGCTGCTCGAGTTCGCCGGCACGGTGATGGTGATCAGCCACGACCGCTGGTTCCTCGACCGCATCGCCACGCACATCCTCGCGGCCGAAGGCGACAGCCAGTGGACCTTCTTCGACGGCAACTACCAGGAGTACGAGGCCGACAAGAAGAAGCGCCTGGGCGAAGAGGGTGCCAAGCCCAAGCGCATGCGCTACAAGGCATTGAAATAGGCTCGCCCCCAGGCTGCGCGCACTTCGTGTCGCTTCGCCTTCCCCCTACCGGGGGCAACACCTGAGGCCCGGCGGAGCCGGTTCCTCGGTGTTCTGGAAGGGATTCAGGGCATTTGAGCTGGAGCGCGCGGTTCCGAAAGGGGCCGCGCGTTTTTTTTTGCCGTGGGCCGGTTGCATTGGGTCGGCATGGATTCGGCTGCCGGGGCGGTCGGCGTGCGCAAGTTGGCGCACGCCCGGCCTCGTCAGGTCGCTGCTTCGTTCGGGGCAGTGGGCGCACCCGCTTCTGTCGGGCTCGCGTCGTCCGTGGGCTGCGTTCTCGCCAGCACCCGTTTGCGCACTGCGTAGATGTTGTTGCGCAGCGCATAGAGCTCGTCGGCGTACGACAGCGGCACTGCCACCTTGTTGACCACGCGGTCGAGCTGGTCGAGGTCTTCGAGCAGTTCCTTCTGCTCGCCCTTGTGCGCGTCGACCTTGGCCTCGATGTCGCGCAGCCGCGCATACCAGCGGAACACGCGGCGGCGCACGCGGAACTGGTAGAGCGGCGGCACCACGCGGCTCAGCGGGAGCATCAGCACCAGCAGGCCGCCGAGCACCAGCCACATGCGTTCGACGAGGTTGCTGGCCCAGAAGGGCAGGTAGCGCTGCCACGCCGGCGGGGTGCCGTTGATGGCGCGGTCGCCCTCGGGGCTCACCGGCAGCTCACTGGTGCGGGTGTTGGGGAAGTCGCGCGCGCGGTTGAACCAGCCGGCGCCGCTGTGCACCGTCTGCGCGGCCTGCGCGAAGAGCTGGCGCAGCGCCGGGTGGGTCTCGTCGCGCGACAGCAGCGAGGTGGTGGCCGCGAGCAGCGACACGTCGTGCGGCGGCGCGTCCTTCGACAGGTCGATCATCCCGCGCGACAGCGTCACGGCCGAGAGGAAGGGAAAGCGCCGCGAGTAGGCATCGGCCTGCCCGAAGTCCATGAGCTTGATCGAGTCGGAGCGCAGCAGCCGCTGCACCTGGGGCGACTGCGGCGCGGAAGACAGCACGATGGCGTCGAGGAGGCCGGCCTCCAGCGCCTCGGCGGCCGAGGCCTGCTCCAGGTTCGACAGCAGCAGGTCGTCGGGCCCGAGCCTGTTGGCCTTGAGCATGCGCTCCATGATGTCGGGCAGCCCGCTGCCGGGCAGGTCGACGTTCACGCGCAGGCCGCGCAGCTGGGTCAGCGAGGTCAGCGTGGCGGTCTTGCGGTCGATCTTCTGGGCCGAGTCGGTGCGGTAGAAGAGCCACAACGGCTCGTAGAAGAGGCTGCCCAGCGAGGTGAGGCCGGCTTCTTCGTCGGCCTTCGGGTCCGCGCTGCCGCCGCGCACGAAGCCCACGTCGGCGCCACCGGTGCGCAGCAGCTGCAGGTTCTCGGTCGAGCCCGAGGTGGGCTTGAGCTCGACCTCGATGCCCTCTCGCTTGAGCGCCTCGGCATAGCGCTTGCCGAACTGGGCGTAGGCGCTGCCCGTGGGGCCGGTGGCCAGCGTCACGTGCTTGGGCGGCTGCGGCTGCAGCCACCAGTAGGCCGCGACCAGCAGCCCGATGACGATGAACACGATCGGCCCCGCCGAAGCGATCAGGTCGCGGATCGACAGCAATATCAGCTTCAGTGTCCTGGGGAACGCCATGTTGTTGCCTCCCGTGGTCAGCCGCGCGCCTTGCCCAGGTCCGCGGCGCAGGGAATGTGCAGCTCGCCCACCGTCACCGTGCGCGCGGCCTGCACGGCGCGCAGCGTGGCGATGGCAGCCACCTCGGCGGCCATGGTGCTCAGCACCGTCATGCCGGGCGCGTCGCCCTCCAGCGGAACGCGGCCGGTGGCCAGCGCGAACAGCGTGTCGCCGTCGCTCATGGTGGGCACCGGGTTGATGGAACGCGCCAGCCCATCGTGCGCGACCATGGCGAGCCGGTTGGCCTGCACCTTGGTCAGCACCGCGTCGGTGGCGATCACGCCGATGGTGGTGTTGGTGCCCGCCAGCAGCGGCTTGGGACGGTCGCCGCGCAGCAGCGCGCGCCGGGTGTCGAGCAGCCGGGTGCCGTCCCCGGTGCGCGCGCCGGCTACGGGCTGGCCGGTGTCGGGGTCTATCACGTCGCCCAGCGGGTTCACCGCGATCAGCGCACCCACGGTGACGCCGCCGACCTTGACCGATGCGGTGCCGACGCCGCCCTTCATCGCGCGATGCACGCCGAAGAGCTTGCCCACCAGCGCCCCGGTGCCGGCGCCCACGTTGCCCTCGGCGGGCGCGGCGGTGCTGGCGGCTTCGCAGGCGGCATAGCCGGCGGCCGCGTCGGGTCGGATGCGCGCGTCGCCCATGGGCAGGTCGAACAGCACCGCGGCCGGCACGATGGGCAGGGTGCCGAAGCGCACGTCCATGCCGATGCCGCGCTCCTCCATCCAGCGCATCGCGCCTTCGGCCGCCGCGAGGCCCCAGGCGCTGCCGCCCGCGAGCATCACCGCGTGGATCTGCTGCACGAGGTTGCCGGGCGAGAGCAGGTCGGTCTCGCGCGTGCCGGGCGCGGCGCCGCGCACGTCCACGCCGGCCACCGCGCCTTCACGCGCCATGATCACGGTGCAGCCGGTGGGGCGGCGGGTTTCGGTGAAATGGCCGACCTCGATGCCGGCGACGTCGGTGATGGCACCGGCAGAATGGGAGAGGAGGGAGGAAGACGGTGCTGACATGGCGGCCGATTATGGGACCGCACCCTCTACCATCGCCGTCCATGACGGTTGCAAGAAGTTTCTCTTCCCCGGGCGGTGCGCGCCACGTGGTGGTGATCGGCGCGGGCGCTGTCGGCAGCGCCACCGCCATCGAGGCGCTGCGCGCAGGGCTGCGCGTGACGGTGCTGGAGCCCGGAGAGCCCGGCGGCCCGCACGCCACCAGCTACGGCAATGCCGGCTGGCTCTCGTCGCACTCAGTGGTGCCCCCAGCGCTGCCGGGCGCATGGCGCAAGGTGCCGGGCTGGCTGGCCGATCCGCTCGGCCCGCTGGCCCTGCGCTGGCGCTACCTGCCGCGCGCCATGCCGTGGCTGCTGCGCTACCTGGCCTCGGGCTGGACCGAGGCGCGCGTGCAGCGCACCGCCGACGCGCTGCGAACGCTGCTGGCCGATGCGCCTGTGCTGCATGCGCGGCTGGCAGCCGAGGCCGGCGTGCCCCAGCTCATCGAACGGCGCGGGCTGCTGCATGCCTACCGCTCGCGCGCCGAGTTCGATGGCGACGCGCTCGGCTGGCGGGTGCGCCGGCGCACCGGGGTGCAGTGGGAGGAATGGCCGCAGGACGAACTGCGCCGCCGCGAGCCCGACCTCGACGCTCGCTACACGCTCGGCATCTTCGTGCCCGAGGCCGGTCACTGCCGCGATCCGGGCCGCTACGTGGCCGCGCTGGCGCGGCACGCGCTCGGCTCGGGCGCGCAGCGCGTCATGGCTCGGGCGACCGGCTTCCGCATCGAGGGCGGCCGGCTGCGCGCCGTGCTCACCGAGGCGGGCGAGATCGCCTGCGACGCCGCCGCGATCTGCGCGGGCGCACGCTCCGGTCCGCTGGCCGCGGCGGCCGGCTCGGCGGTGCCGCTGGAGTCGGAGCGCGGCTACCACGTGGTCGTCGAAGACGCGACGGCCGGCCCGCGCACGCCGACCATGGTGGCCGACGGCAAGCTCATCGCGCACTGGATGGACGGCGGCCTGCGCGCCGCCGGGCAGGTCGAGATCGCCGGCCTCGACGCCGCGCCCGACTGGCGCCGTGCCGAGATCCTGCACGCGCACCTGCGATCAATGTTTCCCTCGCTCGCACCCGCCGCCCCGGGCTCGGCCTCGGTGAAGCACTGGCTGGGGCATCGCCCGAGCCTGCCCGACGGCCTGCCCTGCATCGGGCCGGCCGCCGCCACGCCCGACATCGTGCTGGCCTTCGGCCATGGGCACGTCGGCCTGTGCGGCTCGGCGCGCACCGGGCGGCTGGCGGCGCAACTGCTGGCGCGCACGGCGCCCGAGATTCCACCGGAGCCCTTCGACCCGGCGCGATTCGGCCGCTAGGCTCAGTTCGCCGGCGCGATCGACAGCACCGTGAGCGCGCCGCCGACCTTGTCGGCGGTGAACTGCACCTTGTCGCCCGGCTTCACCTTGGACAGCAGCGCGGGGTCGCTCACGCGGAACACCATCGTCATGCCGGTCATCTCGAGGTTGGGAATGTCGCCGTGCTTCAGCGTGATCTTCTTCGCGTCGAGGTCGACCTTGCGCACCTCGCCCTCGACGGGGGGCAGGGCGGCCTGGGCGAAGGCCGCGGCGGCGACAAAGGCGGTGGAGAGGGCGGTGAAGAGCTTCTTCATGATCGGTTTGCTTCCTTCTTTCATTGGGTGTTGATTCAGCGATAGCTCTGGTAGACGCGTGTGCTGCCGTCGGCCAGCACCAGCAGCACGTCGTAGGGGTCGCGCTGGTCGCCGTAGGCCGGGCCGTCCATTCCTGGCGAGCCCACCGGCATGCCGGGCACCGCGAGGCCGACGGCCTTGGGCTTTTCCTTCAGCAGCCGCTGCACCTCGCGGGCGGGCACGTGGCCTTCGATGGCGTAGCCGCCGACCAGGCCCGTGTGGCACGAGCCCAGCTTCGCGGGCACGCCCAGCCGTTTTCGCGCGGCCGTGTTGCCCTCGTCGTGCACGCGGGTGGCGAAGCCGTTCCTGTTGAGGTGCTTCACCCAGTCCTGGCAGCAGCCGCAGTTCTGGTCTTTCCAGATCTCGACCATCGGCGCGGCGGCCTGTGCGGTCGTCGCGGCCGGCGTGGCGAAGGGCAGGGCGGCGCAGCCCATTGCCAGCAGCATGTTTCTTCTGTGCATGCCGTCCTCCTTCAGGACTTGCCGCCGGCGGCGGGCAGCACGCGCACGCGGCCGGCCATGCCGAGCTCGTAGTGGTCCTTCACGAGGCAGGCGAAGTCGAAGTCGCCGGCGCGGTTGAAGGTCCACACCAGGCTGCCCGTCTTGCCGGCGGCCACGTGCGCCATCCAGGGT
>CAJYQC010000413.1 GCA_913776885.1 uncultured Variovorax sp.
CCTTCCCCCAGAGGGGGAAGGAGCAATGCATTCCGGGGTTTCGTTGTCTTTCTCCCTCGCCTCCCGGGGGAGGGCAGGGGTGGGGGCAAGCGGCGCATCCGTCGAGCGCTCTGCCTGCCCCCATCCCAGCTTTCCCCCAGCGGGGGAAGGAGCAACACACCATGAGCGCCGTCATCCCGCCGATCCGCCCCGAGTACGAGCGCACGCTCGAGCCTTTCACCGAAGTGCCGGTCGAGCGCCGGCTGCCGCTGGGCGAGCGCATCTGGTCGCAGGCCTGGCTGCGCAAGGGGCTGATCCTCGCCGTCATCGCGGTGCTCTGGGAGCTCGCGGCGCGCTGGCAGAACAACGACCTGCTGCTGCCCACCTTCACCGCCACCGCGGCGGCGCTGTACGACGGTCTCGCGAGCGGCGAGCTCATCGAGAAGGTGCGCATCTCGCTGGCCGTGCTGCTGCAGGGCTATGTCGCCGGCGTGCTGCTGGCCTTCGCGCTCACCACGCTGGCGGTGTCGACGCGCATCGGCCGCGACCTGCTGGACACGCTCACTTCCATGTTCAACCCGCTACCCGCGATCGCGCTGCTGCCGCTGGCGCTGCTGTGGTTCGGGCTGGGGCGCGGCAGCCTGGTGTTCGTGCTGATCCACTCGGTGCTGTGGCCGCTGGCGCTCAACACCTACGCGGGCTTCCAGGGCGTGCCCGACACGCTGCGCATGGCCGGGCGCAACTACGGGCTCAGGGGGCTGCGCTATGTGCTGCAGATCCTGGTGCCGGCGGCGCTGCCGTCGATCCTGTCGGGGTTGAAGATCGGCTGGGCCTTCGCGTGGCGCACGCTGATCGCGGCGGAGCTGGTGTTCGGGGCCTCGTCGGGCAAGGGCGGGCTGGGCTGGTACATCTTCCAGAACCGCAACGAGCTCTACACCGACCGCGTGTTCGCCGGCCTCGCGCTGGTGGTGCTGATCGGCCTGCTGGTCGAGAGCCTGGGCTTCAGGACGCTGGAGCGGCTGACGGTGCGGCGCTGGGGGCAGCAGCGCTAGTCGATCGGCCGGCTAGCTGCCGGCCTTCTTCGCGCCCGTGGCCTGCCGCAGCGCGCGCAGTTCGCTGTTGAGGAACTCGTTGGCCTCGCGCACCGTGCCGTTGGTGAGCTTCACCTTGTAGGCCTGCCCGGTCATCTCGGAGCGCGAGGCGCAGCGCTCGATGAAGTCCTCGGCGGTGACCAGTTCCTTTTTGAAGTAGTCGTACTTCGCCTGCATGTGCCTGGCGGCGTCGGCGGCGTTGTACTCGCTGCCGTTGCGCAGGAAGATCATCGAGCTCATCTTCGAGACGCGCTGGATCAGCGTGTCGATCAGCCGGTCTTCGGCATCGGATGGGGTGGCGTGGGCCAGCAGGGTCGCGGCGCCCAGCACGATGGCGAGCAGGGCCGTGCGAAGGTGGGTGAAAGAAGCCATTTGTCGTAGTTCGTGGCAATTTCCGGGCCATGCTAGGGCTGGCTGCCCCGCCGTGTCAAACCCGCCCCGGCTCGGGTCTAATTGCAGGTTTTGGCAAGCGTCTCCAACTCTTTCATGAGCTCCTCCTCTTCCGACCTCTCGCCGATCGCCCAAGCGCTGGCCGATGCCGCCGCCGCCAAGTCGATGCACTACTTCCGCACGCCGCTGGACATCATCACCAAGGCGGACGAAAGCCCCGTCACGCTGGCCGACCGCGCCGCCGAGACGGCCATGCGCGAGATCCTCGCCGCCCGGGCGCCGGCCGACGGCATCTACGGCGAAGAGCACGGCCCCGAGCGGCTCGATGCCGAGCGCATCTGGGTGCTCGACCCGATCGACGGCACGCGCAGCTTCATCACCGGCTCGCCGCTGTGGGGCACGCTGATCGGGGTGCTGCAGGGCGGGCGCGTGGCGCTGGGCATGATCGACATGCCGGTGCTCAAGGAGCGCTGGATCGGCGTGGCGGGCCAGGGCGCCACTCGCGACGGCCAGCCGGTGCGCGTGAGCGGCTGCACCGAAGTGTCCAAGGCCCGCATCGTCACCACCTCGCCCGACATCTTCGCGCCAGCCGACTGGAGCGCCTTCGACAGGCTCAGCCGCCAGTGCGCGATGCGCCGCTTCGGCGGCGACTGCTACGGTTACGCCCAGCTGGCGGGCGGCACCATCGACCTCGTGGTCGAGACCGGCCTGCAGCCCTACGACTACCTCGGCCCGGCAGGGCTGATCGAGGCGGCCGGCGGCGTCGTCACCGACTGGCAGGGCCAGCCGCTGGGCCTGAAGTCCGACGGCCGGGTGATCGCGGCCGCAACGCCCGAACTCCACCGACAAGCGATGGCCATTCTCTCGGCCTAGACTGTCGCCCATGCTTCGCTGGCTGATCGTCGTCGTCCTCGCGCTGGTGCTCATGAGCGGGCTGACCGCCTGGCTGCGCCGCTTCGGCTTCGGACGGCTGCCCGGCGATTTCGAGTTCCGCGCCTTCGGCCGGGAGTGGCAGCTGCCCATCGCGAGCACCATCGTGCTCAGCATGATCGCGGCGCTGGTGGCTCGCCTCCTGTAGCGAAGACGAACAACCAAGGAAAAGACAGACTGCGATGAGAGCCTGCGTAGACATCGGTGGCACCAAGGTTGCCGTGAGCCTTTCCGCCTCGAGCGGCGCGCCGCTGGTCGGCCGCCTCAGCGAGCCCACGGCCAAGACCGGCGACAACGATGCCGTCGCGGTGCAGATCATCCGGATGATCGACGAGGTCTGCGCGCAGCAGGGGGTCGATCCGGCGACCATCGATCGCGTGGGTGTGTCGTCGACGGGGCCCTTCGAGTTGCGCGACGGGATGGTCGAACTCGCCACGCCCAACATCTGCGGCGGTATCGCCGGACCCTCGCGCGGCCTGCCCAATTCATGGATGACCGCGATCGTCGAGGCCCCGCTGGTCGAGCGCTTCGGCAACGTTCGCGTCGAGAACGATGCGGTGGCGGCACTGGAGGCCGAGCGCCACTGGGGCGCGCTCAAAGGGCTGGACAACTGCGCCTATGCCACCTGGAGCACGGGCGTGGGCGTCGGCCTGTGCGTCGACGGCAAGGCCCTGCGCGGCAAGAACGGCAATGCCGGGCATGCGGGGCACAGCTTCGTGGTGGACGACGCCACCGGGGCGCTGTGCGGCTGCGGCAACCACGGCGACGTCGAGGCGCTGGTCGGAGGAAACTCGATCGACCACCGTTTCTCGCAGTCGGCCGCCGACCTGTTCTCCGCCGCGGCGGCCGGTGAACCGAAGGCGCTGGAGACGGCCGAGGGCCTGTGCCGCGTGTTCGGACGCATGCTCTACAACCTGGTCATCATCCTCGACCTGCAGCGCATCAGCCTCGGCGGCAGCGTGTTCTGGCATCACCAGGAATTCATACTGCCACGGCTGCAGGCGCAGATCGACGGCAGGCTGCTTCCCCTCACGCGCGGCGTGAAGCTCGTGCCCGCCGGCCTGGGCGACAAGGTCGGCGACTACGCGGCGCTCGCGCTGCTCGACTGAACGGACCGCAGCCACCAGCAACCCGCGCGTCCTTCCGGCGAACCATGAACCCGCTGCATCGCCGCCGCCCCTATGCCTACCTGCTCTGGCTGGTGGGTGGCTTCATCGGTGCGCATCGCCTCTATCTGGGCAGTTACCTGGGCGGCGCAGGGCAGATGACGCTTCTGGGCTACGGAATCGCCGGCCTGCCGGGCAGCCGCTTGTGCCTGGCGGTGCTGCTGCCCTGGATGCTGTTCGATCTCTGGTGGATCCACCGGCGTTTCGGCCAGCTGCAGGCACAGGGCACGGCCGTGCAACGAGACCGCCGGCCCGCCGTGGCGCGCCATTCCTTCCGCCGGCCTGCGCCGCGCGAGGCTGCCAGGGAGTACGACCTCGCCGCACTGTCCGAGGCCAACAAGCTGCAGGAGCGCTTCGTGGCTGCCGCGGAGGCCGGCGACTGGAAGCTGGCCGTCGCCATCGGCGAGCAGATCGTGGAGGCCACGCGCCGCGTCTTCAAGGGGCCGCACCAGAACCTCGCCATGACGCTGTGCATGCTCGGACAGGCCTGCTACCAGAGCGACGCCTTCGACAAGGCGCGCGCCAGCCTCGAGGAAAGCCTGTCCCTTGGCCGCATGCTCGGCATGCCCGCGGAGGACATGGACGTGGCTCGCAGGGCGCTCGACCTGACGCTGGTCGCCATCGCGCAGCGCAAGGCACGCGGCGCCGCTTCCGACGAGCAGGGCGTGCTGCTGAAGCTGCTCGAAGACCGCGAGTCCCGCTACCGTGCCGCGCTCGCGCAGGGCGACCTGAAGAGCGCCGAGAGCTCCTGCGCGGAGGCCATCGCCGCGGCGCGTCGGCTGCATGGCGGGGCACACCGCAGCGTGGTGCTGCACCTGTCCAGCCATGCCGAGCTGTGCCGCCGGCTGCGCTGGAACGAGAAGGCGCAGGCCTCTGCCGACGAGGCGCTCGCCGTGGCCGCGCAGCTGGGCCTGGACGACAGCTGGCGCCGCGGGCCGACCAACACGCTGGCACTGCTGCATGCCGCGGCCGGACGCGCCGAAGAGGCCGAGGCGCTCTACAAGAAGACCATCGCCATGGCGGTGGCCGAGGCCTCAGGCGGCTCCAGCGACGGCGTGGTGCGTGCTTTCAACAACCTCGCCTTCCTCTATGCCGAGTCGGGCCAGGACGAGAAGGCCGAGCTCTGCTACGCGCGCGCCCTGGTGCATCTCGACAAGCTCCCGCCGGGCGAGGGCGATGCCGAGCTGCATTCCGACATGCTCAACAACTTCGCGAGCCTGT
>CAJYQC010000414.1 GCA_913776885.1 uncultured Variovorax sp.
GAATGCCGTGCAGCCGGTGCGCGTCGCGCAGCAGCTGGCCTTCGTCGAGCCAGGCGTCGTGCACGAAGTAGTGGTTCTCCAGCCGCGCGAAGGCCAGCGCGAAATGATCTTCGGCGTGGGACTGGGCAAGCCCGGGGCTCGGCAGCAGAGTGATGGTCTCAGCCTCCCATACGCTCCAGGCGCGTGCCGCCTCGATCCGCACGACCGGGTCGTCACCGGTGAGCCGCTTGCGGTAGGCGGCGATCATGTCGCCGCGCTCGGCCTCGGGAATGGGCGCCTGGAACTTCTCCCACTTGTCGGGGAACATCTCCGACACGCCGAACTGGTAGTACCACTGCAGCTCCGCACGGGTCACGGTGTAGACGCCGCGCAGCACCAGTTCGCTCACGCGCTCGGGGTGCTTCTGGGCGTAGGCGAGGGCGAGCGTGGAGCCCCACGAGCCGCCGAACACCAGCCACTTGTCGACGCCGGCGCGCTCACGCAGTCGCTCGATGTCGGCGACCAGATGCCAGGTGGTGTTGGCCTCCAGTCCTGCATGCGGCACCGATCGGCCGCAGCCGCGCTGGTCGAACAGGGTCAGGTCGTAGCGCGCCGGGTCGAACAGGCGCCGGTGCTCCGGCGAGACGCCGCCGCCGGGACCGCCATGCAGGAACACTGCCGGCTTGGCGCCGGGTGTGCCGCAGCGCTCGTAGTAGATCTGGTGGCCGTCGCCTACGTCGAGCATGCCGCTTTCGTAGGGTTCGATCGGGGGATAGGGCTGGCGCAGTTCGGTCATCGGTGATTCCTCGGTCGGTGCTGGGTGGGCCTGCTCGGCCACGCTGCGCATCCTCGCATGACGTGACGCCTGACATGGTGCATGGCTTGACGGCCCCGGAGGCCTTCCAGATACTCAACCGCATGGTTCAGTCAACAGCCCGACCCGACACCGAAGCGCTCGACGCAGTCTTCGCTGCGCTTTCCGATTCCACCCGGCGCGCCGTGCTCGAAGCCCTTGGCGAACGCAGCCTCAGCGTGACCGAACTGGCCGAGCCGCACGACATGTCCCTCACCGGTTTCATGAAGCACCTGCGCGTGCTCGAAGACGCCGGCCTGATCTCCCGCACGAAGGAGGGCCGCATCGTGCGCTGCGAACTCTCGCCCCGGCCCATGCAGGAGGCTGCCGCGTGGCTGTCGCGGTACGAGAAGTTCTGGAGCGGGCGCCTCGACGCGCTTGCGCGCTTTCTCTATCACCAGGAGGAGACCGAATGGAGAAACCTTCCGCCGGCGGCACCGGACGCCCCTCGCTCACCCTCCGACGGCACTACCGCGTCTCGCCCGACAAGCTTTGGCGCGCGTGGACCGACCCGCAGGCGCTGAAGCTCTGGTTCGGGCCCGGCGAGATCGTGTCGGTACCGGTCGCCGAGGTCGACCTGCGCGTGGGCGGCCGCTTTCGCGTGGCGATGCTGGCCGACGACGGCGAAACGCACGACGTGAGCGGCACGTATCTCGAGGTGGTGCCCGAGCGCAAGCTGGTCTTCAGCTGGGCGTGGCGCAGCACGCCGGAGCGCGAGTCGCGCGTCACGTTGCGCATCGAGCCCGATGCCGACGGCTGCGAGCTGGTGCTGATTCACGAGCAGTTCTTCGACCAAGCCGCACGCGATGCACACGAGCACGGCTGGAGCGGCGCACTCGTCAAGCTGCAGGGCTGGCTGAGCCCGGCGGCAGTCTGAGGCGGGACAGGGTGCTGCCGCATTGCCGCAGCGCCTGCGAAACCCCATACTGGGGTTCCCTCGACTCGACCACCGGAGCCTTCCATGAGCAACGAACTGCGCAAGAAGCTGCATGACCTGGCCGAACTATGCGACAGCACCACCGACCCGCAGACCAAGGCCATCGTCGAGGCGATCCGGCTGCAGACCGCGGTGCTGAACGAACGGCTCTTTGCCATCGAGCTGCAGGTGTCGGCCCTGTCCAAGCGCCTGGAGAGCACGACCGACTGAGAGAGGGAGCGCTTTGGCGGGATAATCCCGGCCATGAGCGGCAATACCTTCGGCAATCTTTTCGCGGTCACCAATTTCGGCGAGTCGCATGGCCCGGCCATCGGCTGCGTCATCGATGGCTGCCCCCCGGGCATGGAACTCAGCGAGGCGGACATCCAGCGCGACCTCGACCGCCGCCGCCCCGGTACCAGTCGCCACGTGACTCAGCGCAACGAGCCCGACACGGTACAGATCCTCTCCGGCGTGTACGAAGGCAAGACCACCGGCACACCCATCGCCCTGCTGATCCAGAACACCGACCAGCGCAGCAAGGACTACGGCCAGATCGCCCAGCAGTTCCGACCGGGCCACGCCGACTTCACCTACTTCAAGAAATTCGGCATTCGCGACCCCCGCGGCGGCGGGCGCTCCTCGGCGCGGCTGACGGCGCCCATGGTCGCTGCCGGCGCGGTCGCCAAGAAGTGGCTGGCCGAGAAGTACGGCATGGTCTTTCGCGGCTGCATGACGCAGATCGGCGAGATCCCCATTCCCTTCGAGAGCTGGGACCACGTGCCGAACAACCCCTTCTTCGCCCCCGTCGCCGACGTGAGCGCGCTCGAAGACTACATGGACCGCCTGCGCAAGGCGGGCGACTCGTGCGGCGCGCGCCTTCGCGTCACCGCCACGAACGTGCCCGTGGGGCTGGGCGAGCCGCTCTTCGACAAGCTCGACGCCGAGATCGCCTACGCGATGATGGGCATCAACGCGGTGAAGGCGGTGGAGATCGGCGCCGGTTTCGACAGCGTCACCCAGCGCGGCACCACGCACGGCGACTCGATCACGCCCACCGGCTTCGTCACCAACAACGCGGGCGGCATCCTTGGCGGCATCAGCTCCGGGCAAGACCTGGAGGTGAGCATCGCGATCAAGCCCACCAGTTCGATCATCAGCCCGCGCCAGTCCATCGACATCCACAACAACCCCGTCGAGGTCGTCACCAAGGGCCGCCACGATCCGTGCGTAGGCATCCGTGCGACGCCGATCGCCGAAGCCATGCTGGCGCTGGTGGTGATCGAGCACGTGCTGCGCAATCGCGCGCAGTGCGGAGACGTGCCGCAGGCCACCCCCAGCCCGGGCAGCAGGACAGAAGCCGCGTCGCCGCAGGCGTCCTTCCTGTAGTGTCCGAGCCGGCCCCCGTGGCCGCCGCCAAGCGCGGCCACCTGCTGGCATTCGCTGGCCTGTCGGCCAGCTATTTCGCGCACATCGGTTTCTTCAACCCCTACCTTCCGCTCTGGCTGAAGGATCTGGGGCTGCCGATCTTCACCATCAGCCTGCTGGCCTCGGTGCAGTCGATCACGCGCGTGTTCGCGCCCTATGCCTGGGGTGCGCTCAGCGACCACACGGGGCAGCGCGTGCAGCTGCTGCGCTTCAGCGCGGCAGTGGCGCTGGCCAGCTCGTTCGGGCTGTGGTGGAACGGCGGTGCCTGGTGGCTCGCGCTGGTGCTGCTCGTGATGTTCACCCACACCAGCTCGATGATGTCGCTCACCGAAGCAGCCATGGCGC
>CAJYQC010000415.1 GCA_913776885.1 uncultured Variovorax sp.
GAGCATCTGGTCGACGAGGTCGGCGCGGCCGTCGTCGATGAAGCGGTCGACGTACTCGCGCGCCAGCTCGCGCACCATCGGCTCGTGGTGCTTCAGCGCCTCGGGCGTGAACGGGTCCATCAGCGCACGGCGGCGCGGCATGTGGGCGGGCTCGTCCTCGTTGACCAGCGTGCGGTTGAGCGCGAAGCCGTAGGAGGCCAGCACCGCGTTGGCCTCTTCGCCCGTGGGCGTGATCTTCTCCAGCGCGATCGACGGGCTGAAGGTGATGTTGTCGCGGAACACCGCCTTGATGTCCTCGTAGCGCGTGAGCACCCAATAGCCCAGCTTGGGGCTATAGAAGATGGGCTCCTGCTCGCGCGCCCAGCGCACGTACTCGGGCGGGTCCTGCTGGTAGCCGTCCTCGAAGGGGTCGAAGCCTGCGGCGCGCTGGCTCACCGGGCAGCCGGTGGGCGTGCGCTCGGAAGACAGCGGGCCGTGCGCGACGGGGCAGCCGGAGGCGCGTGAGGACGTGGCGGTATCGGACATGGCGGGGCAGCTTCAGTCGAGGGTGATCTTCAGGTCGCGGATCAGCTTGTGCCAGCGCTCGGTCTCGCTCTTGAGCAGCGCGGCGTACTGCGCGGGCGTGTTGCCCACCGGCTCCACGCCGAAGTCGACCATGCGCGTGCGCACGGAGGGCTCGTTGATGGCCGCGACCAGCTGGCGGTTGAGCGTGTTCACCACGTCGGCCGGCGTGGCCGAGGGCACCACCACGCCGACCAGCGCGGCGGCCTCGACGTTCTTGTAGCCGAGCTCGGCGAAGGTGGGCACGTCGGGCAGCTGCGGCAGGCGCGTGGGGTTGGCAACCGCCAGGGCCTTCACCTTGCCGCCCTTGATGAAGCCGGAGCCCGCGGCCAGGTCGACCATCATGGCCGGCAGCTGCCCGCCGACCACGTCGGACAGCGCGGGCGCCGCGCCACGGTACGGCACGTGGACCATGAAGAGCTTGGCCTCCACCTTCAGCAGCTCCATCGCCAGGTGGTGCGGGCTGCCGGCGCCGGCCGATGCGTAGTTGATGCCGCCCGGCTTGGCGCGCGCCTGGGCGATGAAGTCCTTGGCCGAGTTGAAGCCCGAGTTGGCGCCGACGACCAGGATCATCGGGAACTTGCCCATCAGCGTGACGGGAGCCAGGTCCTTCGTGGGGTTGTAGCTCAGCGACTTGTAGAGCGCGGGGTTGAACACCATCGTGCCGTTGTCGGCCGAGAGGATGGTGTAGCCGTCGGCCGCGGCGCGCGCGGTTTCCGCGGCGGCAAGCGCGGTGTTGCCGCCGGGCTTGTTGTCCACCAGCACCGGCTGCCCGACCTGGGTCGACAGCGTCTGCGCCACCGTGCGGGCCAGGAAGTCGGAGCCGCCGCCGGCTGCGTAGGGAACGATCCAGCGGACCGGCTTGGCGGGATAGGCCTGTTGCGCGCCGGCGCCGGCAGCGACGGCAGCCAGCGAAAGAACCGCGAGGCAGCGGGCAATGTGCTTCTTCATGAAGGAGTCTCCGTGAGGGATTTTGTGTATTGCGTAATTATCATACGCATTGCGTAATTCAAGGATCACGGGTTTACCCTGGCCCTCCGGGCGAGCGCCTACCATCCAGCCGTCATGACCCAGTCCAACGCATCCGAGCCTCTGTCATCCGCTTCCCCTGCCCGCGAACGCCGCCAGCGGGTGCAGTCCGCCGAGACCGGCATGTCGGTGCTCAAAGGATTGGCGCACCTGGGCGGGCGCAGCAGCCTGACAGCGCTGTCGGCGCACGTCGCCGAGAGCCCGGCCAAGGTGCACCGCTACCTTGCGAGCCTGATGGAAGCGGGCCTGGTGCTGCAGGACGCCGCCTCGCAGCACTACTACCTGGGCACAGAAGCCATCCAGATCGGCCTTGCAGCCATGCGCCAAGCCGACCCGATCCGCGCGGCCGAGCCCTGCCTGATCCGCCTGCGCGAATCGCTGGAGGTGACCTGCTTCGTGGCGGTGATGGGCAACAAGGGCCCGACCATCGTGCGCTTCGAGGAGCCGGGCCTGCCGGTCACGGTGAACGTGCGAGCCGGCTCGGTGATGTCGATGCTGTGGTCGGCCACCGGACGCGCCTTCCTGGGTCTGCTCGACGAATCGCGCGTGCTCGCGCTGGCCGAGCAGGAGCTGGGCGAGGCCACGCCGGAGATGCGCGCCGCGCTCGACGCGAAAGACCCGATCGGCGCGCTGCGCCGCGAGGTGCGCCAGGCGCGCTGCGCGAGCGTGAAGGACACCTACCTGCGCGGCATCAGCGCGGTGGCGGCGCCGGTGTACGACTATGCGGGAAGGGTCTGCGCCGTGATCACCGCGCTGGGTGCCACGGGCGGCTTCGACCCTTCGATCGACGGCCCCATCGCCGCGGCGGTGCGGCAGGAAGCCAGGGCCGCGAGCGCCCTGCTGGGCGCCGCGAACTGAAGCAGGGTCAGTCGGCCCAGACCACCGTGCCGGTCCAGGCGGTGGCGAGCACCACGATGCCGAAGGCGATGCGGTACCAGGCGAAGGGAATGAAGCTGTGGCTGCTGATGTACTTCAGCAGCCAGCGCACGCAAAGCCACGCGCTGATGAACGAGAACACCAGACCCACGGCGAACAGCGGCACGTCGGCCATCGACAGCGCCGCGCGCTCCTTGTAGATGCTGTAGACGCCCGCGCCGATCAGCGTGGGAATGGCGAGGAAGAACGAGAAATCCGTCGCCGCCTGGCGCGACAGGCCCAGCAGCATGCCGCCGATGATGGTCGAGCCGCTGCGGCTGGTGCCCGGGACCATCGCGAAGCACTGCACCAGGCCGACCTTGAGCGCGTCCCAAGGCGTCATGTCGTCCACGTGCTCGACGCGCACCGACCCGGGCGGGCGCTTCTCGGCCCACAGGATGATGAAGCCGCCGATGATGAAGGTGCTGGCCACCACGGTCGGAATGAACAGGTGCTCCTTGATGACCTTGCCGAACAGCAGGCCCAGCACCACCGCGGGCAGGAAGCCGATGAAGATGTTCAGCGCCAGGCGCTGCGCCTTGGGCTGGCGAGGCAGCGCGACGACGGTCGAGCGGATCTTCTGCCAGTAGACCAGGATCACCGCGAAGATCGCGCCGGTCTGGATGGCGATTTCGAAGACCTTGCCCCGGTTGTCGCCGAAGCCGCCGAGCAGCGAGCCTGCAAGGATCAGGTGGCCTGTCGACGAGATCGGGAGAAATTCGGTGAGCCCCTCGACGATGCCCATGATGGCGGCCTTGGCCAGCAAAACAATATCCACGCGTAGTCCTTTCAAGTGGGGTCATTATCGCGAGGGGGCTGGTCAGGTCCGGCTCAGACTCCCCTGTTTCGGTGATGTTCAGACGCGCTGCGTTGACACAAAGTCGAGGGTGTGAGCAGGCATGCGAAGCCTGAGGAGCCCTTGGTAATGCGAACGTTCACGCCCGGCGACAGACTCGAAGAACACGCCTCGACTTTCGACGATCACGGCCAGGACCGCCGCAAGAACGCGCAGGACCTGGAGCGCGAGCAATGCGCCTCGCTGCGCCGCGTCGCGAAGGCCACCGGGGCTTCGGCCCATGAGCTGCAGCAGCTGATGCAGCGGCTGCTCGACATCGACCGCTCGGGCTCCAGCGCGGGCATCGTGGCGCAGGGGCATATCGAAGCCGACCGCATGCAGTCGGGCATGTCGGCGCTCGACCTGGGCGACGGCAACGTGGCCGAGCAGCGCAGCGACGCGGTGCAGAGCATCGACTTCTGGCTGCTCGAACCGCTGGACCCCGCGCACGACAAGAAGTGGTACGCCCGCTGGAAGTTCTGGAGCTTCATCCTCGGCGCGGCCGACGCCGAGGCCGCGCTCACCCTGCAGGGGCTGGCGCTGCGCCCCACCGAACCCGGCGACACGCACGCCGACCTGGTGGCCAAGGCGCGGAAGGTTCTCGAAAGCTGGCGCCGCACCTCCGAGCCGCTCTTCTGGGCGGCCGTGGAGTGCTACGTTCGGCAGCAGTCGTTCTCGCTGGAGACGCAGGCCTACCTCATGCACTGCATCGCATCGGTGTTCGCGGGTGATCCGATGAAGCTTTCGAACGCGCAGAGCGAGCAGCTCGCGGGCGTGCTCGCCGGCACCTACTGCGACGCGCTGGGCACCTCGGCGAGCATGCCCTCGGCGGACATCTACCGCCGCCTGGCGCAGGGGCTGGAGGCCACCGACCGCGAAACCGGCCTCAGCCGCAACCTCGGGCGCAGCGACGCGGCACAGATCGCGATGATCGCGCTGTTCTCGGTGATCGAGTTCTCTCGCCTACGCTGAAGCGCCGCCACCGGTGCGCCGGCGCAGCGCGCGCACCGCACTGTCGACCGTGGTGAGCACCGGCAGTCCGCTGGCCGCCTCACAGGCCTCGCGCGCCCGCGCCATGCTGAACTGCGCCAGCGCGATGCGCGTGCAGCCTCGCTCGCGCAGTGCCGCGGCCTGTGCCGCGATGAGCGCATCGTGGCGCTGCGTGTCGCCCGCGTTCAATGCGTCGAGCGCACCCTCGGCCAGCGCGGTTTCGAGTGCCGTGCCCTGCGGAAACTCCGGCGGCATCGACGCCAGCGTGGGCGCGAAGGTGGCGATGAGGCCCAGCGAGCCCTGAAGCCCCTGCAGCGCCTCGTCGATCATGGCCTCGTTCGGCTTGAGCACCGGGATGCCCGCATGCCGCCGCGCCACCGCCTCGATGCACGGCCCGAAGGCCGAGCAGGTGAAGAGGATGGCCTGCGCGCCGGTGTCGACCGCGTACTGCGCAAGGCGCTGGAAGCGCTCGTGCATGGCGTCGTCGAGCCCCCTGCCGTTGCGCGCCAAGTCGGCCGAGAGGCTGTCGTCGAGCAGGTTCATGCGCATGGCCTCGGGCCAGTCGCACGCGAAGGCTTCGTTGATGGGCGCGACGGAGTGCGACAGCGCGTGGATCAGGGCAAGGCGTGGCATGAGGGTCATGGACTCGGCGGCAAGCGCTCAGATGCCCTTGGAGGAAGGATTGGCGAAGGCCTCCTTCGTCTCGGCATTCAGCGGGTAGTTGATGTTGATGTTCTTGGGCGGAATGGGCGACATGAACCACTTCGCATAGAGCTTCTCCATCTCGCCCGACTTCATCATGCCCGAGACCACGCGATCCACCAGCGCCTTGAAGGCCGGGTCGTCCTTGCGGAACATCAGCGACTGGTTCTCGGTGCGCAGGCTCTCGCCGGTGATGACGAAGTCCTTGGGGTTGCGCGCGTTCGCGATCTGCCCGGCCAGAAGGA
>CAJYQC010000416.1 GCA_913776885.1 uncultured Variovorax sp.
AAGGAAACCCATGAGTGCCATCGTTGATATCGTCGGCCGCGAAGTGCTGGACAGCCGCGGCAACCCCACCGTCGAGTGCGACGTGCTGCTGGAGTCGGGCGTGATGGGCCGCGCGGCCGTGCCCTCCGGCGCCTCCACCGGCAGCCGCGAAGCCATCGAACTGCGCGACGGCGACAAGAGCCGCTACCTGGGCAAGGGCGTGCTCAAGGCCGTCGAGCACATCAACACCGAGATCTCCGAAGCCGTGCTGGGCCTGGACGCCTCCGAGCAGGCCTTCCTGGACAAGACCCTGATCGACCTGGACGGCACCGACAACAAGAGCCGCCTGGGCGCCAACGCCATGCTGGCCGTCTCCATGGCCGTGGCCCGCGCCGCCGCCGAAGAATCCGGCCTGCCCCTGTACCGCTACCTGGGCGGCATGGGCGGCATGCAGCTGCCCGTGCCGATGATGAACGTCATCAACGGCGGCGCGCACGCCAACAACAGCCTGGACCTGCAGGAATTCATGATCATCCCCGTGGGCGCTCCGAGCTTCCGCGAGGCCGTGCGCTGGGGCGCCGAGGTGTTCCACGCCCTGAAGAAGATCATCAACGACAAGGGCATGAGCACCGCCGTGGGCGACGAGGGCGGCTTCGCCCCCAGCGTCGAGAACCATGAGGCCGCCATCCAGCTGATCCTGCAGGCCATCGACGCTGCCGGCTACACCGCGGGCGAGCAGATCGCCCTGGGCCTGGACTGCGCCGCCAGCGAGTTCTACAAGGACGGCCACTACGTGCTGGAAGGCGAAGGCGGCATCCGCCTGACGGCCCAGCAATGGACCGACATGCTGGCCACCTGGGTGGACAAGTACCCCATCATCTCCATCGAGGACGGCATGGCCGAAGGCGACTGGGACGGCTGGAAGCACCTGACCGAGCGCCTGGGCAAGAACGTGCAGCTGGTGGGCGACGACCTGTTCGTGACCAACACCAAGATCCTGAAGGAAGGCATCGACAAGGGCATCGGCAACTCGATCCTCATCAAGATCAACCAGATTGGCACGCTGACCGAGACCTTCGCCGCCATCGAGATGGCCAAGCGCGCGGGCTACACCGCCGTGATCTCGCACCGCTCGGGCGAAACCGAAGACAGCACCATCGCCGACATCGCCGTGGGCACCAACGCCGGCCAGATCAAGACGGGTTCGCTGTCGCGTTCGGACCGCATCGCCAAGTACAACCAGCTGCTGCGCATCGAGGAAGACCTGGGCGACATCGCCGTCTACCCCGGCCGCGGCGCGTTCTACAACCTGAAGTAACGCTGGACGCCACGCGGCATGCGCGCCCGCCTCGTTCCTCCGATCGTCCTGCTGCTCCTGCTGGCCGTCCTGCAGTGGCAGCTGTGGAACGGGCGCGGCAGCGTGCGCGACGTGGCCCAGCTGCGGACCAGGCTGGCCGACCAGAAGGAAGCCAACGCCAAGGCCACGCTGAACAACGAGAGGCTCACTTCCGAGGTCAACGACCTCAAGGACGGCCTCGAGATGGTCGAGGAGCGCGCGCGCGCCGAACTCGGCATGGTGAAACCGAACGAAGTGTTCGTGCAGATCGCGCACTGACCCTCTTCATCTTTCCGCCTGCTGATGACCGAGCTTCTCTCGGCCCCCGCATTCCTGCTCTGGGGCTCTCCTGTCAGCTGGCTCGAACTCGTGGCGTCGACGCTCGCGCTCGCCATGGTCGGCTGCAACATGCGCGAGATCCACTGGGGATGGCCGCTGGCCATCGTCAGCTCGCTGCTCTATGTGGCGGTGTTCGCCAAGGCGCGCATCTACGGCGACGCCTCGCTGCAGGTCTTCTTCGCGCTCGTCGCCCTCTGGGGATGGGCGCAGTGGCTGCGCGGCCACCGGGCTGACGGCAGTGCGCTGCGCGTCAGCCGGCTTTCTTCACGCGGCATCGCGCTCACGCTGCTTGCCTGCGCGGTGGCATGGCCGGCGGTCGCCCTTTTCCTGCGCCGCTTCACCGACACCGACGTGCCCTGGTGGGACGGCTTCGCCACCGGCCTGAGCCTCGTCGGGCAGTTCCTGCTCGGGCGCAAGTTCATCGAGAACTGGCTGATCTGGCTGGCGGTGAACGTGGTGAGCGTGGGCCTCTTCATCCACAAGGGCCTGTGGCTCACCGTTGGCCTGTATGCGGTGTTCGCCGTGCTCAGCGTGGCCGGCTACCTTGCCTGGCGCCAGCGCCTGCCGTCCAGCGCCGCAGCGGCCGTGCGCGCATGACACCCGTGCTGCCGACCGGCTGCGTCATCGCGCTCGTGGGCGCCGAAAGCACCGGCAAGACCGAGCTGGCCCGCGCCATCGCGCAGCGGCTGCAGGACCGCGGCGTGCCGACCACCCTGGTGAGCGAGTACCTGCGCGAATGGTGCGAACGCGAGAACCGCACGCCGCGCCCCGACGAACAGGAGGCCATCGCCGACGAGCAGACGCGCCGCATCGCGGCTGCCGCGGCCAACGGCGTGGTGGTGGCCGACACCACCGCGCTCATGACGGCCGTCTACAGCGAGCAGCTCTTCGCCGACACCTCCCTGTACGACGCGGCGCTGGCAGCCCAGCGCGGCTACGCCATCACGCTGCTGACCGCGCTCGACCTGCCCTGGGTGGCCGACGAGATGCGCGACGGCCCGCATGCGCAGCAGCCCACCGACACGCTGGTGCGCGCCGCGCTCGCGCGCGCGAAGCTCTCGTATGCCGTGGTGCACGGCAGCGGCGCCGAGCGGCTGGCCAATGCATGGAACGCCATCGTCTCCGTCGCGGGCAACGAGGGCCTGCCGCGCTCGCGCGTCAAGTCCGACGCGAAGACCGCCTCCTGGTCGTGGCCTTGCGAGAAATGCTCCGACCCGGAATGCGAACATAGGCTCTTCAGCGATCTCATCGCGCGCCGCGAGTAGCGCGCTCGCCCCCTGCCCCTTACCGGAGACCCGATGCCCTTTTCGAACCTCGCGCGCATCGCCACGCT
>CAJYQC010000417.1 GCA_913776885.1 uncultured Variovorax sp.
GCTCGTGGCCAAGGCGGCGCGATTCGCGGTGACCAAGGCGCTGCGCGCCATCAACTTCAACGTGCTGACCGAGCGCGCCGGGCTCGACAACTTCCTGCGCCAGGGCGGCCTGGCGGGCGACACGAGCAGCCTGTTCGGCGTGCTCGCGTACTGGCTGGTGATCCTGGCGTCGCTGCTCATCGCCTTCAACGGCATGGGGCTGAGCTACATCGCCGACCTGCTGGGGCGCATCGTCTGGTTCGTGCCGAACGTGTTCGTGGCGCTGCTGGTTCTGGCCTTCGGCTCTTACTTCGCGCGCTTCGTGGGCGACGCGGTGGCCAGTTATTTCCGGGGCGTGAAGATGCAGGACGCGGCGCTCTTCGCCAAGGCCGCGCAGTACGCGGTGATGGCCTTCGTGATCCTGATCGCGCTCGACCAGGTCAAGGTGGGCGGCGACATCGTGCGCGAGAGCTTCCTGGTGATCCTCGCGGGCGCGGTGTTCGCGCTGGCTCTGGCCTTCGGCCTGGCGGGCAAGGACTGGGCCAAGTCCTGCATCGAACGCTGGTGGCCGAAGGAGGCCAGGGACGTCCGGGTGCAGCCGCCCATGGCTGCCACGCCGCCGAAGCCGGTGGTTCCACCCCCCGTCGGCGGCGCCGGTCCCTACGGACGTTCGGACGACGACCGGCCCATGCGCTGAACGCAACACGTCGCGTTCCACACCGCTTCTCCAACCCGCACCCTTCGGATGACGTCAAAGAACACTGGCAATCCCGCGATCACGGCCGTGTGGCCCGGCCGGCCCTATCCCCGCGGCGCCACCTGGGACGGGGAGGGCGTCAACTTCGCGCTCTTCTCCCAGCATGCCGAGAAGGTCGAGCTGTGCCTCTTCGACGAGCGCGGCCGCCATGAGCTCCAGCGCATTCCCATGCGCGAGCGCACCGACGGCGTGTGGCACTGCTACCTGCCCGAGGCCCGCCCGGGCCAGGCCTACGGTTACCGGGTGCACGGGCCCTACAAACCCGAGGAGGGCCACCGCTTCAACGCCAACAAGCTGCTGCTCGACCCCTACGCCAAGGACCTGGTGGGCGACCTGCGCTGGGGCGATGCGCTCTACGGCTACACCGTCGGCAGCAAGCGCGAGGACCTTTCTTTCGACCGCCGCGACAGCGCACCGCTCATGCCCAAGGGCCGGGTGCTCGAGACCGCCTTCACCTGGGGCGACGACCGCCGCCCGATGATCCCGTGGCAGGACATGGTGATCTGCGAGATGCACGTGCGCGGCTTCACCATGACCCACCCCGACGTGCCGCCCGAGCTGCGCGGCACCTACGCGGCGCTGGGGTGCGCTCCGGTGGTCGACTACCTCAAGCGCCTGGGCGTCACCACCGTCGAGCTGCTGCCGGTTCACGGCTTCCTGAACGACCGCCACCTGTCGGAAAAGGGCCTGCGCAACTACTGGGGCTACAACACGCTGGCCTTCTTCGCGCCCGAGACGCGCTACAGCGCATCGGGCAAGGTGAAGGAGTTCAAGACCATGGTCAAGACGCTGCATTCGGCAGGCATCGAGGTGATCCTCGACGTGGTCTACAACCACACCTGCGAGGGCAACCAGCTCGGACCGACGCTGTCGATGCGCGGCGTGGACAACGCCTCGTACTACATCGTCAACGGCGACAACCGCCGCTACTACGACGACTTCACCGGCTGCGGCAACACCGTCAACCTCGAGCATCCGCACGCGCTGCAGCTGGTGATGGATTCGCTGCGCTACTGGACGGAGGAGATGCACGTCGACGGCTTCCGCTTCGACCTGGCCTCGGCGCTGGCACGCGAGTCGGGCAAGGTCGAGAACCTGGGCGGCTTCTTCGACGCCATCGGTCAAGACCCGACGCTCAACCGCGTCAAGCTCATCGCCGAGCCTTGGGACCTGGGCCACGGCGGCTACCAGGTCGGCAACTTCCCGCCGGGATGGGCCGAATGGAACGACCGCTACCGCGACGGCCTGCGCGGCTTCTGGAAAGGCGACGGCGGCCTGCTGGGCGAGATGGCCCGGCGCATCACCGGCTCGGAGGACCTGTACGGCTGGTCGGGCAAGCGGCCGACCTCCAGCATCAACTTCGTCACTGCGCACGACGGCTTCACGCTGCACGACCTGGTCTCCTACAACGAGAAGCACAACACGGCCAACGGCGAGGACAACCGCGACGGCAGCAGCAACAACATCTCCTGGAACTGCGGAGCCGAAGGCGCCACGGACGACCCCGACGTGCTCGCCTTGCGCGAGCGTCAGAAGCGCAACCTGCTGGCGACGCTGATGCTGTCTCAGGGCGTGCCCATGCTGCTGGCGGGCGACGAGCGCGGCCACACCCAGCAGGGCAACAACAACGTCTACTGCCAGGACAACCAGCTCGGCTGGCTCGACTGGACGCCGACGCCCGAGCGGCTGGCACTTGTGACCTTCGTGGAGCGGATGGTCGCGCTGCGCCGGGCGCATCCGTCGTTCCGGCGGAGGTCCTTCCTCGCGGGCCAGCCCGCCGAAGTGGAGACCGTGACCGACGTGCACTGGCTCAAGCCCGACGGCGCAGAAATGCGCCCCGAAGACTGGAACGACGCCAACGCCCGCTGCATGGCCATGTACCTGCCGGGCGGCGGCATCGTCGACCGCGGACCGCGCGGCGAGGCACAGCTGGACGACGACTTCATCGTGCTTTTCAACGCCCACCATGACGAGATCGCCTTCACGCTGCCCGCGGCGCAGCACGGTGCGTGGCGCCTGCTCGTCGACACCGCCAGCACGGCGCCGCCACTGACCACCGAGGACGCCGCCGCGCACGCGCCCGCGTGGAGCGACCCTGCCTACCCACTGCAATGCCGCTCGCTCGTGGTGATGAGCCGGCCGGACGTACGCCCATGACGACACACGCACACCGCATGCCCTTCGGCGCCACCGTTCAGGCGCAGGGGGTCGATTTCGCGCTCTGGGCACCGTCGGTGGAGACCGTGGTGCTCGAGCACGGCACCGCCGGACCGCTGCCGATGGAGCGCGACGCCCAGGGCTGGCACCGGCTGACGGTGCCGCAGGCAGGGCAGGGCGACAGCTACGCCTTTCGCCTGCCCGACGGCACCCGAGTGCCCGACCCGGCTTCGCGATTCAATCCCGAGGACGTGCACGGCCCGAGCCGGGTGGTCGACCCGCACGGCTTCGCGTGGACCGACGACGCATGGCGCGGCCGCCCCTGGGAGGAGGCGGTGGTCTACGAGCTGCACGTGGGCACCTTCACCGACGAAGGCACTTTCGAGGCTGCGCGGCAGCGGCTGGAAGAGCTGGCCGAGCTGGGCATCACCGCGGTCGAGCTGATGCCGCTGGCCGACTTCCCGGGGCGCCGCAACTGGGGCTACGACGGCGTGCTGCCCTTCGCGCCCGATGCCTCTTACGGCACGCCGGACGATCTCAAGGCGCTGGTGGACACCGCGCATTCGCTCGGTCTGATGGTGCTGCTCGACGTGGTCTACAACCACTTCGGCCCGGAGGGCAACTACCTGCACGCCTACTGCCCCGAGTTCTTCAACCCCGCGCATCAGACGCCGTGGGGCCCGGCCATCAATTTCGACGGAGAGGCCTCGCGCACGGTGCGCGACTTCTTCATCCACAACGCCTGCTACTGGATCGAGGAGTTCCGCTTCGACGGCCTGCGCATGGACGCGATCCATGCAATCCGCGACGACACGCAGCCGCACATCGTGCAGGAGATTCGCCAGGCCCTCGATGCCGGCCCGGCCCGCGAACGCCACGTGCACCTGGTGCTGGAGAACGACACCAACCAGGCCTCGATGCTGATGCGCGACGGCCGCGGCATTCCGGTCGCGGGCACCGCGCAATGGAACGACGACCTGCACCACGCGGTGCATGTGCTGGCTACCGGTGAACGCGACGGCTATTACACCGACTATGCGGCCGACCCCGTCTCCAGCTTCGCCTGCGCGCTGGCGGAGGGCTTCATCTACCAGGGGCAGCCGTCGGCCTTCCGCAACGGCGAGCGCCGGGGCGAACCGAGCACCCGGCTGCCGGCGCAGGCCTTCGTGTCCTTCCTGCAAACGCACGACCAGGTCGGCAACCGCGCCTTCGGCGAGCGCATCCACGCACTGGGCGACCCGGTGCTCGTGCGCGCGGCGATGGCCTGCCTGCTGCTGTCGCCGCACGTGCCGATGTTCTTCATGGGCGACGAGTTCGCGGCCTCCACGCCGTTCCTGTATTTCTGCGACTTCGGGCCTGAGCTGGCGACCGCCGTTTCCGAAGGTCGGCGCTCCGAGTTCGGCGGGTTCGCGGCGTTCGCCGACGAGGCCGCGCGTGCGCGCATTCCCGACCCGAACGCCGAATCCACCTTCCTCGCCTCGAAGCTGCGCTGGCGCGAGCGCGGCATGCGTGCGCACTTCGAGCGGCTTGCCGAGGTGCAGCAGCTGCTGGAGCTTCGGCACAGGGTGATCGAAGTGCGCACGCATGCCGCGCTCGCGCCAGCGCAGCTTCGAGGCGAGGAAGGTGGATTCGGCGTTCGGGTCGGGAATGCGCGCACGC
>CAJYQC010000418.1 GCA_913776885.1 uncultured Variovorax sp.
CGCGAACGTCGAGTTCCGTCGCGAGGGCAGCCTTCAGACCGGCCGCCAGAGCCAGACCTGGCTGCGCACGGACGAAGGCTGGCGCGTGGTCGCCGCCCACGTGAGCCTGCTCGGCTGAGCCCTCTCAAGGGCACGTTTTTTGCACCTCAACCTGTAACGGAGAACGCCATGACCCGCCATCTCAATCGCCGCGATTCGCTCAAGACACTGGCCGCGCTGGGCACCGCCGGCAGCCTCGGAAGCTGGAGCGCGCTCGCCGCCGCCCAGGCCAAGCCCAAGCCGCTCACCGTCGGCGTGATCTACGTCGGCGCGCGCGACGACTACGGCTACAACCAGGCGCACGCCATGGCCGCCGCCGAGATCAAGAAGCTGCCCGGCGTGAAGGTGGTGGAGGAAGAGAACGTGCCCGAGACTGCCGCCGTGCAGAAGACCATGGCCGGCATGATCTCGCAGGACGGCGCGGGCCTGCTCTTTCCGACCTCGTTCGGCTACTTCGATCCGCACATCCTGGCCGTGGCGCCCAAGTACCCCGACGTGCGCTTCTCGCACTGCGGCGGCCTCTGGACCGAGGGCAAGCATCCGAAGAACGTCGGCAGCTTCTTCGGCTACATCGACGAGTGCCAGTACCTCAACGGCGTGATCGCCGCGCACATGACGAAGAGCAACAAGATCGCCTTCGTCGCCGCCAAGCCCATTCCGCAGGTGCTGCGCAACATCAACGCCTTCACGCTCGGCGCGCGTTCGGTCAAGCCGAACATCACCTGCAGCGTGATCTTCACGGGCGACTGGTCGATGGCGGTGAAGGAGGCCGAGGCCACCAACAGCCTGGCCGACCAGGGCTGCGACGTGTTCACCATGCACGTGGACGGCCCCAAGGTGGTGGTCGAGACGGCCGCCAAGCGCGGCAAGATGGTCTGCGGCTACCACGCGAGCCAGGCCAAGCTGGCGCCCAATGCGTACCTCACCGGCGCCGAGTGGAACTGGCTCACCGCCTACAAGACCGTCATCGAGGCTGCGCAGACCGGCAAGCCGCACCCCAACTTCCTGCGCGGCGGCCTGAAGGAGGGCTACGTGAAGATGTCGGCCTACGGACCCATGGTGCCCGACGCCGCCAAGAAGCAGGCCGACGAGATCAAGGCGAAGATGATCGCGGGCAGCTTCGACATCTTCAAGGACGGCATCAAGGACAACAAGGGCGCGGTCGTCGTGCCCGCGGGCAAGGTCCTGAAGCAGACCGACCTGGAACTCGAGAAGATGAACTACCTCGTCGAAGGCGTCGTGGGAAGCATCGGATGACATCCCCCAGGCTTCGCGCACCGCGCGGCGCTTCGCCCACCCCCGTTGCAAAGGGGCGCTGCCAGCGGCCCGGCGAAGCCGGTTGCGCGACGGCCCTGGCCTGAAAGCAAACCTCATCATGCGCAGTGTCCTCAAGGAGTTCTCCCTGCCGGTGTTCGCCATCGCGGCCGCGCTGCTGCTGTTCGGGCTGGTGGTGGCCTTCGCCGGCATCGACGCGGCGGAGGTCTGGGCCACGCTGTTCAAGGGCGCGTTCGGCGACTGGTTCTCGTGGCAGAACACGCTGCAGCGCGCCGCACCGCTGATGCTCACCGCGCTGTGCGTGGCGCTGCCCGCGCGCGCCGGCCTCATCGTGATCGGCGGCGAGGGCGCGCTGGTGCTGGGCGGGCTGGCGTGCGCGGCCCTGGCGCATGCGGTGCCGCTGCCCGGCAACGCCGTCGGCACGGCGATCGTCTGCATCGCGGGCGCCCTCGTCGGCGCGCTGTGGATCGTGCTCGCGGGCTGGCTGCGCCAGTACCGCGGCATCAACGAGACCATCAGCAGCCTGCTCTTGGCCTACATCGCCATCGGCGTCTTCAAGCACCTGGTCGAAGGGCCGCTGCGCGACCCGGCCAGCCTCAACAAGCCGTCGACCTACGCGTTGAACGATGGGCTGCTGATCGGCGGCATCGGCGGCTCCGACGTGCACTGGGGCCTGGTGGTGGGCGTGGTGGCCTGCCTGGGGCTCGGCTGGTGGCTGCGCGCCACGGCATCGGGCTTCTCGGTGCGGGTGGTGGGCGGCAATCCGCGCACCGCGCAGCTCGTGGGGCTGCCGGCCACGCGGCTCATCCTTTCGGCCTGCGGGCTCGGCGGCGCGTGCGCGGGACTCGCGGGCGCCATCGAGGTGGCGGCAGTGCACACCAATGCGAACGCCTCGTTGATCGCGGGCTATGGCTACGCGGGCATCCTCGTTTCTTTCATCGCCCGGCACAACCCGGTGGCCATCGTGCCGGTGGCCATCCTGTTCGGCGGCTTCGGCGCGGCGGGCAGCCTGCTGCAGCGGCGGCTCGGCCTGCCCGATGCGTCGGTGCTGGTGCTGCAGGGCATCGCCTTCGTGCTGATCCTCGCGAGCGAGGGCCTGCGCACGGTGAACTGGAAGAAGTTCGGCGACCGCATGCTGCCCGAGGCAAGGAGCTACACATGACGGCCGATCAGTGGATCGCGCTGATCGCAGGCATCGTCGGCGGCGCGTTGCGCGTGGGCGCGCCCTTCCTCTTCGTGAGCCTGGGCGAGTGCCTGACCGAGAAGTCGGGCCGCATCAACCTCGGCCTCGAAGGCGTGCTGGTGCTGTCGGCCATGGCGGCCTTCGGCGGTGCGTATCTCACCGACTCCGCATGGCTCGGCGTGCTGATCGGCGCTGTGGCCGGCGCCGCGCTCGCGCTGCTGCACGGGCTGCTGTGTTCGCTCGACCGTGTGAACGACGTGGCGACCGGCATCGCGCTGATGCTGCTCGGCACCGGGCTCGCGTTCTACCTGGGCAAGCCGCTGATCCAGCCGCAGGCGCCGCAGATCCCGGCGATCCCGCTGGGTTTCTGGAGCGACAACGCGGTGGTGCGCTCGGCCCTGCAGCTCAACGCGCTGGTGCCGATCGGCGTGGCGCTGGCGGTGCTGCTGTGGTGGGGCTTCGCCCGCACGCGCGCCGGTCTGCTGGTGCGCATGGCGGGCGACTCGGCGCAGGCGACTCGTGCGCTCGGCTACTCGGTCTCGGGCCTGCGCATCGCGGCTACCACGGCGGGCGGCTTCATCGCGGGGCTGGGCGGCGCGTCGCTCACGCTCTTCTATCCGGGCAGCTGGAATGAAGGCATCTCCAGCGGCCAGGGCCTGATCGCGGTGGCGCTGGTGATCTTCGCGCGCTGGAGCCCGCTGCGCTGCGTGGGCGCGGCGTTGCTCTTCGGCGGTGCCGGAGCCATCGGGCCGGCGCTGCAGTCCATCGGCATCGGCTGGGGCTACCACCTCTTCAACACCGTGCCCTATGTGCTCACGCTGGTGATTCTCGTGTTCACCTGCAGGCCGGGCAGCGCCGCCGCTGGCAGCCCCGGCGAACTTTCATCGACAAGGAGCTGAGCCTCATGAGCGGTCTTGGAGGCCTCAACAAATCGCCGCACGGTGTCGTCGTCGGGCTCGTGCAGCTGCAATTGCCGAACGTGAAGACACCGGCCGATCTCCGCGCGCAAACGCAGCGCATCTGCGAGATGGTGGGCAAGGCGCGTCGCAACCAGTCGACCATGGACCTGGTGGTGTTCCCGGAGTACGCGCTGCACGGGCTCTCTATGGACACCAACCCGGAGATCATGTGCACGCTCGACGGCCCGGAAGTGTCGGCCTTCAGGAGTGCCTGCATCGAACACCGCATCTGGGGCTGCTTCTCCATCATGGAGGCCAACCCCGGCGGCAACCCGTACAACAGCGGCCTGATCATCGACGACCATGGCGAGACCAGGCTCTACTACCGCAAGCTGCACCCGTGGGTGCCGGTCGAGCCATGGGAGCCCGGCAACCTCGGCATTCCGGTATGCGACGGACCCAACGGCAGCAAGCTCTCGCTCATCATCTGCCATGACGGCATGTTCCCCGAGATGGCGCGCGAGGCCGCGTACAAGGGTGCGGACATCATCCTGCGCACCGCCGGCTACACCGCGCCCATCCGCCACGCCTGGAAGATCACCAATCAGGCCAACGCCTTCTGCAATCTCGCCTATACCGCAAGCGTGTGCCTGTGCGGCAGCGACGGCAGCTTCGACTCGATGGGCGAGGGCATGTTCTGCAACTTCGACGGCACGGTGCTGGTGGAAGGCGGCGGCCGCGTCGACGAGATCATCACCGCCGAACTGCGCCCCGACCTCGTGCGCGAGGCCCGCACGGGCTGGGGCGTGGAGAACAACATCTACCAGCTCTACCACCGCGGATACGTCGCGGTGAAGGGCGGCGCGCAGGACTGCCCCTACACCTACATGCACGACATGGCCGCCGGCACCTACAGGCTGCCGTGGAGCGCCGAGGTGAAGGTGACCGACGGCACGAGTTGCGGCTTCGCGCCGCCGCAGCGCAACTACGCAGGATGAACCCATGACCACTTCCATCGCCAATACCACCGAACGCCACGTCGCCGCCGAGCCCTACGCCTGGCCCTACAACGGCGCACTGCGCCCCGACAACACCGCGCTCATCGTCATCGACATGCAGACCGACTTCTGCGGCAAGGGCGGCTATGTCGACGTGATGGGCTACGACCTTTCGCTGGTGCAGGCGCCGATCCAGCCGATCGCGCGCACGCTGGCAGCGCTGCGGCCGCTGGGCTATCACGTCATCCATACGCGTGAGGGCCACCGGCCCGACCTCGGCGACCTGCCGGCCAACAAGCGCTGGCGCTCGCGGCAGATCGGCGCGAACGGCGTGGGCATCGGCGACGACGGGCCCTGCGGGCGCATCCTGGTGCGCGGCGAGCCGGGCTGGGAGATCATTCCCGAGCTGGCGCCGCTGCCCGGCGAGGTCATCATCGACAAGCCCGGCAAGGGCTCGTTCTACGCGACCGACCTCGAACTGATCCTGCGCACGCGCGGCATCGAGAACATCATCCTCGCCGGCATCACCACCGACGTGTGCGTGCACACCACCATGCGCGACGCGAACGACCGCGGCTTCGAATGCCTGCTGCTGTCCGACTGCACGGCCGCCACCGACTACGGCAACCACCTCGCCGCGCTGAAGATGATCACGATGCAGGGCGGCGTGTTCGGCGCGCACGCCACGTCGCAGGCGCTGCTGGCGGCGCTCGGCTGACCGTCATGGGCGCCGCGTCTTCTTCCACCCACGCGATCGGCGGGCTGCCCGCGGGCGTCGGCGCGCTCGCGCTAGACACCTACGAGCTCACCAAGCGCTTCGGCGACTTCACGGCTATGGACCGCGTGACGATGCACGTGGAGCCCGGCACGGTGCACGCGCTGCTCGGCGAGAACGGGGCTGGCAAGAGCACGCTGGTGAAGTGCGTGGCCGGCTTCCAGCGCGCGGAGGAGGGCAGCATCCTGATCGACGGGCGCGAACAGGACATCGCCAACCCGATCGTGGCGCGCGCGCTGGGCATCGGCATGGTCTACCAGCACTTCACGCTGGCACCTGGGATGACGGTGGCCGAGAACCTGCTGCTCGCCGGCGGCAAGACGCCCGCGGTCATCGACTGGAAGGGCAAGCGCGCGGAGCTGGAGGCCTTCCTGGCGACCACGCCGTTCAGCCTCGATCTCGACGTGCGGCCTTCGGAGCTCGCGGCCGGCGAGAAGCAGAAGCTGGAACTGCTCAAGCAGCTGTACCTGAAGCCGCGCCTGTTGATCCTCGACGAGCCGACCTCTGTGCTCACGCCGCAGGAGGCCGACGAGGTGCTGGGCCACGTGCGCGAGTTCGCGCGCAGCGGGCTTTGCACGGTGCTGATCATCACGCACAAGTTCCGCGAGGTGATGTCGTATGCCGACAGCGTGACGGTGCTCAGGCGCGGCAGGGCGGTGCACCATTGCCGCGTGGCCGACACCAGTCCGGGGCAGTTGGCGCAGGCGATGATGGGCGCCGAGCAGGCTGCAGCTTCGCCGGCGGAGGCTGCGGTCGCGAGAAGGGCCGTGTCGACGGGTGCGCCGGTGGCTCTGCAGGTCGAAGGACTCCAGGCGCAGGGCGATCGCGGAACGCTGGCGCTGCACGGGCTGAGCCTGTCGGTCCGTGCCGGGGAGATCCTCGGCGTGGCGGGCGTCTCCGGCAACGGGCAGCGCGAGCTGGTCGAAGCGCTCGTCGGGCAGCGCCCTCGCCTGGCCGGCAAAGTCAGCGTGATGGGGCAGCCCTACGCCGCGCGCCGCGCCGAGAACCGGGAACTCAAGGTGCGCAGCCTGCCGGAGGAGCCGTTGCGCAACGCATGCGTCGGCGATCTGAGCGTCGCGGAGAACATGGCGCTGCGCGACTTCGACCAGCCGCCGCTGTCGCGCGCGGGCGTGCTGAACTTTCCCTACTGGCGCAGCAGGGCGCGCGAGTGGATCGCCGAGTACGGCGTGAAGACGCGAGGCGAGGGCGCGCCGATCCGCAGCCTTTCTGGCGGCAACGTGCAGCGCGCGGTGCTGGCGCGCGAGCTGGCGGGCGACATCAATGTGCTGATCGCGGCGAACCCGGTGTTCGGGCTGGACTTCGCTGCGGTCGCGGAGATCCATTCGCGCATCGTGCAGGTGCGGGAGAAGGGCGGTGCCGTTCTTCTGATCAGCGAGGACCTCGACGAGCTGCTCGAACTGGCGGATCGCATCGTCGTGATGAGCGAGGGGCGGATCGTGTTCGAGACATCGGCTTCTGGCGCCGAGCGTCATGTGATCGGGGCGCACATGGGCGGTGGGCATCACCAGGTGGCTGCATGAATGCTCTTCCTGCTTTTTCGGCTCCGCCCGGCGAGCGGCACGGCCCGGCCGCCCCCACGATGCCGGCCGCTTCGCGGCTGCCCTGCGGTGCTCCCGTTTCGCGGGGTCTCGCAGAACTCGCTTCGCTCGAACAGCTGCAAGCCTTTGTCCGCGAAACGCTGCGCTCCTCGGCGGCACAGATGGGGCGACCGCGCCGCACCGCCCGCCGGGCTCTGTCGTGGGGCGAAAGCCGTCGCTGGCCGGCACATTCTTGAGAACCAGCATGCGCATAGAACAAGCCAACCCATTCCCCTACGAATTCGACATCGCCAGCACTGCGCTCGTGCTGATCGACATGCAGCGCGACTTCATCGAGCCCGGCGGCTTCGGCGAGACGCTGGGCAACGACGTGTCGCTGCTCGAAGCCATCGTTCCGGCGACGAAAGTGGTGCTAGGAGCGTGGCGGGAGGCGGGCGGCCTCGTGGTGCACACGCGCGAGGCGCACAAGGCCGATCTTTCCGATTGCCCGCCCGCCAAGCGCAACCGCGGCAACCCCATGCTGCGCATCGGCGACGATGGGCCGATGGGCCGCATCCTCGTGGCGGGCGAGCCGGGCAACCAGATCATCGAGGCGCTCGCGCCCGTGGAGGGCGAGATCGTGATCGACAAGCCGGGCAAGGGCGCCTTCTACGCCACCGGCCTGCACGAGCTGCTGCAGGCGCGCGGCATCACGCATCTGCTGTTCGGCGGCGTCACGACCGAGGTCTGCGTGCAGACCAGCATGCGCGAAGCCAACGACCGCGGCTACGACTGCCTGCTGCTAGAGGACTGCACCGAAAGCTACTTTTCCGCCTTCAAGGCGGCGACGCTGGACATGGTGCGCGCGCAGGGCGCCATCGTCGGCTGGACGGCGCCGGGCAGCGCGCTCGTCGCGGCGCTGAAGAAGATGCCGCAGCAGCAATGACGACGACCATGGCCGACCGCGCCAGCGACTAACATTCCACCCGTGTCCACCGTCCGCCCCCGCCCAGACGCTTCCGCTCCCGCCGCCGCCGACGCGTCCGCCTTCCGAACGCGTGCCGACGAGGTCTACGCGCAGCTCAAGCGCGACGTGGCCGACTTCATCCTCGTGCCCGGCGACCGCTTCACCGAAGGCGAGATCAGCGACCGCCTCGGCGTGTCGCGCACGCCGGTGCGGCAGGCACTCTTCAGGCTGCAGCAGGAGGGCTTCGTCGAGGTGCTCTTCCGCAGCGGCTGGCGCGTGCTGCCCTTCGACTTCGACCAGTTCGAGCAGCTCTACGACCTGCGCATGGTGCTGGAGACCACCGCGGTGCACCGCCTGTGCGAGACCGACCGCCACATCGACCGCGGCCTGCTCGACACGCTGGCCGACATCTGGCTCGTGCCCGCGGCGCAGCGCAGCACCGACATGGCCCAGGTGGCGCAGTGGGACGAAGCCTTCCACTGCGCGCTGGTGGCGGCCGCCGGCAATGCCGAGATGGCGCGCGTGCACGGCGACGTGACCGACCGCATCCGCATCATCCGCCGGCTCGACTTCACCAAGCAGCCGCGCATCGACGCCACCTACGACGAGCACGCCAAGATATTGAAGGCCGTGCGCGCGAACCGCGGCGACCAGGCCGCGATGCTGCTGCGCGCGCACATCGAGACCAGCCAGGCCGAGGTGCGCAAGATCACGCTGCATCAGGTGCATCTGGCGCGGCACGCGGGGAAGGGCGCGCCGCGCTGAGGGAAGTTGCTCCTTCCCCCACTGGGGGAAGGTCGGGATGGGGGCAAGCGGCCTTCTTGAGGCAGCGAAGTGTGCAAGGGCCGCTTGCCCCCACCCCGGCCCTCCCCCAGCGGGGGAGGGAGAAAGAAGACGGCCTCAATCAGCCGTGATGTTCCCGCGCTTCACCACGCCAGCCCAGCGGTCCGCATCCTTCTTCACCAACGCGCCGAACTCCGCCGGCGTCGAGCTCGCCGGCACCATGCCCTGCGACTCGAAGGACTTCGCCACATCGGGCTGCTTGAGCACCGCCGCGATCTCCTTGTTGAGCCGCGCCACCACGTCCGGCGGCGTGCCCTTGGGCGCGAGCACGCCGTACCACATGTCGACGTTGTCGGCGGTCACGCCCGCCTCTGCGAGCGTGGGCACGTCGGGCAACTGCGGCAGGCGCTTGCTGCTGCCGGTGGCGATGGCCTTGAGCTTGCCGGCCTGGATGTGCTGCAGCGCCACGTGCACCGGCAGGAACATGTAGTCGATGCGCCCGCCGAGCAGGTCGGTCACCGCGCCGGCCGTGCCCTTGTAGGGCACGTGCAGCATCTCTGTGCCCGTGCCCTGCATGAGAAGCGCCATCGACAGGTGATGCGGCGTGCCCACGCCGGGCGTGGCGTAGGTCAGCTTGCCGGGGGCTGCCTTGGCAGCGCTCACCATCTGCTGCACCGACGACACCTTCTGCACGTTCGGATTGGTCACCAGCAGCAGCGTGCCCCAGGACGTGAGCGACACGGGTGCGAAGTCGTTAACCGGGTCGTAGCTCAGCGAGCGGTAGAGGCTGCGGTTCATCACCAGCGTGTTGACCTGCACCAGCAGCGTGTAGCCGTCGGGCTTGGCGCGCGCCACGCGCTCGCTGCCGATGTTGCCGCTGGCGCCGGCCACGTTCTCCACGACCACCGGCTGGCCCAGGCTGGCGGGCAGTCTCGCCGAGAGCTGGCGGGCGATCAGGTCGATGCCGGTGCCGGGGGTGTAGGGCACCACCAGCGTGATGGCCTGGTCGGGCCAGGCGAAGGCGGTGGTTGCGGTGCCTGCCATGACGAGCAGGGCGGCGAGGGTCTTCTTGATCAGCGAGCGCATGGTTTCTTGTGTCTCCGGGTTCTTCTGTGGGTTGCCTGTCCAGTTCAAAGATAGGACGCGCGCGCCTTCAAGGCCGCCGGGTCGTAGCCGGCCACGCGCTTGTAGTTGTCCGAGATGGCCTGCAACTCGGCGACGGGCACGACCTCCTCGATGCTTTCGAAGCGCTTGCCGCCCGAGCGCTCGAACACCTCGCGCAGGATGGCGTCTGGCGGATTGCTGCGGTTGGTGAGCACCACCTCGGTGGTGGCCTTGACGCGCACGCGGTCGTAGTCTTCGAGCGCGGCGGTGCCGACGCCCATCTTCTTCAATGCTCCTGCGAGATAGCGCGCGTCGATGATGGCCTGCCCTGCGCCGTTGGAACCGCGCGGCACCATCGGGTGCGCGGCGTCGCCCAGCAGCGTGAGGCGGCCGTGCGTCCAGCGTGGCAGGGGGTCCTGGTCGACCATCGGATATTCGAGGATGGTGTCGGAAGCGAGGATCAGCGCCGGCACGTCGAGCCAGTCGAAATGCCAGTCGGCGAAGGCCGGCAGGAAGTCTTCGACGCGGCCCGCGCGGCTCCAGTCGCGCATCGCGGGTTGGGGCGCGTGGATCTCGGCCACCCAGTTCACCAGCTGGTTGCCCTCGGCGTCGATGTTGTCGCGGATCGGGTAGATCACCATCTTGCCGACCGACAGCCAGCCCGCGCGCACCATGCTGCCGCCGGAGAGGAAAGGCTTCCAGCGCGCGGTGCCGCGCCACATGTTGATGCCGGAGTAGCGCGGCGCACCCTCGTCCGGATACAGCTGCTTGCGCAGCGCCGAGTGGATGCCGTCGCAGCCCACGGCGAGCGCGCCGCGCACCGCTGGCGCATCGGCGAAATGCACGGTGACGCCGTCCGCGTCCTGCTCCACGTGCGTGCAGCGGCGGCCGCACACCACGCTGTCGGGGCCGAGGCGCTTCAGCGTCTCTTCGTACAGCACCGTCTGCAGGTCGCCGCGATGGATGGAGAACTGCGGCCACTCGTAGCCCGCATGCTGGCCAGCCGCCTCGCGGAAAACCAGCTGTCCGTGCTCGGTGAAGAACACCGCTTCCTTCGTGCGCACGCCCACCTTGTCGAGGGCCTCCAGCAGCCCGAGCTCGGTGAGTTCGCGCACCGCATGCGGCAGCAGGTTGATGCCCACGCCCAGCGGCTTGAGTTCGGGCACCGCTTCGTACACGCGGCAGGGAATGCCGGCCTGGTGCAGGCTCAGCGCGAGGGTCAGGCCACCGATGCCGGCGCCCAGGATGATGACTTCGTTGCTCATGATGATCGGTCGTTGCGACGCGTTGCTTGCTTTGTCTCGGCCCGCATTAGGAACGCACCCGGATCATTTGGGAAATTTAGATGTGATATGGATTTATCATGAATCCATATGAATCTGTCGACCCGCCAGCTGCGCGCCTTCCTTCAGGTGGCCCGCGTGGGCAACTTCACGCGAGCGGCCGAGCAGGCGCACATCACGCAGGCCGGGCTCAGCATCCTGATCCGCGAGATGGAAAGGCAGCTGGGCTGCCGCCTCTTCGACCGCACCACGCGCGTGGTGAGCCTCACGCCCGCGGGCCGACGCCTGCTGCCGCTGGTCGAGCGCATGGTGACCGACCTCGACGACGTGGCCGCCGAGCTGGGCGCCGAGGGCGACGCCGCACGCCAGACGCTGCGCATCGCGGCCACGCCGCTGGTGTCGTCGAACCTGCTGCCGCAGGTGTTCGCCAGCTTCCGCGAAGCGCATCCGCAGGTGAGCCTGCGCCTCTTCGATGCCGACCTGCGCGACGTGGAAGCGATGGTCGCTGCGGGCGAGGCCGACGTGGGGCTGGGTTTCTTCTTCAAGGCCGCGCCCGGGCTGTCGCGTGAACCGGTGGGGCACTTCCACCTGATGCGCGTGGAGTCCGGCGAGCCACAGGCCACTGGCACCGCGACGTGGTCGGCATTGCGCAGCGCCGAACTCATCGGCCTGCCGTCAGGCAATCCGATCCAGAAGGTGATCGACCAGCATCTCGCCGCCATCGGCCGCGCCGACGCGCAGCGCACTGCCTTCAACTTCTTCGGCACGCTGATCGCGATGGTGGAGGCCGGCTTCGGCACCGCCGTGATGCCGACCTTCGCACTCGCTGCCTGCCGCCGCCACCGCGTGCGCACCGATGTGCTGACCAAGCCGAAGGTGGGGCTGGACTTCTACCGCATCACCAAGCGCGGCGCGCACGAGACGGAGGCGATGCAGGCCTTCGTGGCCACGCTGGAGAAGGCGCTGCCCGAGCTGTCGCGCTGACGAGCGGCGCGGGCGGCACTACAGATCGAAGTCGTAGTCCACCGTGATCGGCGCATGGTCCGAAAACTTCACGGTCTTGTAGATTTGTTCGGTGCGCGCCAGCGCGGCGATCTTCGGCGTGGCCAGGTGATAGTCCAGCCGCCACCCCACGTTGTTCGCATAGGCCTGCCCGCGGTTGCTCCACCAGGTGTAGGCCTCGGCGGTGGTGTCGGGCTTGAGCATGCGATAGACGTCCACCAGGCCCGCGCCCTCTGCGCCGGCGTCGAGCAGCTTGGTCATCCAGGCGCGCTCCTCGGGCAGGAAGCCGCTGTTCTTCTGGTTGCCGCGCCAGTTCTTCAGGTCGATCTCTTGATGGGCGATGTTGATGTCGCCGCACAGCACGAACTCGCGCTCCTTCTTGAGCGCCACCAGGTGCGGGAAGAAGCCCTTGAGGAAGCGGAACTTGGCCTCCTGGCGCTCCTCGCCCGAGCTGCCGCTCGGGAAGTAGCAGCTGATGACGGAGAACTTGCGCTTGGGAGTGTCGAAGCGCAGTTCGAGGTACCGGCCCTCGGCGTCGAACTCGGCGTCGCCCCAGCCCACCACGACCTGGCTCGGCGCGTGCTTGGTGTAGATGGCGGTGCCGGCGTAGCCCTTCTTCTCGGCGAAGTGGAAATGGCCCTTGAGGCCGGCCATTTCCTCGAACCGGCCCTCGATGTCGCTGGCCTGGACGCGGATCTCCTGCATGCAAATACAATCCGGCGCAAGTTCGGCCACCCAGTCGGCCACGCCTTTGGTTGCGGCCGAACGCAGGCCATTGAGATTGAGACTGGTCAGTTTGAACACAAGGAATTTCCGATGGCTGTAGATGGTGAGAAAAGCAAAAGCAGCGCGATCGCCCAGGATTTCGTCCAGTTCGCCCTGGATGCCGGCGTACTGCGTTTCGGGGAGTTCAAGACCAAGGCCGGTCGGATGAGTCCCTACTTCTTCAATTCGGGCCTCTTCGACGACGGCGCCAAGATCGCCCGGCTCGCGGGATTCTATGCAGACCGCCTGATCGAGAGCGGCCTCGAATTCGACATGATCTTCGGCCCCGCCTACAAGGGCATCCCGCTGGGCGCCACGGTGGCCGCCGAGCTGGCCCGCCGGGGCCGCAACTACCCCTTCGCCTACAACCGCAAGGAAGCCAAGGCGCACGGCGAGGGCGGCAACCTGGTCGGTGCGCCGCTCAAGGGCCGCGTGCTGATCGTTGACGACGTGATGTCCGCCGGCACCGCGGTGCGCGAGTCGATCGCCGCCATCGAGGCCGCAGGCGCCACGCCGCATGCCGTGGCCATCGCGCTCGACCGGCAGGAGAAGGCCACCGAGAACGGCGTCGACGTGGACCACAGCGCCGTGCAGTACGTGCGCAACCAGCTCGGCCTGTCGGTGATCGCCATCGCCACGCTCGACGACCTGCTGAGCTACCTCTCGGGCGATGCAGCGGCCGACCTCGGCGCGCACCGCGAACGCGTGCTGGCCTACCGCGCGCGCTACGGCGCCAGCTGAACCGGGGCCGCCGAATGCACCGCGCACGCGACGATCACGACCGAACGTTCCGCCTGCTGGCGGCGGCATCCCTTTTCATCACGGCTTCATCTTTCTGCGGCGCTCTGCAAGCGCAACCGCAGAAAGTGGAAGGCGCCTCCGCCGGCATCTACACCTGCGTCGACGCCCGCGGCCGCACGCTGACGGCCGACCGCCCGATCGCAGAGTGCAACGACCGCGAGCAGCGCGAGCTGAACCCGAGCGGCTCGACCCGCCGCAAGCTGGAGCCGACCTACACCGCGCGCGAACTCCAGGAGCGCGAGGACCGCGCCCGCGAAGCCGCGATCGTGGCCGCCCGGCAGACCGACGAACGGCGCCGCGAGCGTGCGCTGCTGGTGCGCTACCCCAACAGCGCCACACACGATCGCGAACGCGCCGAGGCACTCGCGCAGATCGATGCGGTGTCGGAAGCGGCGAGGAAACGCATCTCCGAGCTGGGCGAAGACCGCAAGAAGATCGACGAGGAGATGGAGTTCTACAAGCAGGACCCCACCAAGGCGCCGGCCGCGCTGCGCCGCAGGATCGACGACAACGCGAAGAGCGTGGCGGTGCAGAACCGCTTCATCGCGGAGCAGGAAGAAGAGAAGAAGCGGGTGAATGCGCGCTTCGACGAGGAGCGCGTGCGGCTGAAGGCGCTCTGGTCCCCCCAGAACGGCGGGAACCCGAAGTAACCCCCCAGGCTGCGCGCACTTCGTGTCGCTTCGCCACATCCTGCCGGGGGGCAACACCGGTGGCCCGGCAAAGCCGGTTCCACGGTGTTTCCCAAACAGAGTCAACTGAGCTTGGCCTTCAGCAGCTCGGTGACCTGCGCCGGGTTGGCCTTGCCGCCGCTGGCCTTCATGACCTGGCCCACGAGGGCGTTGAGCGCCTTTTCCTTGCCGCCGCGGTATTCCTCGACGTTCTTCGCGTTCTTCGCGATCACCTCGTCGAGGATCTTGTCGAGGGCGCCGGCGTCGTTCATCGGCTTCAGGTCCTTGGCCTCGATGATCGCGTCGACGTCGCTGCCTTCGCCGGTCCAGAGGGCCTCGAACACCTGGCGAGCGGCGTTGTTGGGCAGGGTGCCGTCGGCGATGCGCTTCACCAGCTGGGCCAGCTGCTGCGCCTTCACGGGAGCGGCCTCGATGCCGATCTCGGCGGCGTTCAGGCGGCGCGCCGTCTCGCCGGTGATCCAGTTGCTCGCGAGCTTGGGCGTGGCGCCTGCGTTCACGGCTTCGTCGAAGTAGCCGGCCAGGGCGGCGCTCTGGGTGAGCTGCGCGGCGTCGTATTCCGACAGGCCGTGGTCGCGTACGTAGCGCTCGGCCATCGCGCGCGGCAGCTCGGGCATCTCGGCCTTCACGCGCTCGATCCAGTCGGCGGCGATCACCAGCGGCGGCAGGTCGGGGTCGGGGAAGTAGCGGTAGTCGGCCGAGTCTTCCTTGGCGCGCATGGCGCGCGTCTCGCCGGTGTCGGGGTCGAACAGCACCGTGGCCTGCTCGATCTTGCGGCCGTCCTCGATCTCGTCGATCTGCCAGCGGATCTCGTAGTCGATCGCCTGCTGCATGAACTTGAAGCTGTTCAGGTTCTTGATCTCGCGGCGCGTGCCTAGCTTCTCGCCGGGGCGGCGCACCGACACGTTGGCGTCGCAGCGGAAGCTGCCCTCCTGCATGTTGCCGTCGCAGATGCCGATCCAGGTGACGATCTTGTGCAGTTCCTTCGCATAGGCCACGGCCTCGGCGGTGGAGCGCATGTCGGGCTCGGTCACGATCTCCAGCAGCGGCGTGCCCGCGCGGTTCAGGTCGATGCCGCTCTGGCCGACGAAATCCTCGTGCAGCGACTTGCCAGCGTCTTCCTCGAGATGCGCGCGCACCAGGCGCACGGTGCGCAGCTCCTCGCCGACGAAGAACGACACCGCGCCGCCCTGCACCACGGGAATCTCGAACTGGCTGATCTGGTAGCCCTTGGGCAGGTCGGGATAGAAGTAGTTCTTGCGCGCGAACACGCTGCGCGGCGCGATGTGCGAGCCCAGCGCCAGGCCGAGCTTGATGGCGCGCTCGACCGCGCCCTTGTTCATCACGGGCAGCGTTCCGGGCAGCGCGAGGTCGACCGCGCAGGCCTGCGTGTTGGGCTCGGCACCGAAGGCGGTGGAGGCGCGGCTGAAGATCTTGCTCGCGGTGGAGAGCTGCGCGTGCGTCTCGAAGCCGATGATGACTTCATAGCCGCGCACCAGCGGGCCGGTCGGGCGGCCTTGTTGTTGTGCTTCGAATGTGTTCACGGTCTCGCTCATCTCAAAAACCTTCGGGCGTGCGTGCATGCCAATCGGTGGCCTGCTGGAAGCGGTGCGCTGCATTGAGCAGCTTCGCTTCGCCGAAGTAGTTGCCGATCAGCTGCAGGCCCACGGGCATGCCGTCGTCGAAGCCCGCGGGCACGCTCATGCCGGGCAGGCCGGCCAGCGATGCGGGCAGCGTGAAGATGTCTGCGAGGTAGTCGGCCACGGGGTCGTCGCCGTGCTCGCCGATCTTCCAGGCGGTGGTGGGCGCGGCGGGGCCGGCGATCACGTCGCACTGCTTGAACGCCTGCTGGAAGTCGTCGGCGATCATGCGGCGCACCTTCTGCGCCTGCAGGTAGTAGGCGTCGTAGTAGCCGTGCGAGAGCACGTAGGTGCCGATCATGATGCGGCGCTTGACCTCGTCGCCGAAGCCTTCGGCGCGCGTGCGTTCGTACATCTGCGTGAGCGCGCTCTTCCTGCTCGCAGGGTCGATGAAGTCCTTGGCGCGGTGGCCGAACTTCACGCCGTCGAAGCGGCTCAGGTTGCTCGAGGCCTCGGCCGCGGCAAGGATGTAGTAGACGGGAATGGACAGCTCGGTGCGCGGCAGCGTGACCTCGACGCGCTTCGCGCCGAGCTTCTCGTACTGCGCGAGCGCCGCATCGATGGCCGCGCGCACGCCGGGCGCCACGCCCTCGCCGAAGAACTCCTTCGGCACGCCGATGCGCAGGCCGTCGAGCGAGTCGTTCAGCGAGCGGCCGAAGTTCTCGGCCGGCTTGTCGAGCGAGGTGGAATCGCGGTCGAGGTCGGGCCCGCAGAAGGCCGACAGCAGCAGCGCGCAGTCTTCGGCCGAGCGGGCCATCGGGCCGGCCTGGTCGAGGCTCGAGGCGAAGGCCACCATGCCGTAGCGCGAGGCGCGGCCGTAGGTGGGCTTGATGCCGGTGATGCCGCAGAATGATGCGGGCTGGCGGATCGAGCCGCCGGTGTCGGTGCCAGTGGCGGCAGGAGCCAGCCGTGCAGCGACCGCAGCCGCGCTGGCGCCGGAGGAGCCGCCCGGAATGCGTTCGAGGTTCCAGGGGTTGCGAACGGGCGCGGCCTTGTCGTGGCCCACGGCGGGCACGGCGACGTTCTCGTTGGCCGAGCCCATCGCGAATTCGTCGCAGCTCAGCTTGCCCAGCGTGACCGCGCCGGCATCGGCCAGGCGGCGCACCACGGTGGCGTCGAAGGGCGAGCGGTAGCCCGCGAGCATCTTGGAGCCGGCGGTGGTGGCGAAGTCGGTGGTGACGAAGATGTCCTTGTGCGCGATCGGCACGCCGGCCAGCGCAGGGGCGCCGCCCTTGGCAATGAGCGCGTCGGCGGCGCGGGCCTGGGCGCGCGTGGCTTCCTCGTTCACGTCGAGGAAGGTGCCCAGCGCCTGGTGCGCCTTCATGCGGCCCAGGAAGGCCTGGGAGGCCTCGACGGCCGAGACCTTGCGTTCGGCCAGCGCCTTCGCAAGCTCGACGACGCTCAATTGATGCAATTCACCGCTGCTGCTCATCATTCGATTACCTTGGGCACGAGGAAAAGGCCGCCTTCGACGGCCGGGGCGCTCTTCTGGTTGGCTTCGCGGTTGTTCGGTTCGCTCACCACGTCGTCGCGCAGGCGCAGCGTGACGTCTTCGATGGCGGCCACGGGATGGGCCAGCGGCTCGACGCCCGAGGTGTCCACAGAACGCATGCGCTCGACGAGGTCGAAAAAGCCGTTGATCTGGCTGAGCATGCGCTCGCTTTCATCGGGAGCCAGCTGCAGCCTCGCCAGCGAGGCGATGCGCTCAATATCGGAAGCGGAAAGTGACATAGGTCGGAACGGCCCAAAAAAGCGGAGGTATTCGCACGCCGGAGCCGGTGCTAATACGGGAATCAGAGGGGATTCGGGTATTATCCCGCCTTTGCCGCAACCCCCGCGAACGCGCCGGCTTTTGCGCCAAAAACGATCAATTCACCCCGTCAAACGACCCAAAAAATAGAGCGACGACCTGCCGACGCGCAGGCCGTGCTCAGAGGATTCCGCACATGTTTGGAGCTTTCCGTCGGTATTTCTCCACCGACCTTGCGATCGACCTCGGCACCGCCAACACCCTGATATTCGCCCGCAACAAGGGCATCGTGCTCGACGAGCCTTCGGTCGTCGCCATCCGCCACGAAGGCGGCCCGCATGGCAAGAAGGTGATCCAGGCCGTCGGCCGCGAAGCCAAGGCCATGCTGGGCAAGGTGCCCGGCAACATCGAGGCGATCCGCCCGATGAAGGACGGCGTGATCGCCGACTTCGTGATCACCGAGCAGATGATCAAGCAGTTCATCAAGATGGTGCACCCGCGCACGCTGCTCACGCCGAGCCCGCGCATCATCATCTGCGTGCCCTGCGGCTCCACCCAGGTCGAGCGCCGCGCCATCAAGGACGCGGCCGAGGCGGCAGGCGCCACCTCCGTCTACCTCATCGAGGAACCCATGGCCGCGGCCATCGGCGCCGGACGTCCCGTCAGCGAGGCCTCGGGCTCGATGGTGGTGGACATCGGCGGCGGCACCACCGAGGTGGGCGTGATCTCGCTCGGCGGCATGGTCTACAAGGGCTCCGTGCGCGTGGGCGGCGACCGCTTCGACGAAGCCATCATCAACTACATCCGCCGCAACTACGGCATGCTGATCGGCGAGCCGACGGCCGAAGTCATCAAGAAGAACATCGGCTCGGCCTTCCCTGGCTCCGAAGTCAAGGAAATGGAAGTCAAGGGCCGCAACCTCTCCGAAGGCGTGCCGCGCAGCTTCACCATCAGCAGCAACGAAGTGCTGGAAGCCCTGACCGATCCGCTCAACAACATCGTCTCGGCCGTGAAGAACGCGCTGGAGCAGACGCCGCCCGAGCTGGGCGCCGACATCGCCGAGCGCGGCATGATGCTGACCGGCGGCGGCGCGCTGCTGCGCGACCTCGACCGCCTGCTGGCCGAGGAAACCGGCCTGCCGGTGCTGGTGGCCGAAGACCCGCTGACCTGCGTGGTGCGCGGCTGCGGCATCGCCCTGGAGCGCATGGACCGCCTGGGCAGCATCTTCACGAGCGAATAACCGAGGTACACCCCCAGGCTTCGCGCACTTCTTGTCGCTGCGCCAGCCCCCTTGCAGGGGGCAATACAAGCGGCCCGGCGAACCCGGTTACGCGGTATTCCTGGCATCGTGATGTGTTAATTTCTTGTGCCGTAAATCGCGCAAGGCGCGGTGAAAATTAGGCCGAATTCATGCCCCTGGGCACGCTCGATCGCACAGCGCCACCCCTGTTCAACCAGGGCCAGTCGGCACTCAGCAAGCTGATCTTCTTCGGCGCGCTCGCCCTGTTCCTCATGGTGGCCGACGCGCGCTTCCACATCGTGCAGCCGATTCGCGCGGCCATCGGGGCTGTGCTCTATCCAGTGCAGTGGGTGGCGCTGAAGCCGGTGCAGGCGGTGCTCGGCGGCGGGCGCTACTTCGAAGACCTGCAGACTGCCCAGCGCAACGAGGACGACGCCCGCAAGGCGCTGATCGCCCAGGCCGAGCGAGCGGCCCAGGCCGACACGCTGGCGCAGGACAACGCCCGCCTGCGCGAGCTGCTCGAGCTGCGCCAGACCACCACCACGCCCGGGCGCGCGGCCGAGGTGCTCTACGACGCGGCCGACCCCTACACCCGCAAGATCGTCGTCGACCAGGGCATGGCCCAGGGCGTGCAGCCCGGTTCGCCGGTGATCGACGCGCGCGGCGTGCTGGGGCAGGTCACGCAGGTGCTGCCCTTCACGAGCGAGGTCACGCTGGTGATCGACCGCGACCTTTCCATTCCCGTGCAGAACACCCGCACCGGCGTGCGCAGCGTGGCCTTCGGCGACGCCTCGGCGCACGGCGGCGGGCTGGAGCTTCGCTTCATGGCCGCCAACGCCGACCTGCAGGAGGGCGACCTGCTCTCCACCAGCGGCGTCGACGGCATCTACCCCGCCGGCCTGCCGGTGGCGAAGATCGAGCGCATCGAGCGCCGCGCCGATTCCGCCTTCGCCCGCATCTACTGCGTGCCGCTGGCCCACGTGACGGCCGCGCGCTACGTGCTGGTGCTCGAACCCACGGGCACGCCCGCTGCGCCACCGCCCACGCAGCCGGCAGTCACCCAGCGCAAGCGCCCCGAGGGCAAGCCGGGCGCGGGCAAGAACGAGAAGAAGCCGGGAGCACGCCCATGATCAAGCGTCCAGGCCAGCAGCAGCTGCTGCTGCCCGTCAGCCCCGTCTTCATGTGGAGCAGCCTCGTGGTGGCGCTGCTGATCAACATGCTGCCGATCGGCCGCGCCGTCTGGATGCCCGACCTGCTGGCGCTGGTGATCGTGTTCTGGGGCGTGCACCAGCCCGCGCGCGTGGGCATCGGCGCGGCCTTCGTGTTCGGCCTGTGCATGGACGTGCACCAGTCGTCGATGCTGGGCCAGCACGCGCTTTCCTACACCACGCTGGGCTTCTTCGCGATCACCATCCACCGGCGGCTGCTGTGGTACCCGGTGGCCTCGCAGGCGCTGCAGGTGCTGCCGCTCTTCGCGCTCTCGCAGCTGATCGAGGTGGTCACGCGGATGATCGGCGGCGGTGTGTTCCCGGGCTGGACGGTGCTGGCTTCGCCGGCCATCGAGGCTGCCTTGTGGCCCCTGGCAACAGCCTTGCTGCTGGCTCCCCAGCGCAGAACGCCGGAGCCGGACGAGAACCGTCCACTATGAGTTCTCCCCCACGCTCCGCGCACATCGGGTCGCTTCGCCAACCCCCTCGCCGGGGGCAACACCTTCGGCCGGGCAAAGCCCGTTGCGCGGTGTTCCGCAGTCAATCCGTCCTGCTTTCGTGCGGCATTCGGCTCCCATTTGCCTTCGCACCTGCGCGCGCCTAAGCTCCCATCGCCATGACCGAAATCCGCAACGTAGCAGCCGATCTCGCGCGCTTCAAGCGCCGCGTCATCGTGATCGGACTCGCGGTGCTCTTCGCCTTCGGGCTGCTGTGCGCGCGCCTGGTCTACCTGCAGGTCACGCGCCACGAGGACCTGGCCGAGCAGGCCGAGAGCAACCGCACGGCGGTGGTGCCGGTGGTGCCGAACCGGGGGCTCATCCTCGATCGCAACGGCATCGTGCTGGCCTCCAACTACTCGGCCTACACGCTGGAGATCACGCCCTCGAAGGTGGGCGACGTGGAAGAGACCATCGACAGCCTCACGCAGGTGCTCGAAATCTCGCCGCGCGACCGCCGCCGCTTCAAGCGCCTGCGCGAGGACTCGCGCAGCTTCGACTCCATTCCGATCCGCACCCGCCTGAGCGACGAGGAGGTCGCCCGCTTCGCCGCCCAGCGCTACCGCTTCCCGGGCGTGGAGATCAAGGCGCGCCTGTTCCGCAACTACCCTCAGGGCGAGCTCGCCTCGCACGTGCTCGGCTACATCGGCCGCATCAACCAGCGCGAGAAGACCGCGATGGAGGACTGGGACGAAGAGGACCAGGCCAACTACAAGGGCACCGACTACATCGGCAAGCTGGGCATCGAACAGAGCTACGAGAAGACGCTGCACGGCCAGACCGGCGTGGAGCAGATGGAGACCTCCGCCGGCGGCCGCGCCGTGCGCCGCCTCGCCAGCCATCCGGCCACGCCGGGCAATACGGTGATGCTGTCGCTCGACATCAAGCTGCAGAAGCTGGTGGAGGACATGTACGGAGACCGCCGCGGCGCGCTGGTGGCGATCGACCCGAAGACCGGCGAGATCCTCGCCTTCGTGAGCAAGCCCACCTTCGACCCGAACCTCTTCGTCGAAGGCATCGACAACGAGAGCTGGGCGGCGCTCACCGAATCCATCGACAAGCCGCTGCTGAACCGCGCCCTGCGCGGCACCTACCCGCCGGGCTCCACCTACAAGCCCTTCATGGCGCTGGCGGCGCTGCAGACCGGCAAGCGCGGCCCCAGCGTGGTGGTGAACGACCCAGGCTACTTCAACTTCGGCGGCCACCGCTTCGGCAGTCCCGAGGGCAACCTGGGCGGCGTCGACATGCGCCGCTCGATCCAGCTGTCGAGCAACATCTACTACTACTCGCTGGCCAACGAGATGGGCGTGGACATGATCCACGACTTCATGAAGCCGCTGGGCTTCGGCCAGATCACCGGCATCGACCTCGGTGGCGAGGTGCGCGGCGTGCTGCCCAGCACCGAGTGGAAGCGCAACACCTACAAGCGCCCCGAGCAGAAGAAGTGGTACGCGGGCGAGACCATCTCGCTGGGCATCGGCCAGGGCTACAACAACTTCACCATGCTGCAGCTGGCGCAGGCCACCGCCACCATCGCCAACGGCGGCCTCAAGCACAAGCCTCACCTCGCGCTGGCCACGCGCGACACCGTGAGCGGCAACGTCGTGCCCCTGCCGCAGCCCGCGGCGGAGAACCTGGGCTTCACAGCCGCCAACATCGCGGTGATCCGCGAGGGCCTGACCAGCGTGGTCACCAGCGGCACCGCGCGCGGCGTGTTCGCGGGCGCCAGCTACCAGGCCGCCGGCAAGACCGGCACGGCGCAGGCGGTGTCGATGGGCCAGAACACCAAGTACAACGCGCGCGCGCTCGAGGAGCACCAGCGCGACCACGCCCTGTTCATGGCCTACGCGCCGGTGAACGACCCCAAGATCGCCCTGGCGGTGATCGTGGAGAACGCCGGCTGGGGCGCCGGCGCCGCAGCGCCCATCGCGCGCCGGGTGTTCGACTACTGGCTCGCCGACCAGTACCCGAGCGAGGCCGACATGGCCGCCATCAAGATCGGCAAGGCAACCGCGCCGATCGGCAAGCCGCGCGTGGCGAGCGAGGTGGCCTGGCCGGCTGCGTCGGCCACGCCCGCCACCGCACCCTGATGCCTTGCTCCCTCTCCCTTCGGGGAGAGGGTTGGGGTGAGGGTGAGCGGCGATGAAGGCTGCTCGATGTTGCAAGGCCGAGAACCCTCACCCTGGCCCTCTCCCGGAGGGAGAGGGAAAAGACTCTCAACCCCCCGTTCCACTGACCTCGCCCAAGCCTGTCCGCCCCGTAGCCTGATGCCTTGCTCCCTCTCCCCCTGGGGAGCGGGTTGGGGTGAGGGTGAGCGGCACTGAAGGCCGCGCGGTGTTGTGAGGCCGCGAGCCCTCACCCTGGCCCTCTCCCAGAGGAAGAGGGAAAGACTGTCAGAGCATCGTTCCGCTGACCTCGCCCAAGCGTGTCCGCCCCGTACCCTGATGCCTTGCGCCCTCTCCCCCTGGGGAGAGGGTTGGGGTGAGGGTGAGCGGCAATGAAGGCCGCGCGATGTCGTGAGGCCGCGAGCCCTCACCCTGGCCCTCTCCCGGAGGAAGAGGGGACAGCACCGCTCAGACGACGGTGCCGGACACCTCACCCAGCCCGATCCGTACCGCGCCCAGGCGCTCGCAATACCCGCGGATCACCAGCGTGTCGCCGTCTTCCAGGAAGGTGCGCTTCTCGCCGTTCGGCAGGGTGATCGGCTGCTTGCCGCCCTGCGTCAGTTCGATCAGCGAGCCGGCCTCGTCGGGCTTGGGGCCCGAAAGGGTGCCCGAGCCCAGCATGTCGCCTGGCTGCAGGTTGCAGCCGTTCACCGTGTGGTGCGCGACGAGCTGCGCGGCGGTCCAGTAGGCGGCTTCGGCGACGTTGCCGCGCGTCAGGCGCACGGGCGCCGTGCCCTCGGCGCGCATCTTCGCGGTCTGCAGCAGAACCTCGACCGTGATGTCGAGCGCGCCGCTCTCGCGGTTGGAGGCCGAGTCGAGGTACGGCAGCGGCTGCGGGTCGCCGGCGGGGCGCTCGAACTTCGAGCGGAAGGGCGCCAGCGCTTCCATCGTCACCATCCAGGGCGACAGCGTGCTCGCGAAGTTCTTCGACAGGAAGGGGCCCAGCGGCTGGTACTCCCAGGCCTGCAGGTCGCGCGCCGACCAGTCGTTGAGCAGCGTCAGGCCGAACAGGTGCTCCTCGGCGTCGGCGATGGCGATGGGCTCGCCCTGCGCGTTGCCGCGGCCGATGAAGAAGCCCAGCTCCAGCTCGTAGTCCAGCCGCTTCGAAGGGCCGAAGGTCGGCTCGGCAGCGTCGGGCGCCTTGGTCTGGCCGTGCGGGCGCTTGAACGTCTCGCCGCTCACGCCGATGGACGAGGCGCGGCCGTGGTAGCCGATGGGCACCCACTTGTAGTTGGGCATCAGCGGCTGGTCGGGGCGGAACAGCTTGCCGATGGTGGTGGCGTGATGGATGCCCGTGTAGAAGTCGGTGTAGTCGCCGATGCGGCAGGGCACGGTCATCTCGGCCCTGGACTGCGGCAGCAGCGCCTTCGACCAGGCGGCCTGCTTGTCGCTGCCTTCGGCCAGGCCTGCCGAGAGGGCGGCGCGCAGCGCCTGGCGTTCCTTCGTGTCGGCGCTCATCAGCACGTTCATGTCGTCGGTGTCGATCAGGCCCGTGGCGCGCAGATCCAGCACCTGGTCGCCGATGGCGACGCCGATGCGGAAGTCTTCGCTGCTGCCGGCGGTGCGGAAGCGGCCGAAGGGCAGGTTCTGGATCGGGAAGTCGGTGCCGGGCTCGTTGGCCGATGCGACCCAGCTGCGCAGCTTCGGATCATGGGTGGCGTTCAGTGCGGTCATTGAAGATGTCTTTCAGGCGAGTTTTCTAAAGAAGGGTCCGGTCTTTTCGGTAACACCGCGGAACCGGCTTCGCCGGGCCGCAGGTGTCGCCCCCGGACGGGGGGTGGCGGCCACACGAAGTGGGCGAGCCTGAGGGCGAGCTCTAGTCTGCGGTCATGCCGGCTTTCCTGGCGACTTCGCCCAGGCGCTTGTATTCGGCCTCGGTCAGCGTTTCCAGCTCGTGCGCGCTGGAGCCGCGCGGCGAGAAGCCGGCCTGCGCCAGCTTGGCCTTCACGTCGGGCATCGCGAGCGCTTCCACGAAGGCCTCGTTCAGCGCCTTCACGACCGGCGCCGGCAGCTTCGCCGGCCCGTACACGCCGAACCACGGCTCCAGCGCGTAACCCTTCAGGCCCGCCTCGGCCATGGTCGGCACGTCGGGCAGCGAGGGAGAGCGCGCCGGGCCCGCCACCGCCAGCGCGCGCAGCTTGCCGGCCTGGATGTGCGGCAGCGAGGCCGGCAGGTTGTCGAACATCACGCCGATGTTGTTGCCCAGCATGTCGGTGATGGCCGGGCCGCTGCCCTTGTAGGCGACGTGCACGAGCTCGGTGCCGGTCATCTGCGCGAACATCACGCCCGCCAGGTTCATCGAGGTGCCGGCGCCCGCGGTGGCGTAGGGCAGGCCGGGGTTCTTCTTCGCGGCGGCGATCAGGTCGGGCACCGACTTGATGGCCGAAGCCGCCGGTACTTCGAGCACGATGGTCGACGTGCCCAGCAGGCTGATGGCGGTGAAGTCCTTGCGCGGATCGAAGGCCATCGACTTGTAGATGTGCGGGTTCAGCGCATTGGTCGAGATCGCGCCGAAGCCGATGGTGTAGCCGTCGGGCGCGGCCTTGGCCACCGCATCCATGCCGATGTTGCCGCCCGCGCCGCCGCGGTTGTCGATCAGAACCGGCTGGCCCAGCTTCTCCGACACCTTCTGGCCCACGGTGCGCGCCACCAGGTCGGTGGTGCCGCCGGGGGTGTAGGGCACGATGAAGCGGATGGGCTTGGACGGGTAGTCGGCCGCGAACACCGCGGCCGGCGAGACGAGCGCGATGCCTGCCGCAGCGGCGACGAGCGAGACGAAGGCCTTTCGGGAGACACCGCGCAACCGGCTGTGCCGGGCCGCTGGTGTTGCCTCTTCGAGGGGTGATTCGTCTACACGAAGCGAGCAAGAAACGGGGGTGGTTTTCATTTTTTGAATTGGTCTTTCAGGCCGGCCCAGCAGTCGGCGTAGTCGGTGTCGAGCGCCGGGCTCTTCAGCGCGAAGTTCGTCGGGATGAAGCGATAGCGGCTCTCGAACATGAAGGCCAGCGTGTTGTCCAGCTTGTGCGGCTTCAGGTCGGCATTCGTGGCCTTGTCGAAGGCTTCCTCGTCGGGGCCGTGGGGCACCATGCAGTTGTGCAGGCTCGCGCCGCCGGGCTTGAAGCCGCCCGGCTTGGCGTCGTACTCGCCCAGCACCAGGCCCATGAACTCGCTCATGAGGTTGCGGTGGAACCACGGCGGACGGAAGGTGTTCTCCATCACCATCCAGCGCGGCGGGAAGATCACGAAGTCGCAGTTGGCCGTGCCGGGCGTGTCGCTGGGCGAGGTCAGCACGGTGAAGATCGACGGATCGGGATGATCGAAGCTGATGGAGCCGATCACCATGAAGTGCGCCGTGTCGTACTTCACCGGCGAGAGGTTGCCGTGCCAGGCGACCACGTTGAAGGGCGACTGCTTCATCGGCGCCTGCCAGAAGCGGCCGCCGAACTTCTTCACGATCTCGTAGCCGCCTTCTTCCGTCTCGAAGGCCGCCACCGGCGCCTGGAAGTCGCGTGCATTGGCCAGGCCGTTCGAGCCGATGGGGCCGAGCTCCGGCAGGCGGAAGTGGGCGCCGTAGTTCTCGCAGACGTAGCCGCGCGAAAGTCCGTCGGGCAAGGCGACCTTGAACGCCATGCCGCGCGGCAGCACCGCGATCTCGCCCGGCTTCACGTCGAGCACGCCCAGCTCGGTGGTGATGACGAGGCGGCCCTGCTGCGGCACCAGCAGCATCTCGCCATCGGCGTTGACGAAGGCGCGGCGCTCCATCGAGCGGCCCGCCAGGTACATCAGCGAGCCGATGCCCGTCTGCGCCTCGGCGTCGCCGTTGGCCGCGATGGTGCGCATGCCGTCGATGAAGTCGGCCCCGGCTGCTGCTTCGTCCAGCGGCTGCGGGTGCCAGCGCAGGGGCTCGGGCGGCAGCGCGACCTCGCGGTCGGCGCCGGTGGTCCACAGCGGCTGCGCATAGGGCTGGTAGCGGCCCGACACCACCGAGGGCTGGCGGCGATAGAGCCAGGTGCGGCGGTTCTCGTGGCGCGGCGCGGTGAAGGCGGTGCCGGAGATCAGCTCGGTATAGAGGTCGAAGGGCCCGCGCTGCGGATTGTTGCGGCCCTGCGGCAGCGCGCCGGGCACGGCCTCGGAGGCGTATTCGTTGCCGAAGCCGCTCTGGTAGCGGCGCTCGGTGGAGGAGGTTGCGGCGGTCATGTGGTCCTCATGGATTGACTTGAATGGGGAGGAAGGCGGGGGCCGGACGCGGAGGGCGCGAAGGTTTCGCAAAGAGCGCGAAAGAGAAAAGAAAAGGGGTTTTGAATTTCTTTTCTGCGTCCTTCGCGAAATCTTCGCGCCCTCTGCGTCCGGCTGTCCGCATTCGAAATGCCTACTTCGCAGCCGCGAGCGCTTCGCGCAGCACGGCCAGCGAGCCGATGTGGTTGGCCAGCACCAGCACGAGGCGCGCGTTGTAGGCGTTGCTCTCCTCGGTGCTCAGGCCCTGGTGCGCGTCGATCAGCGCCTCGTAGAAATCGTCGGGCGCCTCGAGGTGCGCCTCGGTGATCAGCTTGGGGGTGGATGCGGTCATGGAGTCGTTCCCTCAGTGTTTGCCGAGCGCGCGATCGACTGCGCTGCGCACCTGCGCCGCCGACGGGGCGCGCCAGCGTGCACACACGTGCTGGTCGGGGCGCAGCAGGTACACGGTGCCGGGGCGGGCGTCGTAGCGCTGCGCGGCGAGTTCGCTGCCGCGGGCGCCGTCGTCCATGCGCACCACGTGCAGCGGCCGGTCGCTGGCGCTCAGCGCGGCGAGGCTGCGCTCGGCCGCCTCGCCCTGGCCGAACACCAGCGCGGTGAACTGCTCGACATGGCATTCGCGCAGCAGCCAGCCGGTGCTGCCGTCGGCATGCACCACGGGCGCGTCGGCCGCTGCGGCGCCGGGCACCATCGCGCCCGAGAAGGCGTCGGCGTCGGGCGTGTTCAGCGGCGAGTCGCGCAGCACCGAGGGCACCGACAGCCGGCCGCTGTTGACCAGCGTGCGCGCAAAGGCGTGGCGCTTCGTCAGCTCCAGCACCGCGTCGCGGAAGAGGCGGCTCACCTCGCTCTTGGGCGTGATGAAGTCGGTGGCGCGGGTGGAGTTGCGGATGTTCTCGTCGGCGGCGTATTCGCGCTCGCTGGCGTAGCTGTCGAGCAGCGCATCGGGCGCCTGGCCCTGCACCACGGCGGCGAGCTTCCAGGCGAGGTTGTCGGCGTCCTGCACGCCCGAATTGGCACCGCGCGCGCCGAAGGGCGACACGCCGTGGGCCGAGTCGCCCGCGAACAGCACGCGGCCGTGGCGGAAGCGCTCCATGCGCTGGCAGGCGAAGGTGTAGACGCTGGCCCAGCCGATCCGGAACTGCACGCCTTCGAAGCCGATGCTGTCGAGCAGGGCGCGCACGCGCGGCGTGATGTTCTCGGGCTTGCGCTCCTCCACCGGGTCGGCGTCCCAGCCGAGCTGGAAGTCCACGCGCCACATGCCGTCGGCCTGCTTGTGCAGCAGCACGCTCTGGCCAGGGTGGAACGACGGGTCGAACCAGAAGCGGCGCTCGTTGGAAAGAATGTCGCCCCCCACGCTCGGCACTTCGTGTCCTCGCTGCCCCCCCGAGGGGGGCGCGCCCGCCTTGGGGCGGCCCGGCGGCGGCCCGGCGTCCATCGTGATGTCGGCGATCAGGAAGCGGTCGCGGAACACGCGGCCCTTGGCCTCCAGGCCCAGCAGCTGGCGCGTGTTGGAGCGCGAGCCGTCGCAGGCGGCCACGTAGTCCGCCTGCAGCCTGTAGCTGCCCTCGGGCGTCTCCACCGTCAGCACCGCGCCGTCGTCGCCCTGCTCGATGCCGGTGACCTTGTTGTTCCAGCGCAGGTCGACCAGCGGCAGCGCCGCCGCGCGCTCGACGAGGTAGCCCTCGACGTAGTACTGCTGCAGGTTGATGAAGGCCGGGCGCTCGTGGCCGGGCTCGGGCAGCAGGTCGAAGCGGTAGACCTGCTCGTCGTGGAAGAACACCTTGCCCACGTTCCACGACACGCCCTTGTCGACCATGCGGTCGCCGCAGCCCAGGCGGTCGAACACCTCCAGCGTGCGCTTGGCGAAGCAGATCGCGCGCGAGCCGCTGGAAAGGGTGTTGTCGTTGTCGAGCAGCACCACGGGCACCTGCCGCAGCGCGAGGTCGATGGCCAGCGTCAGCCCGACCGGGCCGGCGCCGATCACCACCACCGGGTGGCGCGCCGGGGCGGCCGCGTCCTGGTCGGCGTGGCGTTTGTAGTCGAAGCGCAGGCTTTGATAGTCGATCACGTCTTGTCTCCGTGTCTTTTGTCTTTGCTCCTTCCCCCGCTGGGGGAAGGCCGGGATGGGGGCACGACGGCGTTCACTTCGGGCGCTCTGCCTGCCCCCATCCCAACCCTCCCCCCAGAGGGAGAGGGAGCAGTTCGATCAGCCTTCGAGGGCCTTCCACATCTCGACGTCGCGCTCGGCCGTCCAGATGCGCGGATCGGCGTGGCCCGAGGCCTCGTCGTAGGCGCGGCTCACGTCGAAGGGCATGCAGTGGTCGAAGATCACCCACTGGCTGTACTTGGGTTTGAGCTTCTCGTAGGTCTCCTTGTAGACCGCGTTCAGGTCGCGCCCGGCCTTCACGCCTTCCTGCACGCTGGCGTACACGTCGGAGATGAAGTCGCGCGTGCCCGTCAAGCCCTCGGCCACTTCGGCCGGCGTGGTCAGCGCGGCGCCGCGCCCGGGCACCAGCGCCACGGGCTTGAGCGCGGCGATGTTGTCCAGCGTCTGCGGCCAGTCCTTGAAGTAGGCGTCGCCCGCGTACGGCGTGGCGCCGAACTCGACCAGGTCGCCCGACAGCAGCGTGCGCTCCTGCGGCAGCCAGACGACGGTGTCGCCCTTGGTGTGGCCGCGGCCGAGCTGGATCAGCTGCACTTCGAGCTTGCCCAGCCACAGGGTCATCTTGCCGGTGAAGGTCATGGTGGGCCAGGTCAGGCCCGGCGGCACGGTCTCGACGTTCTGGAACAGGCGCGGGAAGCGGCCGATCTCGCTGGCCTTGTCCTGCTCGCCGCGCTCGACGATCAGGTCGCGCGTGTCCTGGCTGGCCAGGATGTGCTCGGCACCGTAGCCGGCCGCGCCCAGCACGCGCACCGCGTGGTAGTGGGTCAGCACCACGTACTTGATGGGCTTGTCGGTCACCTCGCGGATGCGGCGCACCACGTCGGCGGCCATGGCGGGGGTGGCCTGGGTGTCGGCCACCAGCACGCAGTCGTCGCCGATCACGATGCCGGTGTTGGGGTCGCCCTCGGCGGTGTAGGCCCAGGCATGTTCCGAGATCTGGCTGAAGGTGACCTTCTTCTCTTCCATGTCGGCCTGGCTGGCGAATTTCTTGGCTTGGCTCATCGGGTGTCTCCGTCGGTGGGTGGAATCTTGAAATTCGTTTAGGTCGAACGAATTTGCAGTTAACGAACGGCCGCAGTGTAAGCCGCAGATCAGTTAATGTCTAATCCCTTCTTCATGAACGAACGACCAGAAGGCGAGGCCGGCCATGGCAGCCAGTGACAGCGACCGCGCCCAGCGCGGCATCCAGAGCATCGAAGTCGGCGGCCAGCTGCTGCGCGCACTGGTGCATCACGGCCGGCCCATGGCGCTGAAGGACCTGGCGCGCGAGGCCGACATGACGGCGGCCAAGGCGCATCCGTACATGGTCAGCTTCGGGCGGCTGGGCCTCATCGAGCAGGACCGCGCCAGCGGCCACTATCTGCTCGGCCCGCTCGCCTTGCAACTGGGCCTCATCAGCCTGCAGCAGGCCGACCCGGTGCACATCGCCACGCCGCTGATCGGCCAGCTCGCGCAGCAGATCGGCCATACCGTGGCGCTGGCCGTGTGGGGCGCGCGCGGCGCGACCATCGTGCGCACGGCCGAGTCGCCCTCGCCGGTGCACGTGAACATGCGCCACGGCACGGTGTTCTCGCTGACCAACACCGCCTCGGGCCGCGTCTTTGCCACCTACCTCGATGCCGAGGTGGTGCGCAGCCTGCTCGAGGAAGAGCGCCAGCGCCAGAAGCAGCGCAAGGGCCGCAACGAGGATGTGCCGCCGCCGCCCGCGGGCATGCCGCCGGTGCAGCCGCTGCCTTCATGGAGCGACTTCGAGCGCCAGCTGAAAGAAGTGCGCGACCACGGCATCAGCCGTTCCGACGGCGAGGTCATCGAGGGCGTCAGCGCTATGGCAGCGCCCGTCTTCGACCACACTGGAGCCATCGTGCTGGCGGTCACCGCCATCGGTCCGGCCGGCATCTTCGACACCGCGTGGGACGGCCCGATCGCCCGCGCGCTCAAGGCCTGCGCCGACACGGTGTCGCAACGCCTCGGCGCCCCACCCGCGCAGGCGGCAGCGGCGCCCGCAGCAGCCAGTTCCCCAAGACCAGAGCGATGACGCCAGTCCCAACCGATATCTCTTCTTCCGCGTCCCCAATCCAGGAGGCCATCGAGCTGCTTCGCAATGCCCGGCGCATCGTCGTGTTCTCGGGCGCAGGCCTGTCGCGCGCTTCGGGCATTCCCACCTACCGCGACGCCGACGGCCTGTGGAAGAGCCAGAACGCGCTGCAGTTCTCCCATGCCGAGGACCTGCAGCGCGACCCGGCGGGCTTCACGAAGTTCTGGGCGCAGCGCCTGTCGACGATCGAGTCGGCGCAGCCGAACCCGGGCCACGCCGCGCTCGCGCTGCTGCAGCGGCTGCGCCCCGCCACGCGGCTGGTCACGCAGAACGTCGACGGCCTGCTCACGCTGGCCGGCGGCCAGGACGTGCTGGAGCTGCACGGTTCGCTGCGCCGCTGGCGCTGCGACCGCTGCGGCAACCGAAGCGGCCCCTGGCCCTTCCACCGCTGCCTGCGCTGCGGCGCGCACGCGCGGCCCGACGTGGTGATGTTCGGCGAGATGCTGAATGCCGGCGTGCTGCTCGATGCGCAGGTGGCGGCGCAGGAGTGCGATCTGTTCATGGTGGTGGGCAGCACCACCATCGTCTATCCGGCGGCCGAGCTGCCGCAGACCGCGCTCGCGCACGGCGCGCGCCTCATCACGCTGAACCTGGAGCCGCTGCCGCACCTGGACGACGCGGCGGCCGTGGTGCTGCGCGGTGCTGCCGAAGACCTGCTGCCGCAGCTGCTGGCCGGGCTGTCGGGCCAGCGGGCCTGAAGAGGGCTCAGCCCTTGCGGCCCCCCAGCAGCACCAGCGCCCCGCCCACCACGATCACGGCCACTCCGGCCCACACCGGCAGGTTGACCGTTTCCTTCTCCTTCACCGAGAACTCCAGCGGCCCCAGCTTGGCCTGGTGGGTCTCCTTGGTGAAGCTGAAACTGCCCAGGGCCAGCACGGCGATGCCGGCCACGATCAGCAGGATGCCGACGATGCGGGTTGCGTTCATGGGGCGATGCTCCTTCGTTCCAACTGCCTTCCGTGCGGGTGCCGGAGGTTACTGCCGCGGCTGTTGCTGCTGCAACTGATCGACCCACTGCACCACCTCGGCCACCGCCGCGTCGCTGGCGGAGATGAGCGCCTTCACGCCGCCGGGTGCGTCGGCGCTGGGTGCGGGGCGGCGCACGGTGAACAGGCGCTGGCCCAGCACGCGGTCGCCCGCGGCGGTGCTGCGCACGAGCGTGGCGCGCAGGCGCACCAGGCCCACGCTGGCGCTCGCGGATTCGAAGTAGTGGCTGAACTCGTCCAGCGAGATGCGCAGCGTGTCCGGGGCCTGGCCCCGGCCGCGCGAGATGGTGGCTGCCTCCTCGGGGCCGAGCACCATTCGGCGCTCCGAGAGCGTGTCGCGCAGCCGCTGGCGCAGCAGCTGCGAGGGCGGCAGGCTCCAGCGCGACTGGCCGTAGGGCCGCAGCTCGTTGGCGTCGGCATAGCCCAGCCGATAGAGGATCTGCGTGCCGTCGAGGCGGGAGTTGCTCTCGAACTCGGCCAGCGACAGCGTCGGGAGCGCGGCCGTGGCGGGCGCCGCGGCGGCCATTGCGGGGCCGGGGCCGAAGTCGTAGAGCGTGGCGCGCGCGGGCTTGTCGGGCAGCGCGCCGCAGCCGGCGGCCAGCAGCAGCGCGCAGCCGAGCGCGATGGCGGCAGGGGTCTTGCGAATGGCGTTCATGGTCGGTGATGCTCCCTCGTGCGGAATCAGGGCCGCGCCGCGGCCGGGGCCTGGAAGCCCGGCTCGCCCGGGCCCGCGGCCGTGCCGCCGTTGCCGAACAGCAGCGATTGCGGGTTGTCGTTGATGCTGTCCGCCGCGCGGCCCAGCCGGCGCACCGCATGCGAGGTGTCGTCTGCCACGCGGTTCACGCGCGGCAGCGTGGCGGCGTTGAACGAATCCACCGCCTGCGCCAGCGCCTTGGTGCCGTCGCTCAGCCGCTCGACGGGGCCGTCAGGCGCGTTCAGCCGGCTCACGGTGGTGTTGAAGTTGTTGGCCACGCGAGAGACGTCGCCGGCGGCCTTCTTCACCGAGGCCAGCGCGTCGGGCATCTTCGAGAGCGCCGGGTTGAGGCCGGTCTTCACCGTGTTGTCGAGCGTCTTGAGCAGCGTGTTGGCGCTGGCCGAGGCCGCCGCGATGTTCTCCAGCGCATCGGCCGCGCGCTTCTGGTTGGGGTCGCTCAGCAGCTGGTTGGCGCGCTTGGTCACTTCCTCGACCTGGTTGATGATGGCCTCGCCGCGGTCCTGCAGCTGCGCCAGCATCGAGGGCTTGAGCGGGATGCGCGGCGGGTCGTCGTTGTTCGGCTTCAGCGCGACGGTCGATTCGCCCTTGTCGTCGAGTGCGATGAAGGCCAGGCCGGTCACGCCCTGGTAGCTCAGCGTGGCGAAGCTGGAGGTTGTGAGCGGCACGCGCTCGTCGACCGTGATGCGCACCCGCACGTTGCCCTTGACCTTCGGGTCGAAGTCGATCGACGCCACCTTGCCCACCGCGATGCCGCGGTAGCGCACCATGGCCTGCGGCTGCAGGCCGCTGACCGCATCGCGCGTGGAGAGCTCGTAGACGTTGCGCACCGTGTTGTCGCGCGTGAACCAGATCACCAGCGCGACGAGCGCGGCGATCAGCCCGAGCACGAAGGCGCCGGCGGCGAGTGCGTGGGACTTGTTTTCCATGGTGGCTACCTACCTTTCGGCGCCCTGCCCGGGGGCAGGCTGCGCGGTGGATTGTCCGGCTGGCTTGTCATGCAGCGCCTCGAGCGCGCGCTGGCCGCGCCCGCCGAGGAAGTATTCGTGGATGAAGGGGTGCGGATACGCGATGACCTCGCGCGCCGCGCCGGTGACGATCACCTTCTGGTCGGCCAGCACCGCGATGCGGGTGCTCAGGTCGAACAGCGTGTCCAGGTCGTGCGTGACCATCACCACCGTGAGGCCCAGCTCGCGGTGCAGGCCGCGCAGCAGGTCGCAGAAGCTGTCGGAGGCCTCGGGGTCGAGGCCGGCCGTGGGTTCGTCAAGCAGCAGCAGGGGCGGGTCCATGATGAGCGCGCGCGCCAGCGCCACGCGCTTGATCATGCCGCCCGAAAGATCGGCCGGGCTCTTGTTGGCATGCTGCGGGCCCAGGCCCACCATCTGCAGCTTCACCAGCGCGGCGTGGCGGATGAGTTCGTCGGGCAGCAGCTTCAGCTCGCGCAGCGGAAAGGCGATGTTCTCCAGCACGCTGAAGGCCGAGAACAGCGCGCCGTGCTGGAACAGCATGCCCACGTTGGCCGCGCCCGAGGCGCTGAGCTCGCCGGGCTGCTGGCCGAGCACTTCGACGTGGCCGCGCGTGGGCTTCTCCAGCCCGAGGATCTGGCGCAGCAGCACCGTCTTGCCCGTGCCCGATCCGCCCACCAGCGAGAGCACCTCGCCGCGATCGATGTGCAGCTGCAGGTCGCGGTGCACCACCTGCTCGCCATCGGCGCTTTCGAACACGGTCCACAGCCCGCGGATGTCCACCACGGTGGCGTCGGTGTCGGGGCGCACGGGCATGCTCATGCGGCTGCTCCTTTTCGCCAGCAATGTGCGCGATCCGCGAGCACCGCATGGCCGAGGCCAGGAACACCACGGAGCCGGCTCGGCCGGGCCGCGGGTGTCGCCCCCGGCGAGGGAAGGGCGCGAAGACTGGGCGAGCACCTCATGTTCATGCCCGGAAGCCGATGCCCTTGAAGAGCACCGCGAACAATGCGTCCACCAGGATCACGGCGGTGATCGAGGTGACCACCGACGAGGTCGTGCCGCGCCCGAGGCTCTCGGTGTTGGGCTTGACCTTCATGCCGAAGTGGCAGCCGATCAGCGCGATCAGGATGCCGAACACCGCCGACTTGGCCATCGCCAGCCAGAGGTTCGACATCGGCACCGCGCGCGGCAGGGCGGAGAGGAAGTAGGCCGGCGAGATGTCGAGCGCCGCGTCGGCCGCGAGCATGCCGCCCGCGAGTGCGGCCATGGAGGTCCACAGGCTGATCAGCGGCATCGCGATGGCCAGCGCCAGCACGCGCGGCATCACCAGGCGGAAGCCGTGCGGGATGCCCATCACGCGCATCGCGTCGAGCTCTTCCGTCACGCGCATCACGCCGATCTGCGCGGTGATGGCGGAGCCCGATCGGCCGGCGATCAGCACCGCGGCCAGCACCGGCCCCAGCTCGCGGATCAGCGAGAGCCCGAGGATGTTCACCACGAAGGTCTCGGCGCCGTACTGCCGCAGCTGCTGCGAGATCAGGTAGGCCAACACCACGCCGATCAGCAGCCCGACCAGCGCCGTGATGTGCAGCGCGGTCGCGCCGAACTGATAGAGATGGCCCGAGAAATCTCGCCACGGCCCGCGGTGCGGCGCGCGCGCCAGCCGGCACAGGTCGAGCGCGAGCTGGCCGATCAGCGAGGTGAAGTCGCGCACCACGTACATGAGGCGCGGCCCGTTGTGCGAGAACGCGCGGATGCGGTCGGCGAGCGTGGGCGAGGGCTCGTCGGGCGTGGCGACGGTGTATTGCGCCACCTGGTCCAGCACCGCCTTGTGCTGCGGCGACAGCTCGATGGCGGAGGGCCACTCGTGGCGCCAGTGGTCCCACAGCAACTGCGCGCCGACGTGGTCGAGCTGCTCGATGGCCCGCAGGTCCCAGGCGCGGTCGTCGGCGGGCGGGGCGGCCTTCAGGCTTTCAGCCAGCGCGCGCCAGGCCGGCTTGGACGACATCGCCAGCGTGGTCCACCGGCCGCTGGCTACTGTCCACTGGCGGCCGTCCTGCTCGCGCTGCGCGACGCGGGGCCACCCGCTGTCGGCGGCGGAGGCGTCGGCAGTCGATGGAGCGGGAGACATGGCGGGGCGAGGAATGAAAGAGGCGGGTGAGCGGAAAAGTTAACAAAACCCGGGCCGGGTCCGCGCATCGTAACCGCGTGCATCCGGGGTCAAGGTACGCCAGACCCTTCGTTCGCGTAGGGCACCACCTCGTTTCTTCCTGATTCCTTCAGGGCTCGAAGCCATCGGACAAGGCTTCGCGCAGCCAGCCCACGAAGGCCGTGACTGCCTGCGGCACGTGCGTGGCATAGGGGCGTATCGCGTAAAGACGCTCGCCGAAGGCGCCCACCGAGCGCCACTGCGGCAGCACCTGCTGCAGCTTGCCCGACTGCAGCGCCGCCTGCGCGCTGAAGTCGGGCACCAGCGCAATGCCCAGGCCGGTGAGCGCCGCGTCGCGCAGCGCCTCGCTGTTGTTGGCGACCAGCGGGCCCGAAACCGGCACCGTGATGCGCGGCGCCGATGCCTTGGCCTCGAAGTGCCAGGTCGGGGTTTCCTGCGCGCGCGGGTAGTGCAGGCAGTCGTGGCCGGCCAGGGCCTGGGGCTCGCGCGGTGTGCCGCGGCGGCGCAGGTAGGCGCGGCTGGCCACCAGCACCGAACGCGTCTCGCACAGCGTCCAGGCCACGTGCGTGTCGGGCGGAGCGGCGGTGTGGCGGATGGCGAGGTCGAAGCCCTCCATCGCGAGCGAGCTGAGCCGGTCGGACAGGTCGAGCTCGATGCGCACCTCGGGCTGCGCGCGCAGGAAATCGGCCAGCCTGGGCACCAGCTGCTGGCGCGCGAAGGCCACCGGCGCCGTCACCCGCACCAGGCCGCGCGGCACACCCGCGAGGTCGCGCACGCCGGCGAAGCTGTGGGCGATCTGCTCGAAGGGGCCGCGCATGTCGTCCACCAGCCGCTGGCCGGCCTCGGTGAGCCGCACGCTGCGCGTGGTGCGCTGCACCAATGGCGCGCCGGCCGCGCGCTCGAGCTCGGCGATGCGCTGGCTCATGGCCGCCTTGCTCACGCCCAGGCGCAGCGCGGCGGCGGTGAAGCTGCCCTGCTGCGCCAGCACCGTGAGCCAGTGCAGGTGCGTCCAGAGCGACTCGATATTTTGGGGTTTCATGCCTGCATTGTTCGCCATTGCGAACAATAAGTTCAAGCTTTACGACTAGGCGGCGAACAACGCGCTGCCTAAACTGGCCGCATCTTCCTTCTGGCACAGCCTCTCTCAGGGTTCTCCCCATGTCCACCTCCATCGACCACTTCATCGCCGGCAAGCCCGCCGCCAACACCTCCGGCCGCACGCAGGACGTGACCAATCCCGCTACCGGCGCCGTCACCGGCAAGGTCGGCCTGGCCGATGCCGCCCAGGTCGATGCCGCAGTGGCTGCCGCGCAGGCCGCCTTCCCGGCATGGGCCGACACGCCGCCCATCCGCCGCGCGCGCGTCATGTTCAAGTTCCTGCAGTTGCTCAACGAGCACAAGGACGAGCTGGCCCACATGATCACCGCCGAGCACGGCAAGGTCTTCACCGACGCGCAGGGCGAAGTCAGCCGGGGCATCGACATCGTCGAGTTCGCCTGCGGCATTCCGCAGCTGCTCAAGGGTGACTACACCGACCAGGTCAGCACCGGCATCGACAACTGGACGCTGCGCCAGCCGCTGGGCGTGGTCGCCGGCATCACGCCCTTCAACTTCCCGGTGATGGTGCCGATGTGGATGTTCCCGGTGGCCATCGCCGCAGGCAACACCTTCATCCTCAAGCCCAGCCCGACCGACCCGACGCCCTCGCTGCGCATCGCCGAACTGCTCAAGGAAGCCGGCCTGCCCGACGGCGTGTTCAACGTGGTGCAGGGCGACAAGGCCGCGGTCGACGCGCTGCTGGAGCACCCCGACGTCAAGGCCGTGAGCTTCGTCGGCTCCACGCCCATCGCCAACTACATCTACGAGACCGGCGCCCGCCACGGCAAGCGCGTGCAGGCCCTGGGCGGCGCGAAGAACCACATGGTGGTGATGCCCGACGCCGACATCGACCAGACAGTGGACGCGCTGATCGGCTCGGGCTACGGCTCGGCCGGCGAGCGCTGCATGGCCATCAGCGTGGCGGTGCTGGTGGGCGACGTGGCCGACAAGATCATTCCCAAGCTCATCGAGCGCACGAAGACGCTGAAGGTGCTCGATGGCGAGAACCTCGCAGCCGAGATGGGCCCGATCGTCACGCGCGCCGCGCACGAACGCATCACCGGCTACATCGACCTGGGCGAGAAGGAAGGCGCGAAGCTGCTGGTGGACGGCCGCAACTTCGACGGCAACACCGCCGGCAAGGGCTGCGGCGATGGCTTCTGGATGGGCGGCACGCTGTTCGACCACGTCACGCCCGAGATGCGCATCTACAAGGAAGAGATCTTCGGCCCGGTGCTCAGCTGCGTGCGCGTGGCCAACTTCAAGGACGCCATCGACCTCGTCAACGCGCACGAGTTCGGCAACGGCGTGAGCTGCTTCACCCGCGACGGCAACGTGGCGCGCGAATTCAGCCGCCGCATCCAGGTGGGCATGGTCGGCATCAACGTGCCGATCCCGGTGCCCATGGCCTGGCACGGCTTCGGCGGCTGGAAGCGTTCGCTCTTCGGCGACATGCACGCCTACGGCGAAGAGGGCGTGCGCTTCTACACGAAGCAGAAGTCGGTGATGCAGCGCTGGCCCGAGAGCATCGGCAAGGGCGCCGAGTTCGTGATGCCCACGGCAAAGTAAGTCCACGCCCGACTCTCGCGCACTTCGTGTCGCTCCCATCCCCCCGAGGGGGCGCTCTCTGCGGTCCGGCAGAGCCGGTTCCGCGGGAGCTCTGGTACTGACGGGTAACGGCATTGGCGCGGTGTAGCGCCCTGAGCAAACAAGAACGAGCAGAAGGAGACAACCACTTGAGCGAGACCACCTTCGACTATGTCGTCATCGGCGCCGGCACCGCCGGCTCGCTCATGGCGAACCGCCTGAGCGCCGACAAGAACCGGCGCGTGCTGCTCATCGAGGCGGGCCGCAAGGACGACTACCACTGGATCCACATTCCGGTGGGCTACCTCTACTGCATCGGCAACCCGCGCACCGACTGGCTCTACAGCACCGAGCCCGACGCGGGCCTCAACGGCCGGGTGCTGCGCTATCCGCGCGGCAAGACGCTCGGCGGCTGCTCCAGCATCAACGGCATGATCTACATGCGGGGCCAGTCGCGCGACTACGAGCACTGGGCCGACCTCACCGGCGACGACGGCTGGCGCTGGCAGAACGTGCTGCCGGCCTTCAAGAAGCACGAAGACCACTATCTGGGCGCCGACGAGATGCATGGCGCGGGCGGCGAGTGGCGCGTAGAGAAGCAGCGCCTGCGCTGGGACATCCTCGATGCGTTCGCCGAGGCTGCGGTGCAGGCCGGCGTGCCGCACTCCACCGACTTCAACCGCGGCAGCAACGAAGGCGTGGGCTATTTCCAGGTCAACCAGAAGAACGGCTGGCGCTGGAACACCGCCAAGGCCTTCCTGCGCCCGACCTGCTACGGCAGGCCCAACTTCGAGCTCTGGACCGGCGCGCAGGTCTCGCGCCTGCTCTTCGAGACGCAACCCGACGGCACGCGCCGCTGCACCGGCGCCGAGGTGTGGAACGGCAGCGAGAAGGTCACGGTGCGCGCCACGCGCGAGGTGGTGCTGAGCGCCGGCGCCATCAACTCGCCGCAGATCCTGCAGCTTTCGGGCGTGGGACCGGCCGAGCTGCTCAGCCAGCACGGCATCGACGTGGTGGTCGACTCGCCCGGCGTCGGTGCCAACCTGCAGGATCACCTGCAGATCCGCGCGGTCTACAAGATCGCGGGGGCGCCCACGCTCAACGTGATGGCCTCGTCGATGATCGGCAAGGCGAAGATCGGCCTCGAATACGTGCTCAAGCGCAGCGGCCCGATGAGCATGGCGCCCTCGCAGCTCGGCGCGTTCACGCGCAGTTCGCCCGATCGCGAATGGCCCAACCTGCAGTACCACGTGCAGCCGCTGTCGCTCGACGCCTTCGGCGATCCGCTGCACAGCTTTCCGGCCTTCACCGCGAGCGTGTGCAACCTCAACCCGACGAGCCGGGGCTCGGTGCGCATCCGCAGCAACCGCTTCGAGGACGCCCCGGCCATCGCGCCCAACTACCTGAGCACCGACGAAGACCGCAAGGTGGCGGCCGAGTCGCTGCGCGTCACGCGCCGCATCGCGCAGCAGCCCGCGCTCGCCAAGTACAAGCCAGAGGAATGGAAGCCCGGCGTGCAGTACCAGACCGACAAGGATCTGGCACGCCTGGCAGGCGACATCGCCACCACCATCTTCCATCCGGTGGGCACCACCAGGATGGGCGCCGACAACGACCCGGCGGCGGTGCTCGATTCGCGCCTGCGCGTGCGCGGCGTGCAGGGCCTGCGCGTAGTGGATGCGGGCGCGATGCCCACCATCACCAGCGGCAACACCAACAGCCCCACGCTCATGATGGCCGAGAAGGCCGCAGGCTGGATCGTCGAGGACAACCGCTGAGCGGCTTCAGCGACGCGGTGCTGCGGGCGGCTTGTCCGCCATCGCGCGGCGGCGCGCGGCCGGGGCATTGCCCGCCATGCGCGCCTTCGCGCCTTCCAGCATGAGGTCGGCGCCGATCTCGAACAGCGCGTCGGGGCCGGACTTGCGGTAGTTGGCGAAGGCCTCGGCCAGCAACGGGCGCGAGGCTGCGGTGTTTGGGCCGCTGCTCATCAGCCAGCTCTACTTCGCCTTCCGCCTGCGCCTTCCCGGCATCGCGTGGCTGGCGGGCGCGTTGGTCTACCTGCTGTGCATGCCGGTGCTGCTGCGCAGAGCTCCCAGGCCATAGCTGTGGCCTGCATTCGGTCTGATGCCAGAAACACCCAGGAACCGGCTCCGCCGGGCCTGAGGTGTTGCCCCCGGTAGGGGGTTGGCGCAGCGACACGAAGTGCGCGCAGCCTGGGGGCGAGCCTGGAACACCCAGGAACCGGCTTCGCCGGGCCTGAGGTGTTGCCCCCGGTAGGGGGTTGGCGCAGCGACACGAAGTGCGCGCAGCCTGGGGGCGAGCCTTATTTTTCGATGGTCTTGTTCCAGCGCGCATTCCACGCCGGTCGGTTCGCGTTGATGCTTTCCCAGTCGATGGTCACCGCGGTCTTCATCCACTTGTTGATGTCTGCCACCTGCGCCACGCCGTCGCCTACCACCGGCGCCTTCGGGTTGGTCGGGATCTGCGCGCCGTACTGCAGCACGTTGGCCTGCGCCAGCGGGCTCAGCAGGAACTCGGCGAGCTTCTGCGAGAGCTCGGGCTCGGTGTTGTTGGCGATCACGCACTGGCCGACCATGAGCACCACCGCGCCTTCCTTGGGCGGCGCGTATTCCACCGGGATGCCCTTGCTCTTCATCGCGGCCACGGCCGTTGGCGTGAGCGGGAAGATCGCCGCTTCGCCGGTCTGCACCATCTCAGAGAGCTTGGCCGAGCTCGGGATGTACTCCAGCACGTTCGGCCCGATGGTGGTGGGCCAGGCCTTGAAGCCGGGCTCCACGTTCTTGTCGTTGCCGCCCTGGATGCGGTTGAACATCAGGAAGCCGTGCAGCCCGAAGGAGGACGACGACACCGACTGGAACACCACCTTGCCCTTGTACTTCGGGTCGGCCAGGTCCATCCACGAGGTGGGCGGCGCCCAGCCCTTCTCCTTGAACATCTTCGCGTTGTAGGCCAGGCCGGTCATGCCCAGGCTCACACCGCTGGCCATGTCGTCCTTGAAGCGCGCGGCCGGGTAGATCTCGCTGAGCGACTGGCTGGGCTTCTGCTTCTGGCACAGGCCCATGCCGATGGCGCGCACCATCACGCCGTCGTCGAGGAACATCACGTGCATCTGCGGCTTGTCCTTGTTGGCCTGCGCCTTGGCGAGGATGTCGGACGAGGTGCCCGGCACCACCACCACCTTCGCGCCGTAGGCCTTCTCGAAGGCCGGGAAGACGTACTGCGTGTACGCCTTCTCCATCGTGCCGCCGTTCATGCCGATGTAGAGGGTCTTGGTCTGCGCACCGGCGATGCCGGCGGCCGCGAGCAGCGCGGCCAGCAGCGGAAGGGTTCTGATCGATGACTTCTGGGACATGGCGATGCTCTCCATTCAGGTTCAGGTGGGGGATGCGGTGAGTGATTCGTCGGCGCCGTCGAAGCGCTCGATGGCGAAGGCGTCGATGGGCGTCTCGGTGCGGCCGTCGCGTGCGAGTTCGGCCAGCACCTCGCCGGCGGCCGGGCCGATCTGGAAGCCCGCGCCCGCGAAGCCGAAGCCATGGAACAGGCCGGGCGTCGTGCGGCTGGGCCCGAGCACCGGTTCGCGGTCGGGCAGGTAGCCCTCGGTGCCGCCCCAGGTGCGGATGATGTGCGCGTGCCGCAGCGCGGGCAGTAGCTCGATGGCCTGCACCGCCAGCGCGGCGATGCCCTCGCGTTCTGCGCGGGAGCGTTCGGCGTCGAGCGTGATGCCCGTGCCGCCGCCCAGCACCACGTTGCCGCGCTCCACTTGCCGGCAGTAGATGCCGCCGCCTTCCACGCCGAGGCTCCATTTCATGAAGTGCCGCACTGGCTCGGTCACCGCCATCAGCGGGCTGCGTGCGTACATCGGCGGCGTCTCGCCGAACTGGCTGGCGATGGCGCCGGCCCAAGCGCCCGCACAGTTCAGCAGCACCGGCGCCTGCACCTCGAGCGCGTTGCCGCTGCGCACCATGAACATCGCGCCGTCGTGCGCCACCTCGTCGACCTTGTGGCGCTCGAAGACCTGCGCTCCGGCACGCTGCGCCGCGAGCGCGAAGGCCGGCGACACCAGGCGCGGATTGGCCTGCCCGTCTTCCGCGCAGAGTGAGCCGCCCACCGCGCGCATGCCGAGCCAAGGGCATTGCTCGCGCAGGCGCGCGCCGGAGATCAGCTCCAGGCCCAGGTCGAAGTCGCTGCTCAGCGCGCGGTAGCGTTCGAGCGAGGCCATGTCCGATTCGCTGCGCGCGATCTTGAAGTGGCCCGAGCGGATGTATTCGCCGTCGGTGCCAAGCAGCCCGGCCAGGTTGCCCCAGATGCGGTGCGCGCGCTGCGCCAGCGGCAGCTGGCTCACCGGCCGGCCCTGGCGGCGCACGCCGCCGTAGTTCACGCCGCTGGAACGCGAGCCGCAGAGATCGCGCTCCAGCAGCACCACGCCGACGCCCATGCGACGCAGGGCCAGCGCGGCGGAAGAGCCGACGATGCCGCCGCCGACGATGGCGACGTCGGTGCGAAGCTTCCTGATCGAGCTCATGCGCCGCTCCCATCGGCCGGCACGAGCCGGATCGGGATCGGCTTGATCGGCGCCTGCCCGCGCAGTCGGCCCACCTGCTGCAGCGGCTGCCGCGTGGCGTGCGCGAGGATCTCGGCCGCGGCCGCGCCGCACATGCGCCCCTGGCAGCGGCCCATGCCGACGCGCGACAGCGCCTTCAGGCGGTTCATCTCGTCGGCGCCGGTACTGGCGATGGTCTGGCGCAGCGTGCCGGCGGTGACGTTCTCGCAGCGGCAGATCACGAGGTCGTCGCTCGCGTGCTTGGCCCAGTCCTGAGGCACCGGAAAGGCACGCTCCAGGCCGCGGCGGAAGCCAGCGAGCCTGTCGAGCCTGCGTTCGAGTTCCGAGGCGCGCGCGGTGTCGAAGGCGATGCCCGCGTCCTGCAGCAGCGCCAGCGCCGCGCGCTCGCCCGCCCACTCGGCCGCGTCCGCGCCCATGATGCCGGCGCCGTCGCCCGCGAGGTACACGCCCCGCACGCTGGAGCGCCCCGCCGCGTCGCGCACCGGCAGGTGCGAGCGGTGCAGCGGCGCGTAGTCGAAGCGGCAGCCGAGAAGGTCGGCGAGCTGCGTCTCGGAGCGCAGCGCGTAGCCGAAGCCCACCGCATCGCAGTCGATCGTGCGCTGCGTCTCGCCGTCGAGCCAGGCCACGCCGGTGACGCGGGCCTGAGCCTCGTCGCCGAGCACGCGCAGCGGACGCACGCCGCCATGCAGCGCAACGCCGTGCGTGCGCAGCCAGCCCACGTAGTACATGCCCTTGGCAAGTACGGCGGGCTGCGCCAGCATCGCGGGCGCGGCGGCGACTTGGTCGGCGAGGCGCGCCGTGTCGAGCACCGCGGCCACGTCAACGCCGGCCTTCGCATATTGATAGGCCACCAGGTAGAGCAGCGGCCCGGTGCCCATGAACACCACGCGGCGTCCGATGGCACAGCCCTGGAACTTGAGCGCGACCTGCGCGCCGCCCAGCGTGTAGACGCCGGGCAGCGTCCAGCCCGGCAGCGGCAGCACGCGGTCGGTGGCGCCGGTCGCGACGATCAGGTGGCTGTAGGGCACGCGGCGGTTGCTGCGCGTGGGGTTGTGCATCACGTCGAGCACCTGGTCCTGCGCGTTCCACGCGAGGCTGTCGGCATGGTGTTCGACGCGGCCCTGCAGCGCGTCGAATGCAGTGTGCACCGCGTCGGCGCGCTTCGACTCGAAGCCGTAGAGCGTCTGCTTGTCGCGCGCGGACAGGCCGGGAGGAGGGCGGCGGTAGATCTGTCCGCCGGCGCGCGAGGCCTCGTCGATCACCGCCGGCTTCAGGCCATGCGCCACCAGCGTCTGCGCGGCGCGCACGCCGGCCGGGCCTGCGCCGACGATCACGGGGCGGACTTCGCCTGTCGGTGTCGACGTCGCTGTCGGCGTGGCGGTCATGCGCCGTCCCTTCCGGTGACCAGCGCCATGCCCGGCGCGATGAAGGTCGAGCAGGCGCGAAGGCGCTCGCCTTCGTCGGTGGAGATCCAGCAGTCCTGGCAGGCGCCCATCATGCAGAAGCCCGCGCGCGGCAGGCCGCTGAACTCGTTGCGGCGCAGCTGGCCGCACTGCGTGAGCACGGCGGTCAGCACGGTGTCGCCGGCCAGCGCGCTTGCCGGCTGGCCGTCGAGCGTGAAGGGCACCGTCGCGCGGCCGGTCTTCTCGGCCACGCGGTGGAGCAATGCGTGTGCGGTCATGATCGTCTTCATCTATCTGCGCCCCACCAGCACGCGGTCGAGGCCGTACACGCGGTCGAGCAGCACCATCGCGAAGGCCGTCACCGCCACCATCAGCGCCGACACGGCGGCCATCAGCGGATCGATGGATTCGGTCGCGTACATGTACATGCGCACCGGCAGCGTGACCGTGCTCGGCGAGGTGACGAAGATCGACATCGTCACTTCGTCGAAGCTGTTGATGAACGACAGCATCCAGCCGCCCGTCACGCCCGGCAGGATCATCGGCAGCGTGATGCGGCGGAACACCGTGGCCTGGCTCGCGCCCAGCGAGAGCGCGGCCTGCTCGGCGCTGCGGTCGAAGCCCACCAGCGCCGCCACCACCAGCCGCAGCGTGTAGGGCGTGACGATGAGCGCATGCGCCAGGACTAGCCAGCCGAAGCTGCCCGCGCCGCCCACCAGCGAGAACAGGCGCAGCAGCGCCACGCCCAGCACCAGGTGCGGAACGATCAGCGGCGAGAGGAACAGGCCGTTCAAGAAGTCGCGCCCCGGGAACTCGTAGCGCGTGATCGCCATGCCGGCCGGCACCGCGAGCAGCGTCGCGATGGTGGCCGAGCTCAGCGCGAGCCACAGGCTGTTCCAGAACGACTGCATGAAGTCGGGGTGCGCGAACACCGCCTCGAACCAGCGCAGCGAGAAGTGCGTGGTGGGGATGGTCAGCGTGTTCTCGGGCGTGAACGCCACGATGCACACCACCACCAGCGGCGCCAGCATGAAGACGATGACCAGCGCGTTGAACGCGAGGGCGATGGGGCCGTTCTTGTTCATGGTGCTTCCCGCCGGGCCGCCCCAAGGGAGGCACGCGCCCACTCGGGGGGCAGCGAATACACGAAGTGATGGAGCGTGGGGGCCATGGTCACCCCAACGCCTTCTTGTAGCGGCCTTCTACTAGCCGGTTGTAGCTGAGCATCACAGCCAGGTTGGCGACGAGCAGCACCAGCGCCACCGCAGCACCCAGCGGCCAGTTGAGCTCGCTCAGGTACTCGTCGTAGACGATGGTCGCGACCATCTTCAGCCGCCGTCCGCCCAGCAGGCCCGGAATGGCGAAGGAGCTCGCCGCCAGCCCGAAGACGATCAGGCTGCCCGAGAGAATGCCCGGCATCACCTGCGGCAGCACGATGCGCCGCAGCGTGGTGAAGGGCGTGGCGTTGAGCGAGAGGGCGGCGTTCTCCACGCCGGGGTCGAGCTTCTGCAGCGAGGTCCACACCGGAATCACCATGAAGGGCAGCATCACGTGGACCAGCGCGATGACCACCGCCGCGTTGGTGTAGAGGATCTTCACCGGCCCGATGCCGAGCAGGCCCAGCAGCCCGTTCACCGCGCCCTCGGGGCCCAGCAGCATGCTCCAGCCGAAGGCCCGCACCACCACCGACACCAGCAGCGGCGCCAGCACCACCAGCAGCAGCACCGAGCGCCACGGGTTGCGCATGCGGCTGAGCACATACGCTTCGGGCGCGCCGATCAGCACGCAGATCACCGTGACCAGCGCCGAGACCCAGAAGGTGCGCCAGAAGATGCCGAGGTAGTACGAATCGGAGAACACCAGCGCGTAGTGCGCGAGCGTGAACTCGCCCGTCTTCGGTCCGGTGGCCGGGTCGTAGACGTTGAACGACAGCACCGCGGTGAGTCCCAGCGGCACCACCAGCAGCACCGTGAACAGCAGCAGCGCGGGGCCGGAGAGCCACCAGGGCGTGGCCTTGCTCTTCGACGTACTCATGCCGCGACAGCCTTCTCATCCGCCGGCAGCAGCCGCATGCAGTGCGCCGGCCAGTCGATGCCGGTGCGGCTGCCTTCGGCGAGCGCCTCGCGCCCGTCGTTGGGGCTCAGCACCATGAGCTCGCCGACCGAAGTCGCCACGCGGTAGAGCCACTGGCTGCCGAGGAAGAAGCGCTCCAGCACCTCGCCGTCGATGCGGCCCCGGCCCGGCGCCACCAGCTGCAGCTTCTCGGGCCGCACGCTCAGCAGCGCGCCCGCGTTCACGTCGAAGCCGGTGTCGTCCACGTCGAGCGAGAGCGCGCCCACCTCCACGCAGGTGCGCCCGGGGCCGCTGCCGGAGACGCGGCAGTCCAGCAGGTTGGCCTTGCCGACGAAGGTGGAGATGAAGCGCGTGCCCGGATGCTCGTACACCCGCTGCGGATGGTCGATCTGCGTGGCGCGGCCGCCTTCCATCACCACCACGCGGTCGCTGATCGACATGGCTTCGCTCTGGTCGTGCGTGACCATCACCGTGGTGGTGCCGACCTTGCGCTGGATCTGGCGCAGCTCGAACTGCATCTCCTCGCGCAGCTTGGCGTCGAGGTTGGACAGCGGCTCGTCCAGCAGCAGCACCGGCGGCTCGATCACCAGCGCCCGCGCCAGCGCCACCCGCTGCCGCTGGCCGCCCGAGAGCTCGCGCGGGTAGCGCCCGGAGTGCTGCTCCAGATGCACCAGCGCCAGCGCCTGCTTCACGCGCTCGGTGCGCTCGGCCTTCGGCATCTTGCGCATCTCGAGGCCGAAGCTCACGTTGTCGGCCACCGTCATGTGCGGGAAGAGGGCGTAGGTCTGGAACACGATGCCCAGCCCGCGCGTGTTGGCCTTGGCGTGCGTGATGTCCTTGCCCGAGAGCTCGATGCGGCCGCTGCTCACCGCCTCGAAGCCCGCGATCATCTGGAGCGTGGTCGTCTTGCCGCAGCCCGAGGGCCCGAGCAGCGAGACGAACTCGCCCTTCTCCACCGAGAGATTCATGTCTGCCACCGCGCGGGTGGCGCCATAGAACTTGGTGACGTCGGTGAGCCGCAGGAATGACATAGAACGGGCCTTTCTTCGGGGGCGAAAAGATGGCTCCGGGCACCTTGCTTCGACTTGGTGCGGGCCATGGACAGCTTGCTGTCCCTTAATTCACTCTATTGCAACGATTGCGCCAGATCGCCTCGGGTATTCCATTAATCAGAATTTTTCTTTAATTTATTCCGTTCAATGGAATATCATGGCTTCGATCGATGAATCGAATTCCGCAGGAGGAAGGTATGGAGAGCTCTTCGGCGAACACCTCGGCCGGTGCCGGGGCGGCAGCGGCGGCCAGCGGCGGCGTGCCGCGCGTCTTTTCGGTGATCCGCGCACTCGGTGCGGTGCAGGCCGAGGGCGGCCGCGTGACCCAGATCGCGCGTTCCGTGGGCCTCACGCAGGCCACCACGCACCGGCTGCTGCAGTCGCTCATGGCCGAGGGCATGGTCGAGCAGGACGAGCGCAGCAAGCTCTACCGCCTGAGCATCGATTTCTTCGCGCTCGCCGCCAGCGCTGGCAACCCGGGCGACCTGCGCTCCATCTGCCGGCCCGTGCTGCTGCGCCTGTGCGCGAGCCTCGGCGACAGCATCTTCCTTCTTGCGCGCAGCGGCTTCGACGCCGTGTGCCTCGACAGGAGCGAAGGGCCGTTTCCCATCCGCTCCTTCACCGGCGACATCGGCGGGCGCATCGCGCTGGGCGTGGGGCAGGGCGCGCTGGCGATCCTGGCCTTCCTGCCCGAGGCCGAGCGCGAGGAGGTGATCCGCTTCAACCTTTCGCGGGTGCGCGAGTACGGCGTGTACGACGAGGTCTACCTGCGCACCGAGATCGAGCGCGTGCGGCAGCAGGGCTACGCGGGCCGCAACACCGGCCTGCTCGAAGGCATGGCCGGCGTGGCCGTGCCCATCCTCGACCGCGAAGGCCGCGCGGTGGCCGCGCTGAGCGTGGGCACCATCGCCGACCGGCTAAACGCCGACCGCATGCCGACCGTGGTCGAGCTGCTGAAACGCGAGGCGGCGGCGATCGGGCCGAGGATCAATCCCTTCGATGCGACCCTGAGGCGGCCGGCGCAGAGCCTGGCGAGTTCGCCGGCCGGGCAGAAGATTCCGTTGCCCGAGGCCTCGGGGCCGGGCTGAGCAGGGAGCCGTCCATGAACAACTCCTCGATCCTCTACCCCGTCTTCGCCCTCGCCGCCCTCACCGGCGTGGTGCTGCTGCTCATCCCCTTCACGCGCGTGCGCGCCGTGCTGCGACGCGAAGTCCGGGCGGCCGACTTCAGGCTGGGTGAGTCGGACGCCGTGCCGGACGCGGTGCGCATCCCCAACCGCAACTACATGAACCTGCTGGAGCTGCCGGTGCTGTTCTACGTGGTGTGCCTGATCTTCTATGTGGCGGCGCAGCCGACGCCCGCGGCGGTCTGGCTGGCCTGGGCCTACGTGGGGCTGCGGGCGCTGCACACCGCGGTGCACCTGACCTACAACCACGTGCTGCACCGGCTGGGCGTGTTCGCGGCGAGCAATGTGGTGCTGGTGGCGCTGTGGGTCCTGGCGGCAGCCAGGTTGGTGCGCTAGGCGCACGTCAAAAGGCTGAGGTCCTTCCTGAAACGCACCAGATCCTTCGATATTTTCATTTGGCGATCGCGTTCGATTCGCTGACATTGGGCGGATCAGGCCTCTCGCCGCCTTCCCGCTTTTCCCTTCATCTGTTCCCGGAGCGCTCATGTCCGAAGCCCACACCTCCCTTCCCGTCGCCACCGAAGTCGAGCAGCTGCTGCAGCGCCTGGGCGTGCCTCGCCTGGCGCACACCGGCGGCGAGCTGACGGTGCGTTCGCCCGTCAGCGGCGAGGTGGTGGCGCAGGTGCCGCAGACTTCGCCGGCCGAGGCCACGGCAGTCATCGGCCGCGCGCACGAGGCATTCAAGGCCTGGCGCAACGTGCCGGCGCCGCGCCGCGGCGAGCTGGTGCGGCTGCTGGGCGAGGAGCTGCGCGCCGCCAAGGCCGACCTGGGCCGCCTCGTCACGCTGGAGGCTGGCAAGATCCCGTCCGAGGGCGCGGGCGAGGTGCAGGAGATGATCGACATCTGCGACTTCGCGGTCGGCCTCTCGCGCCAGATCTACGGCCTCACGCTGGCCACCGAGCGTGCCGAGCACCGCATGATGGAAACCTGGCATCCGCTGGGCGTGTGCGGCGTGATCTCGGCCTTCAACTTCCCGGTGGCCGTGTGGTCGTGGAACGCGGCGCTGGCGCTGGTGTGCGGCGACCCGGTGGTGTGGAAGCCCTCCGAGAAGACGCCGCTGACCGCGCTGGCCGTGCATGCCATCGCGCAGCGCGCCATCGAGCGCTTCGGCGACGCGCCCGAAGGCCTGCTGGGCCTGCTGCTGGGCCAGCGCGACATCGGCGAGCTGCTGGTGGACGACCACCGCGTGCCCGTTCTGTCGGCCACCGGCTCGACCGCCATGGGCCGCCAGGTGGGGCCGAAGCTGGCCGCGCGCTTCGCACGTGCCATCCTCGAACTCGGCGGCAACAACGCCGCCATCGTCACGCCGTCTGCCGACCTCGACCTCGCGCTGCGCGGCATCGCCTTCGCCGCCATGGGCACGGCCGGCCAGCGCTGCACCACGCTGCGCCGCCTGTTCGTGCACGAGAGCGTGTACGACCAGCTGGTGCCCAAGCTCGCCAAGGTCTACGGCAACGTGCAGGTGGGCGATCCACGCGAGGCCGGCACGCTGGTCGGTCCGCTGATCGACCGTGCGGCCTTCGACGGCATGCAGAAGGCGCTCTCCGAAAGCCGCGAGATCGGCGCCCGGGTGCACGGCGGCCAGCGCGTGGAGGGCATCGGCACGAGCGACGCCTACTACGTGCGCCCCGCGCTGGTGGAGCTGAAGTCGCACGAGGGCCCGGTGCTGCGCGAGACCTTCGCGCCCATCCTCTACGTGGTGCGCTACGGCTCGCTCGACGAGGCCATCGAGCAGCACAACGCGGTGGGCGCTGGCCTGTCGTCGTCGATCTTCACGCTGAACATGCGCGAGGCCGAGCGCTTCATGTCGAGCTCGGGCTCCGACTGCGGCATCGCCAACGTCAACATCGGCCCGAGCGGCGCGGAGATCGGCGGTGCCTTCGGCGGCGAGAAGGAGACTGGCGGCGGCCGCGAAGCCGGCTCCGACAGCTGGAAGGCGTACATGCGCCGCGCCACCAACACCATCAACTACTCGACCGCCTTGCCGCTCGCGCAGGGCGTGACCTTCGACATCGGCGACTAGGTTTCTTGAACGGCGCTTTGGGCCGCGCGCATCTGCGTGGCCGTTGCTTCGGTGCCCGAGAACCCCATCCTGAACCCGGCGATGAGCGCGACGCTCAGGCAGTGCATCGCCGATCCCAACGACAAGCCGCTGGAGGCCCGCGCCAAGTGACCACCGATACCGCCGTGCCCATCGCCTTTTCTCCTGCGCAGCGCGTGCGCGCCATCGGCGTCTCGGAGATCCTGCGCATCACCGACCACGCCAATGCGCTCAAGCGCGCCGGCCGCCCGGTGATCGTGCTGGGTGCGGGCGAGCCCGATTTCGATACGCCGCAGAACGTGCGCGACGCTGCCGTGCAAGCCATCGGCCGTGGCGACACGCGCTACACGGTGCTCGACGGCAGCCCGGCGATGAAGGCGGCGGTGCAGCTGAAGTTCAGGCGCGACAACGCGCTCGACTTCGCGCTCGACGAGATCAGCGTGAGCGCGGGCGCCAAGCAGGTGATCTTCAACGCACTGATGGCCAGCCTGGACCCGGGCGACGAAGTCATCCTGCCCGCGCCGTACTGGACCTCGTACGCGGACATGGTGCAGGTCTGCGGCGGCATTCCCGTTCCTGTTGCCGGCACCGAGGCCAACGGCTTCCGGCTCGATGCCGCGCAGCTCGAAACGGCCATCACGCCGCGCACGCGCTGGCTGTTCCTGAATTCACCATCGAACCCGAGCGGTGCGGCGTACAGCGCCGACCAGCTCAAGCCACTGTGCGAGGTGCTGCTGCGCCATCCGCAGGTCTGGGTGCTGGCGGACGACATCTACGAGCACATCCTCTACGACGGACTGGCTTTCGCCACGCCGGTGGCGGTGGAGCCGCGCCTGCGCGAACGCACGCTGACGGTGAACGGCGTTTCAAAGGCTTATGCGATGACAGGCTGGCGCGTGGGCTACGGCGCAGGGCCGCGCGCTCTCATCGCCGCGATGGCCGTGGTGCAGAGCCAGACCACGTCGTGCCCCTCGTCGATCAGCCAGGCAGCGGCCATCGAGGCGCTGACCGGGCCGCAGGACACCGTGGCCGAGCGCTGCGCCGACTTCCAGGCGCGGCGCGACTTCGTGGTCGCCGCGCTGAACCGCGCACCGGGCCTGCACTGCCGCGTGCCCGAGGGCGCGTTCTACACATTCGCGAGCTGCGCCGGCGTGCTCGGCCGGCGTACGCGCGGCGGCATGCTGCTGCACAGCGACAGCGATTTCTGCCGCTACCTGCTGCAGGACTTCGAGGTCGCGGTGGTGCCGGGCAGCGTATTCGGGCTGGCGCCGTATTTCCGCATCTCGTACGCGACCTCGACGGCGCAGCTGCGGGAGGCCTGCGAGCGCATCCAGGCTGCCTGCGAGGCGCTGGAATGACTCCGCTTTTCTCCCTCCCCTTCCGGGGGCGGGTTGGGGTGGGGGCAGGCGGCGCATCCAATGCCGCTGCCCATCCATCGCCGCTTGCCCCAATCCCGGCCTTCCCCGGAGGGGGAAGGAGCGAATGCCTCGATGATGCAGCCGCTCGACGCATCCAGGCGGCCTGCGAGGCGCCCGAATGACCCCGCGTTTCTCCCTCCCCTTCCGGGGGAGGGCTGGGGTGGGGGCATGCAGCGTCTGCGTTGCCGCTGGCTTTTGCACCGCCGCTTGCCCCCATCCCAGCCTTCCCCCAGAGGGGGAAGGGGCAACCCCCGATATCTTCATCTCCCAGGAAAACCCATGACTTCATCCCGCACCGGCGGCCAGATCCTCGTCGACCAGCTCGTCACCCACGGCGTCGAGCAGCTCTTCTGCGTGCCCGGCGAAAGCTTTCTCGCCGTGCTCGACGCGCTGCACGACGCCTCCATCGAAGTGACCGTGTGCCGCCAGGAAGGCGGCGCGACGATGATGGCCGAGGCGCAGGGCAAGCTCACCGGCAGGCCGGGCGTGTGCTTCGTCACGCGCGGGCCGGGCGCCACCAATGCGTCGGCCGGGGTGCACATCGCGCACCAGGATTCGACGCCGCTGCTGCTCTTCGTCGGCCAGGTCGCGCGCGACGCGCTGGGCCGCGAGGCCTTCCAGGAGCTGGACTACGGCGCGGTGTTCGGCACCATGGCCAAGTGGGTGGTGCAGATCGACGACCCGGCGCGCGTGCCCGAGCTGGTGTCGCGCGCCTTTCATGTCGCCACGTCGGGCCGACCCGGCCCGGTGGTGATCGCGCTGCCGGAAGACATGCTGACCGAGGCCGCCGCGGTGGCCGACGCGCAGCCGTACGCCGTCACCGAAGCCCACCCCGGCGCGGCGCAGCTCGCCGAGTTGCAGCAGCGGCTGTCGCAGGCGCAGCGGCCAGTGGTCATCGTGGGCGGCAGCCGCTGGTCGGAGCAGGCGTCGCGGCAGTTCGCGGACTTCGCGGCGGCGTTCTCGCTGCCCGTGTACTGCTCGTTCCGCCGGCAGATGCTGATGTCGGCCGATCACCCCTGCTATGCGGGCGACCTCGGCCTGGGCGTCAACCCCAGGATGCTGGAGCGCATCCGCAATGCCGACCTGATCCTGCTGGTCGGCGGGCGTCTGTCGGAGGTGCCCTCGCAGGGCTACGAGTTGCTGTCCATCCCGCAGCCGAAGCAGGCGCTGGTGCACGTGCATGCCGATGCCGACGAACTGGGCAGGCTGTATCGCCCGGCGCTGGGCATCCACGCCACGCCGCAGGCCTTCGCCGAGGCCGTTTCCACGCTGCGCCCCGCACAGGTGCCGACCTGGCAGGCGGAGACGAAGGCCGCGCGCGAGGAATTCCTGCGCTGGAGCGACCCGTCGCCCATCCGCATTCCGGGCCCGCTGCAGATGGGCGAAGTCATGCAGCACCTGCGCGAGGTGCTGCCGGCCGACACCATCTTCTGCAACGGCGCGGGCAACTTCGCAACCTGGGTGCACCGCTTCTGGCCGTTCCGCGCGTATGCCAGCCAGCTCGCGCCCACCAGCGGCTCGATGGGCTACGGCCTGCCGGCCAGCGTCGGCGCCAAGCGGCTGTGGCCGCAGCGCGAGGTGGTGGTGTTCGCGGGCGACGGCGACTTCATGATGCACGGCCAGGAGTTCGCGACCGCCGTGCAGTACGGCCTGCCGATCATCGTGGTGCTGCTGGACAACGGCATGTACGGCACCATCCGCATGCACCAGGAAAGACACTACCCGGGCCGCATCAGTGCCACGCAGCTGAAGAACCCGGACTTCCGCGGTTACGCCGAGGTGTTCGGCGGCCACGGCGAGCGCGTGGAGAGCACGGCGGAGTTCGGCCCCGCGCTGGCCCGCGCACGTGCGAGCGGCAAGCCGGCGATCCTGCATTGCCTGCTGGACCCGGAGGCCATCACGCCGGGCAGCACGCTGCAGTCGATCCGCAAGGCCGCGCTGGCGGACTGAGCACTCCCCCAGGCTCTGCGCACTTCGTGTCGCTTCGCCAACCCCCTCGCCGGGGGCGACACCAGCGGCCCGGCAAAGCCGGTTCCGCGGAGGCTAAGTTCTCCCCCAGGCTCTGCGCACCTCGTGTCGCTTCGCCAACCCCCTCGCCGGGGGCGACACCCGCGGCCCGGCAAAGCCGGTTTCGCGGAGGCTAAGTTCTCCCCCAGGCTTCGCGCACTTCGTGTCGCTTCGCCAACCCCCTCGCCGGGGGCGATACCAGCGGCCCGGCAAAGCCGGTTCCGCGGTGTCCCGCGAACTGGCTGCGTATCAGCGCAGGCCGCCGACGTACCGGGGTGGCGGCGTGGGCGGCTGGCCGTCGGGCTGGCGTGCCGCCAGGCGCGCGGCGCGGGCCAGCGGCTCCATCGCCTGCTCCAGGCGGGTGGCTAGCAGGTAGAGCTCCTCGTCCTTGGTGTCGGCCGCGTGCGCGCGGGTCATGCGGACGATCTCGGCGGCGTACTCGGCGTTGGTCGCCATCCATTCGGTGTCGGTCACGCGGCCGTGCTTTCGCCGCAGCGCCACGTGAAGGCGGGCGGCGAGGGCGATGCGTTCGCTTTCGGACATGGATGGCGGCATGGCTTGTTTCCTCCGTCGGTGGGTCAGCTGCTCCCCAGGTGTTCCCTGTGCTGTGCAAGATCGAGGCCCAGCAGTTCGCTGTCGGCATCGACGCGCAGGCCGACGATGACGTGCACCAGGAACAGCACCACGGCCGTGCCCGTCGCACTGAATATGGCCACGCTGCCGACCGCGATCGCCTGCGTGAGCACGTCGCCCGTGGCGCCGGAGATGCGCGGGTCGGCGAACACGCCGGTCAGCAGCGCGCCTGCGATGCCGCCGATGCCGTGCACGCCGAACACGTCGAGCGAGTCGTCCGCCCCCAGCAGGTGCTTCAGGCCGGTGGCGCCCCAATAGCAGGCCAGCCCCGCGATGGCGCCGATGGCCAGCGCGGCCGGCGGCGTGACGAAGCCGGCCGCCGGCGTGATGGCCACCAGCCCGGCCACGAGGCCCGAGCACAGGCCCAGCAGCGAGGGGCTGCGCCGCACGATCCATTCGCCGAGCATCCAGCTCATGGCGCCGGCGGCTGCCGCGATGTGCGTGACCAGCATCGCCAGCCCCGCGCGCCCGTCGGCTGCCACCGCCGAGCCGGCATTGAAGCCGAACCAGCCAACCCACAGCAGGCCCGCGCCGGTCATGGTGAAGGCCAGGTTGTAGGGCTCGAAGGCCTCGCGGCCGTAGCCCTTGCGCGAGCCGAGGGCGTAGGCGCACACCAGGCCCGCGATGCCGGCGTTGACGTGCACCACCGAGCCGCCCGCGAAGTCGAGCGCACCCATCTGCGCGAGCCAGCCGCCCGGCTCCCACACCCAGTGCGCGATGGGCGCGTAGACCAGCACGCTCCACAGCAGCGCGAACCAGAGGATGGCCGAGAAGCGGATGCGCTCGACGAAGGCGCCTAGCACCAGCGCGGTGGTGATGATCGCGAAGGTCAGCTGGAACATCGCGTAGACCGACTCGGGCACGTTGGGCGCCACATGGCTCACCGCGAGCCGGCCGGCCTCCTTCAGGTAGTCGAAGCCCGAGAACCAGAGGCGGCCGGCGCCGCCGAGCCAGGGCCAGCCCTCGGTGAAGGCGAGCGAATAGCCCACCGCGAACCAGGTCAGCGAGACGGCGGCCGCGATCGCCACCACCGCCGCCATGGTGGCCAGCACGTTCTTGCGGCGCACCATGCCGGCGTAGAAGAGGGCGATGCCGGGCAGCGTCATCAGCAGCACCAGCGCGGTCGAGGTCATCATCCAGGCGGTATCTGCCGCGTTGATGGAGGCTTGCGGTGCCAGGGCCATGGTCGCTTTTCTTCTTCAAGTGGTGGACCCGGGTGCCCCGTGCACAAGTCGTGCCACTTCATTAACCATCAGAAACACTTTGGTTTGCAAATTTCGCGTTCCCGGTAAGGCAAAGCGGGTAATTCCCTATGCACTGAGGCGGTGCGTGCCCCTAAAGTCTGCGCACTCGCGAACGGGCCCTGCTCGTGTGCCGAGGGTCCGAGGAGACAAACCCCCAAGCAACAAGAAAAATTCTTCAAAGGCTCCGTACGAGATGCCTGTCCAACCTTGAAGGCGCCGCTGGTCGGCGCCTTTTTTATTTGCGCGGAGGCTTGGGGCATCGGCCTTCGCAGCTACTTTTTCGATAGCACCGGGGTGAGACAATCCAGGCCCTATGGAAATGCTGGTGGTCACGGGCGCCTCTGCGCTCGCGGGTTTTGTCGATTCGATCGTGGGCGGAGGCGGGCTGATCCTGGTGCCTGCGCTGTTCGCCGTTTTCCCGGGCGCACCGCCTGCGACCCTGCTGGGCACCAACAAGAGTGCGTCCATCTGGGGCACGGCCGCCGCCGCGGTCCAGTTCAGCCAACGGGTGCAGATGCGCTGGAGCGCACTGTGGCCGGCTGCGCTGCTCGGCTTCGCCGGCTCGATGCTGGGCGCCTGGGGCGTCACCCTGTTCCCGGGCGACTTCCTGCGCAAGGCGCTGCCGCTGATCCTGCTGGGCGTGCTGCTCTACACACTGGCGCGCAAGGACATGGGCCGCATGCACGCGCCGCGCTTCTCCGGGCGCGCCGAGACGCTGGCGGCCTGCACCATCGGCCTGTCGATCGGCCTCTACGACGGCTTCTTCGGGCCCGGCGCGGGCAGCTTCCTGGTGTTCCTCTTCGTGCGCTGGATGGGCTACGACTTCCTCAACGCGTCGGCCTCGGCCAAGATCATCAACACGCTGACCAACGCTGCGGCGCTGATCCTGCTGGCGGCCAAGGGCCACGTCTGGTGGCACTACGGGCTGGTGATGGCGGTGGCCAACGTGGCCGGCAGCGTGCTGGGCACGCGCGTCGCGCTGAAGCATGGCGCGGGTTTCGTGCGCGTGGTGTTCATCGTGGTAGTGAGTGCGCTGATACTGAAGACCGCCTACGACGCATTCCTGAAATAGCGAAAGACGAAAGTCGCCCGATGCCCTCTGCCCCGGATCCCGTCGAGCGCCCCGCCACTGTGAGCTTCTGGCAGGCCTTCGGCTACTGGCTCAAGCTGGGCTTCATCAGCTTCGGCGGGCCGGCCGGGCAGATCGCGCTGATGCACCAGGAACTGGTGGAGCACAGGCGCTGGATCTCGGATAAGCGATTTCTACACGCGCTCAACTACTGCATGCTGCTGCCCGGCCCTGAGGCCCAGCAGCTGGCCACCTACATCGGCTGGCTCATGCACCGCACCTGGGGCGGCGTCGCGGCGGGGGTGCTGTTCGTGCTGCCCTCGCTCTTCATCCTGATCGCGTTGTCGTGGGTCTACATGGCCTATGGGCAGGTGCCGGCGGTGGCGGGGCTGCTGTACGGCGTGAAGCCGGCGGTCACCGCCATCGTGCTGTTCGCGGCCTGGCGCATCGGCTCGCGGGTGTTGAAGAACCCCTGGCTCTGGGCGATCGCTGCAGCGGCGTTCGTGGCGATCTTCGCGCTGCAGCTGCCCTTTCCGCTGATCGTGCTTGCGGCGGCGGCCATCGGCTACTTCGGCAGCCGGGTGGCGCCGCAGCGCTTCGCGCCGGGCGGCGGCGGGCATGGTGCGGCAGGGGCGGCGGCCATCGGCCCGGCGCTCATCGACGACGACACGCCCACACCCGCGCACGCGCGCTTCGGCTGGGGCCGCTTCTGGCGCGTGCTGGGCGTGTTCCTCGCGCTGTGGCTGGGCGCCATGGGCGCGCTCACCGCGCTGTACGGCTGGCACGGCACGCTCACGCAGATGGGCTGGTTCTTCACCAAGGCCGCGCTCATGACCTTCGGCGGCGCCTACGCGGTGCTGCCCTATGTGTTCCAGGGCGCGGTCGACCACTTCGGCTGGCTCGGCGCCACGCAGATGATCGACGGCCTCGCGCTCGGCGAGACCACGCCGGGGCCGCTGATCATGGTGGTGTCGTTCGTGGGCTTCGTCGGCGGCTGGAACCAGGCGCTCTCCGCCGGTGACCCGCTCTTCGCGGCAGGGGCCGTGGCGGCGACGGTGGTGTGCTTCTTCACCTTCCTGCCGTCCTTCCTCTTCATTCTGCTGGGCGGTCCCTTCATCGAATCGACGCACGGCAACCTGAAACTCACCGCGCCGCTCACGGCCATCACCGCGGCGGTGGTGGGCGTGATCGTCAACCTGGCGGTGTTCTTCGCCTGGCACGTGCTGTGGCCGAAGGGGGCCGGCGGCGGCTTCGACGCGGCATCCGCGGCGATCGGGCTGATCGCCGCCGTGGCGCTGTTCCGCTTCAAGGCCGGCGTGATCCCGGTGGTGCTCGCCTCGGCCCTGCTGGGGCTGGCGTGGCAGCTGTTGCTGCTGCCTTTGCTGCCCCACTGACCTTTCGTGGAACACCGCGGAACCGGCTTTGCCGGGCCGCAGGTGTTGCCCCCGGAAGGGGGTTGGCGCAGCGACACGAAGTGCGCGAAGCCTGGGGGCGAATCTGGTCTCCGCGGAACCGGCTTCGCCGCACCGCAGGTGTGCCCACGGAAGGGCGCGCAGCCCCGGGCGAACTCAATCCTCGACGAAGGCCTCTTCCCGCTTCGCCTTGATCGCCGGCAGCAGCACGATGCCCAGCAGCAGCGCAGCCGCGATGAGCAAGCCCGCCGACAGCGGCCGCGTGACGAACACGCTCCACGCCCCGCGCGAAAGCAGCAGCGCGCGGCGCAGGTTCTCTTCCATCATCGGCCCGAGGATGAAGCCCAGCAGCAGCGGCGCGGGCTCGGTGCGCAGCTTGATGAAGAGGTAGCCGATGAAGCCGAAGGCCGCCACCATCCACACGTCGAAGGTGTTGTTGTTGGTCGAGTACACCCCGATCGCGCAGAACAGCACGATGGCCGGGAACAGGAACTTGTAGGGCACCGTCAGCAGCTTGATCCACATGCCGATCAGCGGCAGGTTCAGGATGATGAGCATCGCGTTGCCGATCCACATCGAGGCGATGAGGCCCCAGAAGAGTTCCGGGTTGCTGGTCATGACCTGCGGGCCGGGCTGGATGTTGTGGATGGTCATCGCGCCCACCATCAGCGCCATCACCGCGTTGGGCGGGATGCCCAGCGTCAGCAGCGGGATGAAGGAGGTCTGCGCACCCGCGTTGTTGGCCGACTCCGGCGACGCCACGCCGCGGATGTTGCCCTTGCCGAAGGGCACTTCGCCGGGGCGCATGCGGATCTTCTTCTCCAGCGCATACGAGGCGAACGAGGCCAGCAGCGCGCCACCGCCCGGCAGGATGCCCAGCGCCGAGCCCAGCGCGGTGCCGCGCAGCACGGCGGGGAGCATGCGCTTGAAGTCGTCCTTGGTGGGCCACAGGCCCTTGACCTTGTGCGTGAACACCTCGCGCTCGTCGTCGGGCTGCGAGAGGTTGCCGATGATCTCGCCGTAGCCGAACACGCCCATGGCGATGACCACGAAGCCGATGCCGTCGGTGAGCTCCGGAATGTCGAAGCTGTAGCGCGCCACGCCCGAGTTGACGTCGGTGCCCACGATGCCCATCAGCAGGCCCAGCACGATCATCGCCACCGCCTTCAGCAGCGAGCCCGATGCCAGCACCACCGCGCCGATCAGGCCCAGCACCATCAGCGAGAAATACTCCGCCGGGCCGAACTTGAAGGCCAGCTCGGTCAGAGGCGGCGCGAAGGCGGCCAGGATCAGCGTTCCCACGCAGCCCGCGAAGAACGAGCCCAGCCCGGCAGCCGCCAGCGCCGGGCCCGCGCGGCCCTGCCTGGCCATCTGGTAGCCGTCTATGCAGGTGACCACCGAGGACGACTCGCCCGGCAGGTTCACCAGTATGGCCGTGGTGGAGCCGCCGTACTGCGCGCCGTAGTAGATGCCGGCCAGCATGATCAGCGCCGACACCGGCGGCAGCGCGTAGGTGGCCGGCAGCAGCATCGCGATGGTCGCGACCGGCCCGATGCCCGGCAGAACGCCGATCAGCGTGCCCAGGATGCAGCCGATCAGGCAGTACAGCAGGTTGGTGAAGGTGAACGCGACGCCGAAGCCGGTCGCGAGGTTGTTGAAGAGTTCCATGGCGGCGTGCTCCTCGTCGCTCAACCGGCGATGAAGGTGGGCCACACCTGGATCTGCAGCTTCAGCGCCCAGATGAACGCCACGTAGCTGCCGGCCGCCAGGATGGTCGCGAGGATCAGCACGTCGCGCAGCCTGAAGTGCTCGCCCGCCATGCTGGAGATGATGGTGAGTGCGTAGATCGCGATGATCATGCCCATGGCCGGCAGCCCGATGCTGGGCAGCCCGCCCAGCAGCACGCCGAAGGCCAGGTTCGCGCCGAGCACGAAGGCCAGCGGCTTCCAGGCCCACTTGCCGATCGGGTCGCCGTCGGTGGTCTCCACCACCAGCGCCTGGAACATGATGATCGCGCCCAGCACCGCCAGCAGGATGCCCAGCATCAGCGGGAAGTAGCCCGGTCCCATGCGCGCGCCGTCGCCGATGGTGTAGGTCGTCGCGCCGATGGCGAAGGCGCCGCCCACGGTGGTGAACATGACTCCCGAGAAGAAGTCGGCCTGACTCTTGATGCGCATGTCTCGCTCCTCTTTGTCTGGGGGGAACGAGGGTCGGGCTGTGCGCCTGACGATGGGCTGACCGGTGCGGTACGAACAAGTGCGTACCGAGGGGCAAGGGTTCTCCCAGGTGCCGGCTCGCGCGGGGGAGAGGAAACAAAAAAAGCTCCCGAAGGAGCTTTTTCATTCAGGGGCCCGAAGGCCCAGCAGGGGAAGGGCTCAGTAGCCGCCGCGGCCGCCGCCGTAGCCGCCACCGCCGCTGCGGTCGCCGCCACCGTAGCCTCCGCGATCACCGCCGTAGCCGCCACCGCCGCTGCGGCC